>NZ_JAMKFF010000006.1:3254-167363 GCF_023574125.1 Corynebacterium intestinale
TCCGGGTACTGATCCGGAGAACCCGAACGACATTGCTAAGCACGAGGACATCAATGATAAGGCTCAGACTGTGACCTCTAAGGATGAGCCGTCTGAGTCCACCACGCCGGAGCAGCCGGGCGACGAGACTTGCGAGTCCACGACCCCGTCTAAGCCGGGCGAGGAGACTACCCCGAATAATCCGGGCGAGTCAACGACTCCGGGCAAGCCTGGTGAGTCGACCACTCCGGGTAAGCCGGGTGAGTCCACCACTCCGAACGATCCGTGTGAGTCTACGACCCCGGATAAGCCTGGTGAGGAGCCATCTGAGTCGACGACTCCGAAGACGACTGAGAAGACCACTGAGCCGTCTGAGTCGACGACTCCGAACAAGCCGGGTGACGAGACCTGTGAGTCCACGACCCCGTCTAAGCCGGGCGAGGAGACCACTCCGAACAACCCGGGTGAGTCCACCACTCCGGGCAAGCCTGGCGAGTCGACCACTCCGGGTAAGCCGGGTGAGTCCACGACCCCGAATGACCCGTGTGAGTCCACCACGCCGGATAAGCCTGGTGAGGAGCCGTCTGAGTCCACGACTCCGCGTGAGCCGGGTGATGAGTCTGGTAAGCCGAAGATTTCGACGAATGCTGACTTTGCTAACGGTGCAACCGAGGTTGTTGCTGGTGCGCAGGTTAACGATACGGTGACGTATGAGAACCTGGTTCCGGGTAAGGAATACACTCTGTTCGCTGAGCTGATTTCCAAGGAGGACGGCAAGACCGTTCTGGGTAAGGGCGAGAAGACCTTTACTCCGGAGTCTGCTAACGGTGAGGTTGTCGTTACGATCACTGTTGATGAGTCTGTGACGGAGCCGGTTGAGGCTGCGGTTGCTTTCGAGGAGTTGACTTCGGTTGAGGTCAACGACAAGGGCGAGGAGACCCCGGGTACTGATCCGGAGAACCCGAACCACATCGCTGAGCACAAGGACATCAACGACAAGAACCAGACGGTTCCGAAGTCGGGCGATGATGAGTCTGGCAAGCCGAAGATTTCGACGAATGCTGACTTCGCTAACGGTGCAACCGAGGTTGTTGCTGGTGCGCAGGTCAACGACCGTGTTACCTACGAGAACCTGGTTCCGGGCAAGGAATACACCCTGTTCGCTGAGCTGATTTCCAAGGAGGACGGCAAGACCGTTCTGGGTAAGGGCGAGAAGACCTTTACTCCGGAGTCTGCTAACGGTGAGGTTGTCGTTACGATCACTGTTGATGAGTCTGTGACGGAGCCGGTTGAGGCTGCGGTTGCTTTCGAGGAGTTGACTTCGGTTGAGGTCAACGACAAGGGCGAGGAGACCCCGGGTACTGATCCGGAGAACCCGAACCACATCGCTGAGCACAAGGACATCAACGACAAGAACCAGACGGTTCCGAAGTCGGGCGATGATGAGTCTGGTAAGCCGAAGATTTCGACGAATGCTGACTTTGCTAACGGTGCAACCGAGGTTGTTGCTGGTGCGCAGGTCAACGACCGTGTTACCTACGAGAACCTGGTTCCGGGTAAGGAATACACCCTGTTTGCTGAGTTGATTTCCAAGGAGGACGGCAAGACCGTTCTGGGTAAGGGCGAGAAGACCTTTACTCCGGAGTCTGCTAACGGTGAGGTTGTTGTTGAGATCATCGTTGATGAGTCTGTGACGGAGCCGGTTGAGGCTGCGGTTGCTTTCGAGGAGTTGACTTCGGTTGAGGTCAACGACAAGGGCGAGGACACTCCGGGTACTGATCCGGAGAACCCGAACCACATTGCTGAGCACAAGGACATCAACGACAAGAACCAGACGGTTACCTCTGACTCCGATAAGCCTTCCGATACCCCGGATAAGGGCGACGGCAAGGACAATGATGGAGACAAGGGCAGCTCGAAGAAGGACCTGCCGTGGTGGCTGCTGCTCATCCCGGGTCTGGGCCTGATCAAGATCATCGCCGACGGTGGCCACAACGGTGGCAACGGTGGTCATGATGGTGGCAATGGTGGCCACGATGGTGGCAACAACCATGGTGAGTCCCATGACAACACCGGCCGCGATGACCGCGAGGTTACCGTCCTGGACGCAACCCCGCCGGAGGATGCTGCTAACCAGCCGCAGGACTTCGGTCAGCCGATGCCGTCCAACACGCACCGCGTGGAGATCAAGCACGTACCTTCTGGTGCAACCGAGCTTGACCCAGGCATGCAGGACTTCATCAAGTAGTCCGCACTGCAACACCATCCCGGCCCTCACCGGCTGGGCGTGGTAGGGGCAGGAAATGATTAGGACAATCCCCTCCAGGGTGAAAACGCTGGAGGGGATTCGTCGTATGACTCTTAGACTATTGTTTACAACGAAACCCCATAGCGAAGACTTTTAGAAGCTAGAAGCCCATAACTAGAAGACAGTCACAAGGAGCAGAGATTATGGCTGACGAAAGCCAACAGAACGATATTCCGGAATACCCCGCCGATTCCACGGGTGAGACTGCCGGGGAGGCCGCCGGGGCGAAGCACCGTGCCGGTGAGGAGCAGTCAGCGGGCGAATCGAAGAAGGGCAATAAGAAGCTGATCATTGGTCTGGTGGCGCTCATCGCGGTCATCTTGGTCATCGTGCAATTGGTGATCTATGCAGGACGCAATGGCGATGATTCCGCGGAAGATAATGCGGGAGAGTCGGCGGAGACGTCGCAAAGCGCTGAGGCACCCACGACGAACAATGATCCCTTCGTGGATGACTCCGGTGAGCAGGATAAGGAGATTGATGCGGCACCGGGTGAGTTCCGTGGCTTCGGTGCTATGTCCTTGGGCATCAACGATGAGTTCGCTGCCGTGGACCCGATTCAGGTTACGGATACCGGCATGCTGATTCCGCCGCGCGATGTGCAGCGCCTGGGTTGGTACTCCGCCTCCGCAGTGCCGGGTGAGGCTGGCCCGGTTGGCTCCAGCGTTATCACCGGCCACATCAACTACCAGGGTCAGGGCACGGGCTTTGCAGAGAAGTTCACCACCCTGGAGCAGGGCCAGGAATTCACCGTCTTCATCGACGGCGAGGAGCGCCAGTTCCGCGTGACGGAGGCGCCGTACCGTCTGCCGAAGGGCTCAGGTTTCCCGGACGTGGTCAATGACGCCCAGGGAGAGAACCGCCTGGTCCTCATCACCTGCGGCGGCAAGTTCGTCGGCGGCGAGCTGGGCTACGAGGACAACATCATCACCGTGGCAGAGCCGGTGGCGCCAGTGGAAGGCGGCGCTGAGGCACCGGTCGATGGTGCTGTTGACGCGCCCGCTGAGGGCGCTGTTGAGGCGCCGGCGGCTTAGGTTGGTTGGTGAATCGCCTAAGCGGGGTGATGGCTTAGGCGGAGGCCTCCTCCAGGCGCGCGATGTGCAGCGTCAGGTAGGAGACCTCATCGGGGGTTAATGTGTTGTCGAGGCGCAGCTCAATGAGGTTGGCTACCATCTGGGCGGTCTCGACGGCATCGGGGTAGCGCGCGGAGATGGCGGTGGCTACTTGGCGGTCGTCGGAGTCGAGCTGCTGGTGTTCCGCCATGCGCACGAAGAGGTAGCGCAGGTGCGTGATGAAGCGGGCGACGGAGATGTCTTCGCTATTGAGCTCCGTATCGATGTGCGAGCCGATGACGGCCAGGATCTGCTGGATCAGACCCGTCATGCGGTAGGTGCCGGAGAGATCTCCCACTGCGAAGCCGGCGTTGACCAAGTGCAGTGTGATGGCCACGGCTTCGTCGGGAGCCAGGGGCTTATGGAGGCCACCATTGATGGCAGTGAGTAGCTGCTGCGCGAGAGCAAAGTCATCGGCGTAGAGGTGGCGCACCTCGGCTTCGAGGGGATAAGACACGGCGTTGCCGCGGTTGACGGCACCGTGGATGTGGTCCGCAATCGCGACGACCAAAGTGAGCTTGCTGCGCAGCGCCTCAGACATGTCGACGGAATGCATGGCGTCGATGACCAGCTGCACGTATTCGCCGGGAATGCCGGCGATCATGGCAGCCATGTGGTCCGGGTCGCGGCCAGAATCCGGGACGAAGACCTTGACCACCTTGGCGGGGTCAACCTCAGTGCCGGGGTGAGCCTGGAAGCCAATGCCACGGCCGGTGACGATGACGTCCTCCGCGCCGCGCCGTGCGAGAACGACGTTGTTATTAAACACTCGCAACAGTTGCACAGGGCACCTTTCTGGTTGAGGTTAAAACGACTAAAGCCGGCCACGATGGTGGTTCCATCGAGCCAGCTTAGTCAGGGGTCGTTAAAGGCGTGCTAAAGGTTCCCTAGTGGGTCCTTTAGCGGGTCGTGGTGATGACCGTGTCGCCAGCGGAGGCATGGTTGAGGCCAGCCGGAGTGACGGCGGACAGCGCCTTGGTGTTGGTCACGGCAAGGACGATGGTGGTGTCGTAGCCGGCTTCGGTGACCTTGGCGAAGTCAACGGTGGCAAGCAGCTCGCCCTGCTTGACGGTGTCGCCCTTCTTGACGGCTGGGGCGAAACCTTCGCCCTTCATCTTCACGGTGTTGATACCGATGTGGACGAGGACCTCCACGCCGTCCTCGGTCTTGATGCCGTAGGCGTGGCCGGACTTCATAGCACTCATGACGGTGCCGCTGACGGGGGCGTATACCTCGTTGTTCTCGGGGACGATGCCCACACCGTCGCCCAGGGTGCCGGCGGAGAAGACCGGGTCATCGATCTCAGCCATGGGGACAACCTTGCCGGCAGCCGGGGAGGCGATGTCGGTGGTGGTGCCAGCGGCGGGCTCAGTAGTGTCGGCGTCTGCAGCAGCGCCGACGTCAGCCTTGGTGGCGGTTGCGGTGGCGGCACCGGCGCCAGCGCCGGCAGCGGCGGTTGCTGCGGGGGCGTCGGCAAGCGCGGCGTTGTCGGCGTTGTCGAGCTCAGCCTTCTCGGCTGCCTCGCGGGCGGCCTTAGCCTCAGCGCGCTCCTCCGGGGTGCGGTAGTCGGTGAAGAGGATGAGGAAGAAGGCCACGAAGAAGGCCACTGCAATGGCGATGGCGTACTTGGCCATCGGGGTGAAGACCGGGATGGTCAGCAGGGAGGTGAAGACGAAGGCGTCGGTAGTAATGCCGTTGGTGCCCAAGGTCAGCAGGGCCACGGTCAGGCCACCAGCGAAGCAGCCCACCAGCATGCGCGGGTAAATCCTCTTGTAGCGCAGGTGGATACCGTAGAGGGAAGGCTCAGACACGCCGCCGAGCAGGCCAGCCAGGAGGGCGGAGCCGGAGGTCTGGCGCATCACGGTGTCGTGGTCACGGATGGACAGTGCCAACACGCCAGCGGTAGCGCCGAAGCAGGCGAAGTTCCATGCGCCCATCGGGCCCTGGATGAAGTCATAGCCCAAGGTTTGAATGTTGACCAGCATGAGGGCGTTGAGCGGCCAGTGCAGGCCCAGCGGGACGAGGAACGGGTAGAGCATCGGGATGGCCAGGGCGAAGACGAACGGAACGTTGTCATTCATCCAGGACAGGCCAGCGCCTATGCCGTTACCGGCCCACACACCGAACGGGCCAATGAGGAAGGCCGTCAGCGGGATGACGAAGAGCAGGGTGAGGAACGGGACGAAGACCATGTGGACCGCGGACGGGATGATCTTCTGGAAGCCCTTGTAGAACAGCGCCGCCACGGCCGCCATGATGAGCGGCACGAAGACGTTTCCGCCGTACTCCGGCAGCTGCATGGTCATGCCGAAGATTTCGATGGAGCACTGCTCAGCGCCGAGGGTGTCGTTGGTGACGCACTGGACCGCGGGGTTCTCCGAAAGATTCAGGAACTCCGGGGTGAAGAGCGCCGCCATGATGGTGGCCGGGACCCACGGGTCGATGCGCAGCTTCTTACCAGCGTTGTAGGCCACCATCACCGGCAGGAAGTAGAACACGGAGCGCCACATGGCGTCCACGAAGAACCAGGAGGCCGGCTTGTCCGGGGAACGGAAGTCCACGACGCCGAAAGCATCCAGGACGGAGGCGAAGGCGATGATGAGGGAAGCGCCCAGCAGCACGCCCAGAATCGGGCGGAAGGAATCCGAGAGGTACTCGAAGAAGGCGTCCATCCACGGCAGCTTGCCCTTGGACTTGGCGCGGGCGGCGGCCTTGACATCGTCATTAGATTGGCCGCCGGACTGGTTGCGGTTCTTCATCTGCGGGAGGGCCTTGATCTCGTCATAGACGGTGGCCACGTCACCGCCGATGACCACCTGGTAGTTGCGGCCGCCCTGCGGCACGGCACCCATGACCTTGGGGATGGCCTCGAGTGTTTCCTTGTCTGCCTTGGAGGCATCAGCCAGCTCAAAGCGCAGGCGGGTGGCGCAGTGCGTGAGAGAGGTGATGTTCTCCGCCCCGCCGATGCCATCCAGGATGGCCTCGGCTGCCGAGCGAATGTCAGTCGACATGAGAATCCTTTCGCGAGTTAAGGGCCTGTGAAAACCACAAAAGACCTAGGCCACAATGGTTCATAGCGAACCATCCCCACGCGGCTAAGAGTGGGGAGCCTAGGTCTTGCCCGAAGTAACAATCCTGGTTAGGAGCCTACTCCGGGGTGCTCACGGGAGACAAGTTTCTGTGGGATAGCACACTGTGGCCCCGGCTTAGGTGTCGGTGGCCTGGGAAGTTGATGAGGAAAAGCGTCAAGCGGGCGGCGAGCAAGGGTGTGTTCCCGTACTGTGAAAGTGTCGTAGTGTCACTGTGTGTCCCAAATTGTGATCCCGGGTACACGCCTTCTATGCAGAGAAAGGTTGGTCATGACCGCCAAGTCCTCACGCAATTCTGCCTTTATCAGCGTCATCGGGCGCGGCTTCGACGGTTTGGACGTTGCTGCTGTGGCTCAGGAACTAGGAGCCACCTTCGCCCAGGTCGATGACTTGGGAACCACGCTCAGCGAGGTTTTGGACAACGCCCCCGCGGGCAACCTGGTCCTTCAGGGCACAGGCGTTATGGACTTTGACGCCAAGGCCGCGGCCGCTCTGGGCCTGCCCTTCGTGCTGGTTTCCGATGCGCCTGACCGCGCCGCGGAGCTGGCGCTGGAGCACGCGCGCTCGGTGGGCGCCACCGTGGTGGGCGCGGTGGGCGACGTCTCCTCCGTTCCCAGTGCGATTTCCTCCTTGGAGGACATCGAGCCCTATATGTGCGCCGAGCTCTTCCAGAAGCAGCTTCTGGATCAGGCCCGCGAAATCGGTGCGCACATCGTGCTGCCGGAGGGCGAGGATGATCGCATCCTTCAGGCCGCGGGGGAGCTCATTAAGGGCAAGGTGGCGAAGCTGACGATTCTGGGTGACGGGGACGTCGAAAAGCGCGCCCAGGAACTCGGGATCGACCTGAGTAGCGTGGAGATCATCAACCACCTGGAATCCCCGTTGGCGGAGGAATTTGCAGCGGACTTTGCGGAGCTGCGCAAGAAGAAGGGCGTGACGCTGGAGCAGGCGCGCGAGACCATGAAGGACGTGTCCTACTTCGCCACGATGATGGTGCACAAGGGCTTGGCCGATGGCATGGTCTCCGGCGCGGCGCACACCACGGCGCACACCATTAAGCCTTCCTTCCAGATCATCAAGACCAAGCCGGAGGCTTCCGTGGTTTCCTCCATCTTCCTCATGGTGATGCCGGGCCGCCTGTGGGCGTTCGGTGATTGCGCGGTGAACCCGAACCCGACCCCGGAGCAGCTCGGCGAGATCGCCATCGTGTCCGCGCAGACCGCGGCACAGTTTGGCCTGGACCCGCGCGTGGCGCTGCTGTCCTACTCGACGGGTACCTCGGGCGCTGGCCCGGACGTGGAGAAGGTGACGCAGGCCGTCGAGGTGGCTCGCGGCATCGATTCTTCCGTGGCGGTGGATGGTCCGCTGCAGTTCGACGCTGCCTGTGACCCCGGCGTGGCCGCCAAGAAGGCGCCGGAATCTGACGTTGCGGGTAAGGCTACGGTCTTCGTCTTCCCGGACCTGGAGGCCGGCAACATTGGTTATAAGACGGCGCAGCGCACCGGTGGCGCGTTGGCGGTGGGCCCGATTCTGCAGGGGCTGAACAAGCCGGTCAATGACCTCTCGCGTGGCGCGACCGTTCCGGACATCATCAACACGGTGGCTATCACCGCTATCCAGGCAGGGGTGAAGTAGATGGCGTACGTACTCGTTCTCAATTCGGGTTCCTCCTCGGTTAAGTTCCAGCTGGTGGACCCGGAAAGCTCGGCCACGGATACCCCGCTGGTCTCCGGCTTGGTGGAGCAGGTCGGAGAGCCGCAGGGTGCGGTGACCGTCAAGACGGGCGGTGAGGAATACAAGGAAGAGCTGGAGATTCCTACCCACTCCTTCGGCCTCGACCGCGCGTTCGGCATCATGCACGAGCACGGCGTGGGCCCGACGGATGTCGAGGTCATCGCCGTGGGCCACCGCGTTGTGCACGGTGGGCGCCTGTTCAGCGAGCCGCAGCTCATCGTGGACCAGATTGAGTCCATGATCGAGGACCTCATCCCGCTCGCGCCGCTGCACAACCCGGCCAACCTGGACGGCATCCGCGTGGCGCGCAAGCTGCTGCCGGATATCCCGCACGTGGCGGTCTTTGATACGGCCTTCTTCAACCACATGCCGCCGGCGGCCGCGCTCTATGCCATCAATAACGATGTGGCCTCGCAGTACGATATTCGCCGTTACGGCTTCCACGGAACCTCCCACGAGTTCGTCTCGCAGCAGGTGCCGAAGCTCTTGGACCGCGACCCGGGGCACGTCCACCAGATCACGCTGCACCTGGGCAACGGTGCCTCGGCGGCGGCGATTCGCAACGGCCGCCCGATCGATACCTCGATGGGCCTGACCCCACTGGCGGGTCTGGCCATGGGCACGCGCTCGGGCGATATTGACCCGGGTATCATCTTCCACCTCTCGCGTGAGGCAGGCATGTCGATCGATGAGATCGACAACCTTCTGAACAAGCGCTCCGGTGTGAAGGGCATTGCGGGTGTCAACGATTTCCGCGTGCTGCGCGAGCGCATCAACAACGAGGACCAGGACGCCTGGCTGGCCTACAACATCTACATCCACCAGCTGCGCCGCTTCATCGGTGCATACATGATTGCGCTGGGCCGCGTGGACGCGATTACGTTTACCGCCGGCGTGGGGGAGAACGATACCGAGGTCCGCCAGGATTCGCTGTACAACCTGGACATGTACGGCATTGACTTCGATAAGGAAGCCAACCTCGTGCGCTCGAAGGAGCCGCGCATGATTTCGACCGCGGAATCCCAGGTCAAGGTCTTCGTGGTGCCGACCAACGAGGAACTGGCCATCGCGCAGAAGTCCGCGGGCATCGCGGCCATGGCCCGGGAGGCGGGCCTGTACTAGTTCTACTAGTTCTACGTGCCGGCGAAAGCCGGCACCTAGAACATCGTGACCGGGCGGACCTTATTGGCCAAGTCCACCAGCGCGTAGCGGTGGCGGGCGAACGGTGCCTGGCGGGCTAGTGCCCGCAAGGTATCCGCCAGGCCATAGCGCAGGCCGCGCTGGGTAAAGGGGAACTCGAAGAGATCGTTGGGGGAGGCAGCGGCGTCGAGGTCTGCCTCGCGCAAGAAGGTCAGCCCGGCGGAGATGACCGCAATCTTGATCTGCAAGAAGCGCGGCTCGTTCTGCGGAATCTCCTCCAAGCGGCGGGCGGCACGGCGGATGCGGGACTCGGAGAGATCGTGCACGATGAGCTGCAGGACCGTGGTCAAGCGGGCCATGCGGTGGTGGCGCGATGCATTGGGCACCCTATCCAAGGTGGCCACGGCGAGCTCAACCTGGTGCTCAGCGCGCAGCTGGCGGGCCAGGCCGAAGGCGGAGGAGACCGTCGTCGGGTTCGTGGCCCACACGATGCCGTAGAGGCGCAGCGAGTTGAAGCGCAGGTGGGCCGGATCGTCGGTGACGTGGTCCCAGATGCCGGGCTGATCTTCGAAAGCGTCGTTGGGCAGATCCGCCAGCGACGTAGTGAGGTTGGCGCAGGCGCGGGCGACGGAGGCGTCGATAAGCGCGGCTTCCGAAAAACCCAGCTGCTGCAGGATGAGCTCGTTGACCGCGCCGATGGCCAGCTTCGGGGCGGCCTCACCGGGCAGCACGTCGAGGACGTGGGCGAAATGGGCCTGGGCCTCGCGGTACTTATCCAGCAGCAGCTCGGTCACGCCCGAGTACCAGTGGAAGCGCCAGTCCTTGCCCAAGCGCTCCTCGATGGAGGTCAGCCACTCGCGTGCCTGGCCGATGTATCCCAGATCAATCATGGCGCGCACCACGCCGAGGGGAATCTCCGCGGACTCCTCGTACTCCGGGGTCTGCATGGCCTGGCGCAGGGTCTCCAGCGCTTCCTGTGGCTCGGTATAGGAGGAACCCTGCAGCAGCGGGGCGCCGATATCGGAGCGGACGATGAGCGGGATGGGCAGCGCGGAGACTACCTCGGGGGCGGTAATGCGCACAGTGCGGTCGATGCCGTCGATGAGCTGGTCGGTGCGGAAGACCAGGTGCTTCGTGCCGAAGGTCGTACGCTGCGGGGAGAAGACGGAGTGTTGGGCTGGGTGCTGGATGCCATCGCGCAGCGCGATGACCTCACGCAGCACTCCGAAGAGCTGGTTGCGGAGCTCGGACACGGACGCGAAGCGCTGCTCCGGGTCAGGATCGGTAGCGCGCAACAGCAGGCGGTAGAAGGAGAGGTAGCGGCGCAGCAGCGGCTCCTCGGTGGGGGAGGGTAGGCCGGGCCTGTAGACGCCATCCTCCACCGGAAGCTTCAACGTCAAGCAGGCCAGTGTACGGCCGATGGAGTAAATATCGCTGGCCACCGAGGGGCCCTGGGTGGCGATCTCCGGGGCCTGGAAACCCTGTGTGCCATAGATGTGGCCGAAGGCGCCGATGCCGGAGACCGCGCCCAGATCGATGAGCTTGACCTGGTCCTCGGTGACGATGATGTTGGAGGGCTTCAAATCGTTGTAGACCACGCCGCGGGCATGCAGGTAGTCCAGGGCGGGCAGGATTTCCAGGATGTAGGCAATCGCGGTGTCGACCGGGAAGCGGTCATTGACTTGGTCGTTGCGGCGCTGCTTGAGCGAGGGGCCGCCCACGTATTCCATGACGATGAAGCCGCCGGGGACGCGGGGGTCATCGATGAAGTTGAAAATCTTCACGATATTCGGGTGTGTGATGTCCGCGAGGAACTCGCGCTCCGCCTCCGCAGTCGCTGTCTCTTCGGCGGAGTTGGTGGATTGCATGCCCTTGAGCACCACGATGCGCCCGGAGACGAAGTGGTCATTGGCCAGGTAGATCCACCCCAACCCGCCATGGGCGAGCACGCCGAGGATTTCATACTGGCCGGCCACCATGTCGCCCGGCTTGAGCTGCGGGGGTGCGGCGCGGGGCGCATCCTTCGGATCGATGAGCGCCTCGCTGGGATCTACCGGGACCACGAAGGGCAAGGTGGCCATGCCATCGGCCACCTCGCGGTCGGTGCGCTTGGTGGCGCGGCGCTGGCGGAAGGTATCGAGCGCGCGGCGTCGCGAGGCCCGCGAGGGGTCCTCTGCTTTGCGACGATCACGCAGCTGCCCCAGCTCCTCGATGAGTGCCGCGATGTTATCCGAATCGACGTATTCGCCGTCGTCGGGTTTGCCCGTCGCGGTGCCATGCGCGCCGGGGCGGTCCGCTGGGGAGAGGACGGCGCCGGTGGCGCCGAGGTCCTCCTCTTCCTCGAGGTCATCCGCGAAGGGATCGAAGGGGACTGCCGCGGTGCGGTCTGAGGCTTCCGCGTTGTTGGCGCCGGGCGCTGCTGCGTTCTGGCCGCCGGATTCCGCGGGCGACGCGGTGAGGTGGTGGTCCTCCGAAAAATCGTCCTCCTCATCGGCGAAGGGATCGAAGCGCACGGCCTGGGTGGCGTCGGCAGGAGCTTCGGGCTCCACGGCTGCGGGATCTGCGGCTTTGGGCTGCGCAGTCTCGTGCTCTTCGGGCGTGAGGTGGTCGAGCTCATCCTCGCTGAAGCGGTGCGACATTAGTGCCCCTCCTTCTTCTCACCGGGCTGGTTGCTGGTTGGGGAACTCGGCTGCGATTCCGTCGCGGGTGGAGTCTCATCGAGGTACTTCGGTGCCGGGAGCAAAGGCTGTTCCATATAATCCCCCAACCACGTGCTGAAGAGCTTCTGCCAGGTCCCGTCCTTGCGGATGCGCTCCAGCGTGGAGTTGACCTGGCGGATGAGCGGGCGCGAGTCATAAGAGCCATCGGGTTTGCGCACGGCTACGCCATAGCTTTGGCTTTCGAGGGGATCGCCGACGATCTCCGTGTAGCGATCCTGCGCCAGCATCCCGGAGAGCAGGGCATCATCCACCACGATGCCGTCCGTTTGCCCCAGCTGCAGCGCCATGAGGCAATCGCCCCAGGCGCGGGTCTCCAAGATATCGGAAGTAGTCGCGTGCTTGCGTATCGCGTCCACCATGGTGGAACCCTTCGTCGCGCACAAGGTCAACCCGGCGGTATCCGCGATGGAGTGAATGCCGGAGTTCTTCAGCACCAGCAAGCGGGCATCCGTTTGCATATAGGGAATGGAGAAGGCGACTTCGCGCTGGCGTGTGGGGCTAATCGTCATGGTGCGGATGACGATGTCCACCGTGCGGTCGTTGAGGGCACGCGCGCGCTCGGAAGCTTCCACGAAGCGGAAGTCCACCTTGTTGGGATCCCCGAAGATATCGCGGGCAATCTCGCGAGCGATGTCGACCTCGAAGCCGCGGACCTCGCCGGTGGCGGTATCGCGGTAGCTGAGCAGGTTATTGGAGCGGTCCACGCCCACGATGAGCCGGCCGCGCTTCAGGATCTCGGGCACGCGCTCCTTCGGCGTCTTATCGTCCGGGCGGTAGGAGCCGTAGGCTTCGGCATCGCTTTGCTTGGACACCTCACCGCTGCCTGCGGGCTCAATGATGGCGTCCTCCGGCAGCGGCGGGCCCGGCGTGGAATCGAGGTTCGTGGTAGACGGCAGGATGGGATCCGGCGCGCTGGGCGGCTCCGGCTCGCAAGCGCTGAGTGCCACGGCGCTGCTGAGCACGAGCAGGGCCGCGGTCCAGGCTGGGCGTTTCGTGGTAGGGCGGCGCATCACAGGTACTCCTGCAGACGGGGACGGATTCCCAACCACACGGCGATAATCGCGCCGAAGGTGGCCAGGAGCACGCCGGTAGACACCATGGTCATGGCGTTGAGCCCCTGGACCAGGTAGGTGCGCATGGCGTCGCGGGCCTGGTCGATGAGCGCGGCCAAGGAATTATCCACAGCGTTGAAAGCACTGGCGGCGGTGGGGTCACCGTCCGGATCGATGGCGGTGGCCTGGTACAGCGCGGCATCGTAGTCACCCATGGAGAGATCCTCCATGAAGTTCTCGTGCGTGGTCGTCCAATCTTCCACTGCCTGCTTCGCGCGGGGAATCAGGGTGGGATCGGAGGAGGGGAAGTCGTCGTCGTCAAGCGCCTGCTCATAGTCCCGCAGGGCTTGGTTGACGGAGTACACCGTGGAATTAAAGTGCACGGACATGTCCTGCTGAGAGGAGCGCAGGACCAAGGCGAGGGTCTCCGAGGTGCGCATCTGCTGGGCCTCGATGCGGGAGGCGGTCAGCGAATCCCAGGGGCGCGACACCGTTTCGAAACCCTGGTGGCCCGAGGCCCACGTGGCGAAGTTGGAGGCGGAGGCCCACACCAGCGCAAGGAACAACAGGCCCGTGGCTACTACGAAACCGCGGTTGAAGCGGCGGCGGGTCAGCCGCCACAGCCACCACTGCGCCAGGCCGAGGAAGATGAGCGCGGCCACAAGCCCGGACAGCGGCACCCACTGCGGCCGGGTTAGCCGCTGCTGCTGCTGGCTCACCTTCTCCGAGGTCAGGGTAAACAGCTCCGCGGCGGCGGGGAGGATCTGGGTCCGCATGAGCGCCGAGGCGTTGGACATATAGGAATTCGCCACGGCGTGGCCCGCGCGGTGATTGACGCGAGCTTTTTCCACGAGGGCGGTGTACACCGGCAGCTTTCGTTGGATAAAGGTGACGAGCTCGCGCACGCGCTCATCCTCCGCGGAGGTGCCCACAATGGCCTGTGTGGCGGCGACGGAGGCGGCATCGATGGCCTCGTTATAGCGGTTGCGGTTAACCTCCGGCTCGACGCCTGCCTGCACGAAGCCGGTGGTGGCTACGGTATCCGCCAGGGACAGGTTGGTGTAGAGATGGTGCGCCGCATTCGACATCGGCTCGGTGGAGGTCAGCAACGTATCCAGGTCATCGTGCCGGGCGGCCGAGGAAGAGGACATAGAAAAGCCGGCCGCTGCGAGCGCGACGGTGAGGATGACGGTGACCGTAAAAAGCTTGCCGGGCGTAGTGGCCGCGAAGCTATACAGGCGCCGGATGACGCGCGCAGGGCCGGCGAAGGAGCTCATGGCCAGCTGCGTCGGGCGGCTGAAAGCCGGGGTGGGGGGCTCGGTGACTTCATCGAGCCAATGATCGCCCCATGATTCGGGGGAGTGCTCGCGCAGTTCGGTGGCCGGGCCGGTCATTCCCTTAGGATAGCGCCCTTGAGCGCGTCGCGCGATGATTTGGGGGAGGGCGGCGTGGACGGCTTCTCACGTATCGTGGAAGGCATGTGTACACGCGTTAACCCAGAACTTTCCGGTGATGGCTGGTCTCAGGGTCCAGGCGGGGTGCCGGTATGGGGCAAGTTTGGAGCCGCTGGCCTTTTCTTGGTGGCGGGGGATGAGGTGTTGCTCCAGCACCGCGCCACGTGGACGAACAATGGCGGGACCTGGGGAATCCCAGGTGGGGCGCGGGATAAGCCGGAATCCCCGGAGCAGGCCGCCTTGCGGGAGACGGCGGAGGAAACCGGAATCGCGGCCTCAGACGTCGAGGTGCTGGATGCGCTCGTTACCTCCGGCCCCTTCGAGGAAGGCTGGACCTATACCACGGTGTTGGCGCGGACGCTTTCTGGCCGGCGCTTGGCGGTGACCGCCAATGAGGAATCCGCTGAGCTACGCTGGGTGCCGTTTAAGCAGGTAGAAGAGCTAGAACTCTTGGCTCCCTTCCGGGAAGCGCTGCCGCGTTTGCTGGAGCGCTGGGAGGAAATCAGCAGCTGATACAGGCGCGCGGCGGGAACCTGTGGCACGCTGTAGGGCATGATTGAAGTAGCCGGACTGACCAAACAGTACAAGTCTGTCCGCGCCGTCGATGACCTCACCTTCCAGGTGAAGCCGGGACAAGTGACCGGTTTTCTGGGACCAAACGGCGCTGGAAAATCAACGACGATGCGCATGATTCTGGGCTTGGACAAGCCCACCGCTGGCACTGCTCTGGTGCACGGCAAGCCCTACCGCGAGCTGAAGAACCCGCTGCGTGAGGTGGGCGCGCTTCTCGACGCCAAAGCCGTCCACGCCAACCGCACCGCCGCCAACCACCTGACGTGGATGGCGCAGGCTAATGGCATTCCTACTTCCCGCGTCGACGAGGTGCTGGGTCTTGTGGGCTTGGCTGATGTGGCCGGCAAGAAGGCCGGTGGCTTCTCCCTCGGTATGGGCCAGCGCCTAGGCCTGGCGGCCGCCCTGTTGGGGGATCCGGGCGTGCTGATCCTGGATGAGCCGGTCAACGGCCTAGATCCGGAAGGTATTCGCTGGGTGCGCTCGCTCGTGCGGGCGCTGGCGGCGGAGGGCCGCACGGTGCTCATCTCCTCCCACCTGCTGGCGGAGATGGCGCAAACCGCGGACCACCTCGTGGTGATTGGCCGCGGCAGGCTCTTGGCTAATCAGCGCACCTATGACTTTGTCAAGGAAAACTCCAGTGCCTCGGTTATCGTGCGCTCGGAGCACCTGCGAGAGTTCGGCTCGGCGCTGAAGGAGGCCGGCATCCCGTATAGCGAGTCGGTCGATGAGGAGCAGCGCCGCACCTTGGTTATTCCGAACCAAACCACGGATTACGTGGGTCAGCTGGCTTATTCCACGGGTGTGCCGCTGACGGAATTGACGCTCCACCGCGCCTCGCTGGAAGAGGCCTACGTGACTATGACGGAACGCGCGGTGCAGTACCAGGCGGCGGCACCGAAGGAAGGGGTACAGCGCTAATGTTTTTCAACACTGTGCATGCGGAGTGGACGAAGCTGCGCACGACGAAGTCCTTCTGGTGGACCACGGCCCTCATCATTCTCATCGTGACCGGATGGACGCTGCTGAACTCGCTGAACGCGGGCGAGGCGGTGCTGGGCATTAGCCCGCTGCAGGAGCGGGCCTTGGCCTCCATCCTCTTGCTCATGGGCATGCCGATCATAATGATCCAGGGCGCGATGGTGGTGACCACGGAATACCGCTATAAGACGCAATCCTTGACCTTCATGACCAACCCGAAGCGCTGGACAGTGGCCTGTGCCAAGCTGCTGCTCTACGGCGTGATCGCGGCCATCATTGCTTTCTTGAGCCTGGTGTACATCTTCGTGTTGGCGGATATGACGACCAACGAATCGGCGGCGGAGGCTTTCCAGCCCTTTGCCAGCGAGGATGGCAAGTACATGCTGTGGTCCTTCCCGCTCGCGGCCTTCGGCGTGGTTGCCTTCGTGCAGGGCCTGGGCATGCTGTTGCGGCAGACCGCCGGCACGGTGGCGATTTCCCTCATCTTGTACTTGGGCTTGGAAAACATCGTGCGTGTGCTGCCGACGGTGGGCGATAAGGCCATTCACTTCATGCCCTTTACCGCCTTCCAAAACTGGGCGGTGAACTATGTCGATGAGAACGCGCCGTGGTCATCGGTAGGATTTGAGGCCCTCGTCTTCTTCGGTTGGGCCGCGGTGCTGTGGATTTTCGGCGTCATCGTGCTGGAGCAGCGCGACGCGTGATTCCTTTTCCACTCCTGGCTACCTTGGCGCTGTTGTCCGCAACAGCGCCTTTTGCCACTGATATGTACTTGCCGGTGATGCCGGAGATCCTCTCCGATCTGGGCACCACCCGGGCGATGGTCCAGCTGACCATTTCGGGCTTCTTCATCGGCATGGGCGTGGGACAGCTGGTGATGGGCCCGCTTTCCGACGCCATCGGGCGCAAACGCCTCCTCATCGCCGGTGCCTGCCTCGCGCTGGTGGCCTCCGTGCTGGCGGCGCTGGCTCCGACCGCCACCGTGCTCGTGGCCGCCCGCGTGCTGCAGGGCCTCGGCGGCGGCGCGTGCGTGGTGCTCGCCCGCGCGGTGGTACCTGACCTCGTGCACGGCGCGGCTGCCGCGAAGGCTTATTCGCTGCTCATGGCGCTGCAGGGCATCGCGCCGGCGGTGGCCCCGGTGCTCGGCGGTGTCCTGGCGGAGCCGCTGGGCTGGCGCGGCATCTTTTGGGTGCTTGCCGGGCTGCATGCGGTGCAGTTGGTGCTGGCGATTGCCATCGTCCCGGAAACCGCGGGTGGGCGCTCCCGCGCTGGGTTGTTCCGCACGGTGGCGGGAAACTACTGGGCGGTCCTGACCAATGCCCGGGTGTGGGCCTACCTGGTGACCATGGCCTTCGGCTTCTGTTCGATGTTTTGCTACATCTCAGCCTCGGCCTTCGTGGTGCAGAACCAGTGGGGCTTTTCGCCGTTGGGCTATTCGCTGGTTTTCGGCATCAACTCCGTGGGCCTCTTTATGGCCACGCTGGTGAATTCGCGAGCCATGGATTCGGTCTCCCCGGCGGTCATGCTGCGCGTCGGTGTTTGCGGCGTTCTTGCGTGTGGGGTGCTCTTGTTGCTGTCGGTGCTGCTCGGCGCCCCGGTGTGGGCGTGCCTCCTCGTGCTCTTTGCGTGTGTGGCGCCGACCGGCTTCATCATGGGCAACGCCACCGCGCTGGCGACGGGCCTCATGCGCCTGCGCGCGGGCAGCGTCTCCGCCATCATGGGCTTTGGTCAGTCCTTGCTGGCCAGCGCCATCAGCCCGCTCATGGGTTGGGGCTCAAATGCGGCGCTGACCATGGCCATCGGGATGGTGTGCTGCAGCTTCATCTCGCTGTGCGGCCTTGTGGCGTCCACGCGGCTGGCCCGCGGCGCCGCCTAGCGTACGCCATTGAGCATAAGGCATCTCCCAGATGGCGCCTTGTCATTCTCAGAGATGGTTCTAGTCATATGGTTCGTTTGCCCCCAAACGAACCATCTACCGCCTCGCAGAAGGTTTGTTTGCCCCCAGAGGAACCGTTTGACTGGAGACTTCTGGCTGGAACCATCTGCAGGTCCATGCTGCCCTACCGCAGCAAGGTGTGGGCCCGCATGTGCTTGCTACTGCAGCGCCGAGGTCAGGCGCATGACGTTGTCCACGTAGCGGCGCAGCAGGCCGCGCTCGTTCCACTCCTCGAGGGTGAGCTCGTGGCAGACCTTCTTGTAATTCCTGGCCAGCTGGGTGAAACTCTCGATGAGGTCGCCCTTGGCCACCAGCATCGTTGATTCATAGTTGAGGCCGAAGGAACGCATGTCCATGTTGGAGGAACCAAACATGCACAGTGGATCGCGCTCCGGAAGATTCGGGTCCGCCAGGATGAACTTGGAGTGCAGCACGAAGGGCTCGGGGAATTGGAAGATCCGCACGCCAGCCTCCAGAAGTGCTTGGTAGTAGGAGGACTGCGCGTGGTTGACCATGAACTGGTCCGCCTTCGCTGAAACCAGGAGCTCCACCTCAACGTCGCGGTAGCACGCGGTGGTGACCGCTTCCAAGAGGGACTCGTCCGGAATGAAGTAGGGCGAGCAAAGGATGAGCTTCTCTTTAGCGTGGTGCACCACCGAGTTGAACATGCGCAGGTTAGGTTCCGTGGTGTAACCGGGCCCGGAGGGGACCAACTGGAGGTGGTTGGAGTCCGCGGTCATGGCGTCGTCATAGGGCTGCATGTCCAAAGACAGCTGCTCCTCCGATTCCAGGTACCAATCCACCGCGAACACCGAGGCCAAGGACGTCACCACAGGGCCGGTCATCTCGACCATGTAGTCGATCCATGCGCGGTCCTTCGTCTTGTATTCGCGCTTAATCATGTTCATCGAGCCCAAGAAACCCGTGTGGCCGTCAATGACCACGATCTTGCGGTGATTGCGCAGGTCCGGGCGGCGGAAGCGGCCCTTGTGCAGCTGCAGCGGAAGCATGAGCCGCCAGTCGACGTCAATCTCGGTGAGGCGTTTGCCCAGCGTGAAGTAACCCTTGTACTTCAGGCTGCCAATCTGATCGAGCAGCAGCTTGACCTCCACTCCGCGCTGGCGGGCGCGCGCAAGTGACTGGAAGAAAACATCGGTTACCTCATCCCAGGACTGGATGTAGATCTCAATGAGCACGTACTTTTCCGCGCGGTCCACCGCACGGGCCATGGCCAGGATGGCCTCCTCATAGGAAGCGTGCAAGCCCTTGTTATGCCCAATCAGAGCCGGGTGCCCGGTGAGGTTGCGGTTGAGCTGGATGAGGGATTCCACCTCCGGGGAGAGGCGGCCGGAGGGGTGGTTGGGGGTGGAGGCGGTGACGTCGTTAAGCAGTGCGTTGGCCTCTTGCTGGATGCGGTGGCGCCGGCGGTTGATATAGGGCGAGCCCATGAGCAAGAACAGGGGCAGGCCTACGATAGGCAGCACCAGAATGGCCAGCAGCCAGGCAGTGGAGCTAGACGGGCGGCGGCCTTCGGGGACCACGCCGATGGCGATGATTTTGATGCCGTAGTCAATGATCAGCAGCACAAGCTGCCAGACGGAGAGATCAACATTCAGGTTCATGGCAAGCTAGCGCACCGACGCGAAATCGGGGACGTCGAAGTCTGCGATCAGTGGCACGTGGTCGGAGGTCTTGTCGCCGGCGCGCTCAACCATGTCCACCTGGGCACCTTGGACCAGGCGTGCAAGCGGCTCGCTGGCCAGCTGGAAATCGATGCGCATGCCCTCGTTTTTCTGGAAGCGCAAGGACTTGTAATCAAAGTAGGTCCAGCGGTCTTCCTCGGTGAAGCGGCGTGTGACCTCCTCAAGCCCGGCCTCCTCCAGCATCTGGAAGGCCGCGCGCTCCGGTTCGGTGACGTGTGTTTTGCCGCGGAAAAGGGACATATCCCAGACGTCCTCATCGCGCGGCGCAATGTTGAAGTCACCCGTGAGCAAGAGTTTCGACTGCGCGCGGGTCTCCACATAGCGTGCCAGCGCGTAGAGGAAGTCCAGCTTGTAGTCGAAGTGGCGGTCCGTGATCTCGCGTCCGTTGGGAACGTAGAGGGACCAGATCTCAATCCCGCGGATGCGGGCCGATACCGCCCGGGCCTCGCGCGCCTGATCCTTAGCGGGATCTTTGTGGAAACCGGGCTGACCGGGGAAGAAGGTCTGGACCTCCTCCGGCTCCTCCTTAGACACAATGGCCACGCCATTCCACTGGTTCAGCCCGTGGCAGGTGACGTGGTAGCCGGCCTCCTCAAAAGGCTCGCGGGGGAACTTCGCATCCGCCACCTTGGTTTCTTGCAGGCAGAGCACGTCGATGTCGTGCTTGGCCAGAAGATCCACCGCGCGCTGCGCGCGGGTGCGAACGGAGTTGATGTTCCAGGTAGCGATGCGCATGTGGTTTAGGGTACTTGAGGCAGACGGCGGGCGTAACGGTGGCGGTGCTGCTCTAAGAAGCCGAGTTTCTCATAGAGGCGAATTCCCGCCGTGTTGTGCGACACGACCTGCAGGTAGGCCTTCTCCGCGCCCTGTGCCTTGCCCCAGGCCAGCATGTGCGCGCCCAGCGCGGTGCCCAGGCCCTTGCGGCGCCAGCCTTCGGCCACCTCCACGGCGGAGTAACCCAGCCACACGGTGCCGTTCCCGGATTCGGTGAGCGTGCCGCGCGTAATCGCGATGGTCTCACCAGCAGGGGAGAGGAGGCGTCCGAAGCCCATCGTGCCCTCGATGTGGCTGCGCAGGTACTCCAGCGCCAGCGGCGGCAGGGCTTTGCCGCGGAAGTGGTAGAGGTTGAGCCACTCGGCATCGGGTTGCTCATCGATGACGAAGTGGACGTCGGAAAGCGCCGGCAGCTCATCCAGGTCTCGGACCATCACCAGGATTTCCGGTTCGAGCTCCCACGCTTCGGGCTGCGCCGCCACGAGCTTCTCAGCAGGCTTGCCGATGCGCTCCGGGATGGCCAAGCACACCGGAAGATCGTGGCGCGCGTAGAAGGCTTCAATCTCATCGAAAGGCACCGGCAGGAAACCCGCAGACGGGCCGAGCGGCACCGCCGAATTGGAGCGGCCCGTCACGCCATCGCCCGCGCGCATGAGCCACTGGCCATCGGAGGTCCACGTGTGCTCCTTGCCCGGGAAGGCGGCTGCGGTGGCTACCTCGACGGCGCGGATATCGGAATTGCGGACCGTGCGCGGGGAGAGGCGCTTAATGATCTTGAGCTGCTCCGGTGGGATCTCCACCGCGTCGAGCGAAGACGGGTAGCCGCCCACCTCCTGTGGACGGATGACCAGCGGCTCGACGCTGAGCACGTGGCCGATGACATCGCTGTGCACGCCGCCGAAATCGCGCCGGGCTACCACGCGCTCGCCCACCTGGACGGCATCGGAGCGGAAGATGCGGGACATTAGTCCTCGTGCCCGAAGGGGTCTTCGTCCTCGCCCGGAACCCAGGTGAGGCCGGCCTCGGTCCAGCCGTTGCGCTTAATGGCCTTCTTGGCTTGGCGCTTGTAGCGGCCGGTAAGCACGTCGGTGTAGACGAAGCCGTCGAGGTGGCCGGTTTCGTGCTGCAGCATGCGCGCGAAGAAGCCATAGCCCTCGATGGAGATGTCCTCGCCCTTTTCATTCTTGCCGGTCACGCGGGCCCAGTCAGCGCGGCCGGTGGGGAAGCCCTCGCCCGGAACGGAGAGGCAGCCTTCGTCCTCGGAGCCGTCGTCAGCCGGCATGGTCTCCGGGATCTCGGAGGTTTCCAGCACCGGGTTGATGACGCAGCCGCGGCGCATGCCGCCGTCGGGAAGCTCGGTGCCATCCGGCCCGTCGGTGTCGGGGCAGTGGTAGACAAAGAGGCGCTTGTTCACGCCGATCTGGTTTGCGGCCAGGCCAACTCCGTGTGCGGCATCCATGGTTTCGTGCATGTCTGCGATGAGCTCCTGCAGCTCGGGGGAGTCGATGGGCTCGGTGACCGGCTCGGTGGGGTTGTGGAGGACCGGGTCGCCGTGGATAACGATGGGACGAATAGTCATGGCATACAGTCTAAGCATGCATTCCCTGTCAGACCTAGACGCCGCGATTTTGGAGTTCGAGTCCCACGCCCCGCGCGATATCGGCGCTAAGGAGGAGGCCATCCGCACGCAGCTGGACATTACTCCGGTGCGCTATCACCAACGCCTCAACGTGCTGCTCGACAACCCCGCCGCGCACGCCTCTTACCCGCTGCTCGTGACACGTTTGCGCCGGCTTCGCGACGCCCGCGAGGACGTCCGGCGCGCCGCACGCGACAATACACCGGACTGAGGCTCGTAGATACTAGAGTGACCAATGTGACTAATGTGAATCCGGAAAACTCTGCCTCGTCCGCTGACCGCGCGCGCCACGCCGCCGCCCCGGCCTCCGCTAGCAAGCTCCCGCTGCGTGGTGTCGCCATGGTGCTCATCGCCGTGGCCGTCATGCTCGGCATGTGGGCTCTGTACGCCATGACCTCGGATAGCTCCGAGGACACCGCCCAGGACGCGCCCGCCAACGACGCCGCCGTGTCCGGACCCGCCACCGGTGGCGCCGAGGGCGACGCCCATACCGGCGGCGCTGCGGGCGAAGCCGACAAGAATAACGACGCCGACGAGAACGAGCGCCCGGCTGATACCGACGCCGACTCGGAGAACGCTGCTGAGGCCGGCGCTGAGCATGGTGAGAACGCCGAGGCCGGTGCACCCGCAGGCAATGCCGATCGCCCGCAGGCGGAAATACCCGTCAACGTTTACAACAACTCCGGCCGCGTCAACTACGCCGCCGATGAGGCCGAGCGCCTCAAGAGCAAAAAGTTTAGGGTCGCCGAGGTAGGAAACATCAGCGATGATGTCCTCGTCGCGCCGAAGACCACCATCTTCTTCCCACAGGGTGATGCCGCGGCCGAGAACCTGGCCAAGGAAGTCGCCGCCCAGTACTACGGCGGCAACGTTCCGGCGGAAGCCATCGCGCCGTACCCGGCCGAGCTGACCGGGGATTACACCAAGGGCGATGCCGTCGTCGTGGTCCTCGCCGTTCCCCAAGCCTAGGGAATAAAAACTTATTAAATTCACCCTGTTGGTGGATAGGATGAATGGGTGAATATTCCGGAAGAGAACTTCGCCCGTTCGCCCGAGCCCACGCTGGGTGTTGAGTGGGAAGTTGCCCTCGTTGACCCAGTGAACTGGGATCTCGTGCCGCGCGGCGCCGAGCTTATCGACGTTGTCCGCGCCTCCCACCCCTCCGTGCACCTGGAAAAGGAATTCCTCCAAAACACGGTGGAGCTGGTGACCGGGGTGTGCCGGACGGTGTCGGAGGCGATGGGGGACCTTCGGGCGTCGCTCAGCGCAGTGCGTGAGGCGGCCGATTCCATGGACGTGCGCCTGTGGGCCTCGGGTGGGCACCCGTTTACGGACTTTCGGAAGAACCCCGTCTCCGCGAAGGAGAGCTACTCCGAAATCATCAACCGCACCCAGTACTGGGGCCAGCAGATGCTGCTGTGGGGCACGCACGTGCACGTCGGCATCAGCCACGAGGAACGCGTGTGGCCCATCATCAACGCGCTGATGACGAAGTACCCCCACCTTCTGGCCATTTCTGCCTGCTCACCGGGGTGGGAGGGGCTCGATACTGGCTATGCCTCCAACCGCACGATGCTCTACCAACAGCTGCCCACCGCGGGCATGCCCTACCAGTTTGAGAACTGGGAGCAGTGGCAGGCCTACATGCGGGACCAGGCTATTTCGGGGGTCATCAACCACACGGGCTCGATGCACTTCGATGTTCGCCCGGCCTCCAAGTGGGGCACGGTGGAGGTGCGCATTTCCGACGCCGCCTCCAACCTCCGCGAGCTCTCCGCCATCGTGGCGCTGACGCACTGCCTGGTGGTGCACTATGACCGCATGATCGATGCGGGCGAGAAGCTGCCGACCCTCCAGCCCTGGCACGTGGCGGAAAATAAGTGGCGCGGTGCGCGCTATGGCATGGACGCGCTGGTCATCACCTCGCGAGAGACCGATGAGCGCTGGATCAAAGACGAGCTGGCGGATCTCTTGGTGGAGCTGGCCCCGTTGTCCGAGGAGCTGGGCTGTGCCCGGGAGCTGCAGCTGGTGCAGGAAATCATCGATTCCGGGGCGGGCTATGAGCGCCAGCGCCGCCTGTACGAGGAGACCGGCAGCTGGCAGAAGGTGGTCAAGGCCACCGCGGATGAGATGGAGCAGCTGGAATAGGTACCGAACGATCAATTAAGGCCCAGAAACTGATGGTTTTCCGGGCCTTACTTGATCGAAACGTCCTTTTGGGAAGCTGCCTCGCCTCGACGAGGACGTTTCGATCAAATAGTGCGCTAAAACGGGCGGGTTTTGCCCCCTTATTTGATCGAAACGTCCCCTAGCTCTCCGCCACCGCGCGCTTGCGTGGCGCGACGAATCCCCACACCGCGTAGACGGCGATGAAGGCAACGCAGGACAGCGTCCACAGAGAAGTCGCCCACGGCTGGAAGGACTCGATCGCATCGAGGTTGGCCGTGGACATGGTGAACCACACTGGCACCGACATAAACGGCAGCGACACCACGAACAGCGCCGCCACGGAGGCGAGTCCGGCGAGTTGCTCGCCGAGCTTTCCGGACAGGCGCGCGCTGAGCGCCTGGTTGACCGATACGAAGACCATGATCACGAAGGGGATGGTCCACACGAAGTGGTGGTACCACGAGAAGGGAGAGACCAAGCAGGTGCTCAGGCCCGTCAGCGCGAAGGCCGCCGAGCGGTTGCCACGCAGGTATGCGGTGCGCAGCGCCAGGCAGGTAAGCACAAAGACCACGATGACCGCCAGCAGCCACCAGATGCCGCCGTCGACGCCGAGAACGCGGTACATGAGCGAGCGCAGCGACTTCGCGCCGGGGTTGGCATGCTCGCCCACTCGGGAGGAGTTGAACATGGCGTCGGTCCAAAAATCCATCGCGTCCGGCACGAAGAGGAAACCGAGCACCACCGTGACGAGGAAGGTGATGACCGCCCCCGCAGCGGCCCACCAGCGCTTCTCAAAGAGCAAAGCCAGCCCCATATAAGCCGGGGTCAGCTTGATTCCCGCGGCCAGGCCGATGCCGACGCCTGGGAGGCGGTGCTTGAGCGGCAGGAAATCGAGGGCCACCAGCAGCATCAAGAATACGTTGACCTGCCCGTAGTACAGCGAGCCGTGCATCGCCTCATTCGCCGGGGTCAGGGCAGTGAGCAGCACCGCTACCAGGACGGCCGCCGGGGTCACCTTCATGCCCCGCTCACGGAAGATCATGATGATGATCGCCAACACCGCCAGGAACATGAGCGAGGGCCACATAAAGGTCAGCGCACCCTTGCTGAAGAAGGGCAAAACCTTAAACAGCAACCCCGCAAAGGGCGGGTACGTGAAGGGGAACTCGAAGATATAGGGGGCGTCGTAAAGCAGGCCGCCCGCGTTGAGGTCTTCGCCCGCCATGCGGTAGATGGAGAGGTCGAAGGGGAGGATATTGATGAAGGCATGGGGGCCATCGAACTGGCTGAACTTGTACACCATCACGGCGATGCACAGCGCGAGGACAGCGCATATCGTTGGTACGCCTTGCAGCTTCTTCACGTCGACTCTCCTCGGATGACCACCAATTATTGCCTTTTGCAGCCTATATTAATTCGCCCTCATTTCCTGGGAGAAGGCGCCCGTGTCCCTACTTTCGGCGCATGGAGCGCGCGGCAGGGGCCTCATTGCGCAGCATTGACTCCGGCGGGCCGTACAGGCCCTCACGGCGGGCGATACGCGTGGTTCTTTGTGCGGTCACCGGGCTGGTGATCATGGCGAAAAGGACAAGCAGCACCAGGATGCCCAAGTCGCCGCGCTCAGCCACGCTGAAGCTCTCCGAGCCCGTCACCTTGATGATTGCGCCCACAATGGTGAAGATGAGCCCGGTGGTTTGGGGTTTGGCTATGGCGTGCACGCGCGCCATCGTGTCCTTAAAACGTGCCACTCCAATCGCGGCCGCCAAGGTGAGTATCGAGCCAAGGAGGATGAGGATGATGGAGAGGATATCGGCAACTACTGCGTAACTCATGAGTCCCTCTTCCTAAAGCGAGTAACGGAGACCGTCGAGATGAACCCGAGGAGCGCCACCACCAACATCGCGTTGGAGACCGTCGTGTCCAGCGTCCAACAGATGTAGGTGGCCAGGGCGCATTGGAACATGGCCACGAGCCCGTCCATGGCGATGAGCCGGTCAAGCGAGTTGGGCCCGATGACGATGCGCCACGTGGTGATGAGGAAGGCCACCACGAGGAAGCCCGCGGCCACGGTGAGCAGGATGTTATACACGTCAGTATCCATCAGGGGTGGCTCCTTTCGAAGATGGCAATCATATCGGCCTCCAGCTTGCGCACCGCCGCGATCTCACGCTCTAGGTGAGCTTCAGAATCGGCGTCGAGCAGATGGATGGTGAGCATGCGGTTCGCAATGTCGATATCGGACACGGTGCCGCCCGGCTGCAGGTTGTACAGGCTGACCGCCAGCGCCAGAACGAACTCATTCTCCAAGCGCATCGGGAGCCTGACGATCGCCGTCTTGGGCACCTCCTGCGGGCGCACCGCCAGCCAGCCCACTTTGATAGAAGCTTCCATCAGCTCCACAAACCACTGCACCATAAAGATGAAAAGTTTGCCCCAGCTCACCGAAATCCCCGCCACGGGCATCGCCGGCAGCGGCAGCGCGAAGACGATAAACAGGCTGGCTATCAGCCCGCCCACCAGGTTCGCCACGGTGACTTCACCCATGAGCATGCACCACATGACGATGATCCACACCATGAACCACGGGCGGAAACGGTGCTTAATTCCGGAGAATCTCATCGGGACACCTCCTCTTCTTCCTTATCCACGGAGGTGGGCAATGTGGGCGTGGCGCTTGGCGACGTCCTCGTTGTCGGCGCCACCGGCTCCGGATCCGGGAGGGGCTCGCTGCGGTTCTTCCGCGAATCGGCGCCCTCCTCGTAGCGTTCGGCGGGGTCCAAGTGCCGCGTTGGGTCCTCGGCGGAATCTCCCAGTACCGCGTAGCGGTAAATGGAGTCATCCTGCGCGGACGTCGCCGCGCGGGTGGTGACACCGGAGATCGGGCCGGCGAGGAAGGTCATCGATACCGAGGCGATGACGAGCAGGGACGTGGAGGCCAGCATGCCGAAGGGCACGCGACCGACATCGGCGCGCTCCTCCAATTCGACGTACTCGGTGACCTCCCCGAGCGGGGAGGGCCGCGCCATGGCGAGGTTGCCTTCGGGGGCATCCCTGCGGTCACGCAGGAAGCCCTTGGTCCACACGAGGATCATGACGTAAAGGGTCAGCAGTGAGGTGACCACCGCGCCGCCGATGAGCACCCACGACATCCAGGAACCCTCGTTCGCGCCGGCCTGGATCAGCATGATCTTGCCCAGGAAGCCGGAGAAGGGCGGGATGCCGCCCAAGTTCATGGCCGGGATGAAGTACAAAATGGCGATGAGCGGTGCGGAATAAATCAGCGAGCCCAAGCGCCGCAGCGAGGATGTGCCGGCTTGGCGCTCGATAAGTCCTACAACCAGGAAAAGCGCGGTCTGCACCAGAATGTGGTGTACGGCGTAGAAGATGGCGCCCGACAAACCCTGCGCGGTACCGAGGGCAACGCCGAAGACCATGTAGCCGATGTGGCTGACCAGGGTGAAGGACAGCAAGCGCTTGATATCCGATTGCGCGATGGCGCCCAAGATACCCACGAGCATCGTGGCCAGTGCGACCCACATGAGCAGGCCGTCGAGCCCGCCGCCGGTGAAGATGGAGGTACGCGCGCGGATGATGGCGTAGACGCCGACCTTGGTGAGCAGGCCCGCGAAGACCGCGGTGACGAGCGAAGGCGCGGTGGGGTAGGAGTCCGGCAACCAGGCATCGAGAGGGAAGATGGCCGCCTTGATGCCGAAGGCGATGAGCAACACGGAGAAGACCGCGGAGCGGGTACCGGCCGGGATGTCCTCCATCCGGAGGCCGATCTGGGCCATGTTCATCGTGCCCACCGCGGCGTAGACATAGGCCAAGGCCAGCACGAAGATGAGCGAGGAGGCCATGGAGACCATGACATAGCCCACGCCCGCCCGCACACGCGCGGGCGATGCGCCGAGGGTCAGCAGCACGTAGGAAGACACGAGGAAGATCTCGAAGCCCACGTAGAGGTTGAACAGGTCACCGGCCAGGAAGGACACGTTCACGCCCATGGTCAGCAACATGTAATTAGGCAGGAACACCGCCACCGGTTCGTCCTTGGTGCCATCGCGCACGCCCTGCGAGATGGCGTACCACATGACGGAGAACAGGACGACGGAGGAGGTAAAGAGCATGACCGTGGACAAACGGTCCGCCACGAGCGTGATGCCCACCGGGGCGTCCCAGCCGCCCACCTGGAGGGTCTGGATGCCGGTGGTATCCGCGATGAAGATCAGTGCGGCGTTGACCGCGGCCAGCGTGAGCAGGGAGAAGAAGGCGATGCGGCGCTGCGCATGAGCATTGCGCGCAAAGAGCATCGCCAGCGCGGCCGCCAGGGCGGGGATGATGATCGGAAGGGGGATCAGAAAGCTGACGTAGGGCAGCAGCAGGTTCACCAGGGGTGAGATAGTTTCACTCATCGGTGGCCTCCTTCACGGGAGCCTCGAAGAACTCGGGGCCAAACTTATCGCCTTCCTTCGTGGTGCGGCCGGTGGTCGGATCATTGGAGGCGTCGTGGTCGGGGGCGGCCGAGGCATTGCCCGGGCGCGAGGCAATCGCCGCGATGGCGGTGTCCTCGGTGTCATCCTCAATCACGTCCGCGGTGCGGTAGCGGTATTGGCGGTAGGCCAACGTGAGGATGAAGCCGGTCAGCGCCATTGAAATGACGATCGCGGTGAGGATCATCGCCTGGGCCAGCGGATCGGCGATTTCTTCGCCATAGGGCAGGGAGGTCCGGCCGTCGATAGGCGGCGAGCCCGCCTTGCCGCCGGCCATGAGCACGAAGAGGTTCGCGCCATTGCCCAGCAACAAGATGCCGAGCAGCATCTTGGTCATCGCGCGGTCCAGCAATAAGTAGACCCCGGCGCCGCAGAGCACGCCCGCAGCGAGCAGGAGCATGAGGTTGGCATCCATTAGGCGTGTCCTTTCTCTGCGGTGGCAGCTTTCTCTTTTTCTTTCGTGCGGCGTGCCAAGGAGCGGGCGCGGTCGCGGGCGCGTTGCTTACGCATCTCTTCTTCCTCATCGAGCTTGGCGCCCAAGGAGGACAGGACGTAGAGCGTGAGGCCGACGACGATGAGGTAGACGCCGGCGTCGAAAATCAGCGCCGAAGGCAGGGATACATCACCGATGAGTGGCACCCCGACCTTTGTGTACCCGGTGGTCAGCGGCGGGTAGCCCAAGAGCATCGGGGTGATGACTGCGCTGAGGGAGAGCAGCAAGCCGACCGCCATGGTGCGGCCGCCGTCGAGAGGCAGCGCCTCATCGAGCTCCGCGCGCCCGCCGGCCAGGTAGCGCAGAATCAGCGCCAAGGCCGCCACGAGGCCGCCGGCAAAACCGCCGCCGGGGGCGTTGTGGCCGCCGAAGAAGAAGTACAGGGAGAGCACCATCATCGAGGGGAAGAGGATGTGGGTGCTCACGTCCACCATGAGCGAGCGGTTGAGCGCCTTCTCCGATTCCACGCCCGCGGCCAGCCAGCGGCGGCCGGTGACCTGCAAGGTCGGGCGGCGGGAGGAGCGGGTGAAACTCTGCGTGCGGTAGATCAGCGAGGCGATACCCGTCGCCGCGATGATGAGCACCGTGATTTCGCCGAAGGTATCCCACGCGCGCAGGTCCACGAGCAAGACGTTGACCGTGTTGGCGCCGTGGCCGATCTCCTTGGCCAATTCCGGCATGTACTGCGAGATGGGTTCCTCGCGCCGGGCGTTGATGGCGAACATGCCGACCACGGTGACGGCCAGGCCCACGCCCACCGCCAGCCACGCGCGCAGGCGGCCTGATTTGGGGTCCTGCTTCCACTCGGTATTCGCCGGCATGCGGCGAAGCACGAGCATGAAGAGCACCATAATGATGGTCTCCACGAGGAGCTGCGTCAGCGTCAAGTCCGGCGCGCCGTGAAGCGCAAAGATGAAGGACAAGGCGTAGCCCGTCGCGCCCACCAGGATGACGCCGGAGAGGCGGTTATCCAGCACCGTGGCGGCGATGGCGGCGATGATGATGACCACCGCTGCGATGGCCTGCCAGGGGTTCTCGGCCACGATCATGTGCACGTTGGTGATATCGCCGTTGATGAGCATGACGATGGGCAGCACCATGAGCGTGGCAAAGATGACCGTGAGGTTGAACTGCAGCGAACCGCGCTGCGTGGAGGCGGTGATGCGCAGAGAGAGTTGGCGCAGGGTGTTGATGACGGCGTCGTAGGAGTCGTCGGCCGAGCCCAAGGCCGGGTAGGTGAACTGGGCCTTCGTGAGTGTCTGGCGCTGCCAGTGCAAGAGAGAACCGGCCACGATGATGAGCACGGAGAGCAGCAACGGGATGGTGAAGCCATGCCACAGCGCTAGTTCGGAGGTCTGCTCCGCCCCAAATGTGTTGTCTAGGTGCTGCGTGATGCCGTGGGACAAAGGCAGCGGCAGCAGACCAAAGAAGATGGTCAGCAGAGTCAGCGCCGTCGGAGGAACCCAGAGGAAGGGGCCGATGTGGTGCATATTCGCTACTGCCTCAGAGGGCTCCTCCTGCCCCTTCGAGGAGAACGCACCCCATAGGAAGCGCAGCGCATAGGCCATGGTCAGCGCGGAGCCGACGACGACGGTTACGAGCAGCATGTTGCGTGGCATGCCGACCAAGAGCTCCTCGTGCATGATCGCCTCGAGCGTGGCCTCCTTGGACACAAAGCCCAGCAGCGGCGGGATACCGGCCATCGACATCGCGGGGAGGATGGCCAGGATGTACAGCGCGGGTTTCTTCTTGCCCAGGCCTGCCAGCTTGTCGATGTCCCTCGTGCCCGCCGAGTGGTCAATGGCGCCGACGATCATGAAGAGCGCTGCTTTGAAGAGGGAGTGCGCAAAGGTCAGCGCCAGGCCTGCCTGCATGGCCTCGCGGGAGCCGATGGCGATGATGGCGGTGATAAAACCCAGCTGCGAGACGGTACCGTAGGCCAGAACCAGCTTCAGGTCGCGCTGCTTGAGCGCCATCCAACCGCCGAGCAGCATGGTGAACGCACCCAAGGGGATGACCACGAGATGCCAGGTGGGGATGTCATGTACCGAAGGCGCTAGGCGTGCGACGAGGTAGATGCCGGCCTTCACCATCGCCGCGGAGTGTAGGTAGGCAGAGACCGGGGTCGGCGCGGCCATGGCCCCGGGCAGCCAAAAGTGCGCGGGGGCGATGGCGGACTTGGAGAGCGCACCGCAGAGAATCAGCACGATGGCCACAGTGAGGAAGGGCGTGTTGGCCAGGTCCTCGGTGGCGGCGATATCGCTGAAGGACCACGCACCGGTCTGGCGGCCGAGGAGGGTAATGCCCACGAGCATGGCCAGGCCGCCGAGGACGGTGACCATGAGTGCCTGCTGCGCTGATCGCCGGGATGAGGCGCGCTCGCCGTAATAGCTCACCAGGAGGAAGGAGAGCAGGGAGGTGATTTCCCAGAAGACGTAGAGCAGCAGGAAATTATCGGAAATGACCAGGCCATACATGGCCGTGGCAAAGCCCACCATCTGGCTACCGAAGAGGGCAAGGCGGCGCCGGGAGTGGTCGAAATAACCCCAGCAATACAGCAAGACCAGCGCGCCCACACCCAAAATGATGAGGCTGAACAGCGCGGAAAGCGCGTCCATGCGCAGGTTAATCGTTAGGTGCGCGGCGGGCATCCAGTCGAGGTCATACGCCAGCTGGTTGCCGTCGCGCAGCGTTCCAGTGGTGAGCTGTTGGAGCACCCAAAAGAAGCCCACCGCGGGCACGACGGCAAGGAGGCCGAAGGCGCGGCGGCCGAGATAGAAAAGGAGGAATGGAGCGACGATGGTAGTAAGTACCAAGGCGCTGAAGAGAGTGAGCACGAGGTTGCGGTGGCGTCCTTTCCTTGTCGGGGACTGGGCAAACCCCACCGCAGCGGCGGGCGTTCACTAGTGCTCACGATACAGTCTGAAATCCCAATTTTCAGATTTTCGTTTCATACAGTTATGCCTGTGTCTCCTGTTGGCGTTCCGCCATGTCGCCACCAACGCATCCAGGAGTAAGCGAGCCCGCGCCCGGCGGATGGCTCTGCCGGGCGGGATAGTGCCGCTTAAGCGAAGCGCTGGAGGAAGAGAGCCTCAGCGATCGCAATCTTCTCAATCTCAGTCGGGTCGACCGACTCATTGGCGGAGTGGATGGTGCACTGCGGCTCCTCGACGCCAAAGAGCGCAATCTCCGCGTTCGGGTGCTTCTCCTGCAGCTCCACGGTCAGCGGGATGGAGCCGCCCATGCCCTGGGTGATGGTCTCGGAACCGTAGGCCTCGCCCAGGCACTCACCGAGCAGGGCGACGGCGGGCTTGGACGGATCGGTTTCGAAGCCCAGGTTGGCCTCGAGGATGGTGACCTCGATGTGCGCGCCCCACGGAATGTGCTTCTTCAGGTGCTCGGCCACTGCTTCCGCGGTGGAGCGGGGGTCCATGGTGGCGGGGGTGCGCAGGTTGATGTTGGCTTCGGCGGTAGCGGGCACGGCGTTGACCGCCTCGGAGACCGGGGTGGAGGTAAAGCCGGTCACGGTCACGGCGGGGCGGGCCCAGATCATGTCAGCGATGGCGGTGGCGCCTTTCGGATCCTTCGCGCCCATGATCTCGGTGCCCTCGAGCATTTGGGCGTCGGCGCGGAAGTCCTCCTCGCGGTAGGCGGTGTCCTGCCCCTCGGCCAGCGGCCAGGTGCCCTCACAATCGACGCCGTCGATAGTCGTGCGGCCGTACTCATCCGTCAGGGAATCCAGTGCACGCATGAGGGCCTTGACGGCGTCGGGAGCCGCGCCGCCGAACTGTCCGGAGTGCACTGCCGAGTTGAGGGTGGAGACCTTGACGTTGATCTGGGAGCCGCCGCGCAGGGAGGTGGTCAAAGTCGGCACGCCTGCCTTGGCGTTGCCGGCGTCGGCGATGAGGATGGCGTCGGCGGCGAAGAGCTCCGGGCGCTCCTCGATGAGCGCGGACAGGCCCTCGCCGCCGCGTTCCTCAGAGCCCTCGATGAGCACGGTGAGGTTGAGATCGGTTCCACCCTGAGCGTCGAGCGCGCGCAGCGCGGCGAGGTGCATGGCCACGTTGCCCTTGCAGTCCGCGGCGCCGCGGCCGTACCAGCGGCCCTCGCGCTCAGTCAGGGTGAAAGGATCGGAGTCCCACGCGTCGGGGTTTCCGGCAGGAACCACGTCGTAGTGCGAGTACAGCAGCACCGTCTTCGCGCCCTCCTTGCCGGGGCGCTTGGCGACGATCGCCGTGGAACCATCAGCGGTGGTGATGGCTTCGGGGGTGAAGTTGGCGTCGACAAGCGCGGCCTGAACCCACTCGGCAGCCTTCGCGGGCTGGTCCTCGAGGCCCGGCTCGTTGTGGACAGAATTGAAGGAGACGAGCTCCTTGAGTTGCTGGAAAATGGTATCGCGGTCGTTGCTGACAAACTCAGAAATGTTGCTCATGCCCTCCAACCTACTCGCATCCTCGAATCGGCCTGCCGAGCGTTAGGTAGTAATATATTCATGGTTCTAGTCCAAATTCTTTTAGAAAGGACCTGACATGGCGACTACCACCGCCGAAGGTTCCCAGTCCACGGTCCGCGAGCTTACGCTCCGGGGCATCATCATTGGTGGGCTCATCACTCTCATTTTTACCGCCGCCAACGTGTATCTGGGCCTCAAAGTGGGTCTGACGTTTGCCACGTCCATTCCCGCTGCCGTGATTTCTATGGCGGTGCTGCGCCGCTTCGCCGGGCACAACGTCAAAGAGAACAACATTGTGCAAACCATCGCGTCGGCAGCCGGCACTTTGTCCGCCATCATCTTCGTGCTCCCCGGCCTGGTCATGGTGGGCTACTGGCAGGGCTTCTCCTTCGTCGATACCGCCGCTGTCTGCGCCATCGGTGGTGTGCTCGGCGTGATGTACTCCATCCCGCTGCGCCGTGCGCTGGTGACGGGCTCCGATCTGCCCTACCCGGAGGGCGTGGCCGCGGCCGAGGTTCTCAAGGTGGGCGATAGCTCTGGTGAGGACGGTGAGGCCGCGCACGAGGAAAACGCGAAGGGCCTGCGCGTCATCGTCTTCGGTGGCATCCTTTCCGCCGTCATGGCTTTGCTTGCCGCGATGAAGGCTGCAGCCTCTGAGGTGGCCACCTATTTCAAGCTGGGCTCGGGTGCGACGACGCTCGGCACCTCCCTGTCCCTGGCGTTGGTCGGTGTTGGCCACCTCGTGGGCTTGGCGGTGGGTATCGCCATGCTCGTCGGCGTGGTCATTTCCTACCTCATCCTGCTGCCCATCCTCACCGGTGGGGAGGCACTGAGTGACCCGGCCACGATCATGGACACCGTCGACACGGTCTTCTCCGACAGGATCCGCTTCATCGGCGTGGGCACCATGGCCATCGCCGCCATTTGGACGCTGATTAAGATTTCCGGTCCGATTGTCAAGGGCATGGCTGAGTCCTTCGCGTCCTCCCGCAACCGCAAGGACGGCCACCAGGTGGCGGTGGAGGAGCGCGATATTCCGGCACCGTATGTCGTTGGTACCATCCTTCTTCTCATGGTCCCGATTGGACTGCTGCTGTGGAACTTCGTGCGCGGCACCGATATTCATGACCACATGGCCGTCCTCATCACGGTCTCCGTACTCTTTACCTTGCTTGTGGGCCTCGTTATCGCGTCGGTGTGTGGCTACATGGCTGGTCTCATTGGTGCGTCCAACTCGCCGATCTCATCTATCGGCATCATCGCGGTTATCGCCGCTGCATTGCTGATTGCCGCCGTGACGCGCGGTACTGAGGCGGAACCGCTCTCGCTGGTGGCCTACACGCTGTTTACCGCGGCCATCGTCTTCGGCATCGCGACTATTTCCAATGACAACCTGCAGGACCTCAAGACTGGTCAGCTGGTTGGTGCGACGCCGTGGAAGCAGCAGGTAGCGCTCATCATCGGTGTCCTCTTCGGCTCCTTGGTGATTCCGCCGATTCTGCAGGTCATGCTCACCGGCTTTGGTTTCCAGGGGATGGAGGGCGCCGGTGAGGACGCGCTGGCTGCACCGCAGGCCGCGTTGATGTCCTCGGTGGCCTCCGGTATTTTTGATAACTCGCTGCCGTGGGACCTCATCGGCCTGGGCGCGGCGATCGGCGCCGTCATCATCATCGTCGACGAGTGCCTGCGCCACTTCACCGACAAATACTCCCTGTCCCCGCTGGCGGTGGGCATGGGCATGTACCTGCCGGCGGCCATCACGATTGTGGTTCCGATTGGCGCCATCTTGGGCTACTTCTACAACCGCTGGGCGGTACGCCAGTCCAAGCCGGACTTTGCTAAGCGCATGGGCACGCTGCTGGCCACCGGCCTTATCGTCGGCGAGTCCCTCTTCGGCGTGGTCAACGCTGGCATTATCGCGGCGTCGGGCGGCGAGTCCCCGCTGGAGATCTTCGAGGGCGGAACCGCTGCCAAGATCGTCGGCGTCATCCTCTTCGTCGGCGGCATTGCTGCGGCGTACAAGTGGACGGCGAAGAAGGCCGAGGCTTAAGCGGAGCTAGGACTTCGGTTTAATGGACGGTTCGATTTAGTGGGCGGTTCGTATTAACGGGCGGTGCTGTTGCACCGCCCGTTCGCTTATAGCGTTCGTGTTGAACCTTGCAGTCGCTAGGTCTGAGTGCCAGAATGGTCGCTAGCACTTCCACATGGCAAGTGCCAGAAATAAACAGAGTCATCTATGTGGTTGGGGCTGGAGAACACTCGCCAGCCGTGCCGTCGCGGGCGTCCGTCATAGATCAGACGTGAGTGTCGTCCTCAACAAAGCTTAAGGAGCACAAACACATGGCAAAGATCATTGCCTTCGATGAAGAGGCACGTCGCGGCCTCGAGCGTGGTCTCAACACGCTTGCCGACGCCGTCAAGGTCACCCTCGGCCCCAAGGGCCGCAACGTCGTCCTAGAGAAGTCCTGGGGCGCCCCGACCATTACTAACGACGGTGTTTCCATCGCGCGCGAGATCGAACTCGAGGACCCGTACGAGAAGATCGGCGCAGAGCTGGTCAAGGAAGTAGCCAAGAAGACCGATGACGTCGCCGGTGACGGCACCACCACCGCTACCGTTCTGGCACAGGCGCTTGTCCGCGAGGGCCTGCGCAACGTAGCCGCTGGTTCCAACCCGATGGGCATCAAGCGCGGCATCGAGGCCGCTACCAAGAAGGTTGTTGACTCCCTGCTCTCCTCTGCGAAGGAAGTAGAGACGCAGGAAGAGATTGCTACCACCGCAGGTATCTCCGCTGCTGACCCGGCCATCGGCGAGAAGATCGCTGAGGCTATGTACACCGTGGGCAACGGCTCCGTGAACAAGGACTCCGTCATCACCGTTGAGGAGTCCAACACCTTCGGCGTTGACTTGGAAGTCACCGAAGGCATGCGCTTCGACAAGGGCTACATCTCTGGCTACTTCGCTACCGACATGGAGCGCCAGGAGGCTGTCCTCGAGGACCCGTACATCCTGCTGGTTTCCTCCAAGATTTCCAACATCAAGGACCTCGTCCCGCTGCTGGAGAAGGTCATGCAGACCGGCAAGCCGCTGCTGATTATCGCTGAAGATGTTGAGGGCGAGGCCCTGTCCACCCTCGTGGTCAACAAGATCCGCGGCACCTTCAAGTCTGTTGCTGTGAAGGCTCCGGGCTTCGGTGACCGCCGCAAGGCCACCCTGCAGGACATGGCTATCCTCACCGGAGGCCAGGTCATTTCCGAGGAGGTCGGCCTCTCCCTGGAGACCACCGAGCTCGAGTACCTCGGCCAGGCCCGCAAGGTTGTCGTGACCAAGGATGAGACCACCATCGTTCAGGGTGCTGGTTCCCAGGAGCAGATCGACGGCCGCATCAAGCAGATCCGCGCCGAGATTGAGAACTCCGACTCCGATTACGACCGTGAGAAGCTGCAGGAGCGCCTAGCCAAGCTGGCCGGCGGCGTGGCAGTCCTCAAGGTTGGCGCTGCTACCGAGGTGGAGCTCAAGGAGCGCAAGCACCGCATCGAGGATGCCGTGCGTAACGCTAAGGCTGCTGTTGAGGAGGGCATCGTCGCCGGTGGCGGCGTGGCTCTGCTGCAGGCAGCCGAGGTTCTGGATTCCCTTTCCGACCTCACTGGTGATGAGGCAACCGGTGTCAAGATCGTCCGCGAGGCGCTGTCTGCTCCGCTGAAGCAGATTGCTCAGAACGCTGGTCTGGAGCCGGGCGTTGTCGCTGACAAGGTCGCCTCCCTGCCGGCTGGCCAGGGCCTCAACGCCGCATCTGGCGAGTATGTGGACTTGATGGCCGCGGGCATCAATGACCCAGTTAAGGTCACTCGTTCCGCGCTGCAGAACGCTGCGTCCATCGCGGCTCTGTTCCTGACCACCGAGGCGGTTGTGGCTGATAAGCCGGAACCGGCTGGTGCAGGCGCTGGTATGCCGGATGCTGACGCAATGGGCGGTATGGGCTTCTAGTCCGCTCCTTCCCGGGCTGAGGCGTCTTGCGGCCTCAGCTCCTAGCAAAACAGATGCTCCCCACGACTGACCGTGGGGAGCTTTCTTCGTCTTGAGACCCTTTTGTATCCTATTGCTCCCCCGGATAGGGGTAATACGCGATGTTGCCGCGAGAAAAATGTGGCGAAATTACTCCGTAAATCGGGCCTATGAATCGCAATTTTAGGGGCTCGCGTTACGTTTCGACGAAGATTTTTTGAGGCAGGACACCCGCCGCCGTTCATTTACGCAGATAGGCGCATTGTTGCTGGCTAGGTTAACAAATGGTGAATAAATAACCTGAAAAGTGAATCTGATTTTCGAAGCGCTGTGCTCGAAAAGTCACCCACGAATCCACTTGCAATGTTTCAGTGGTGTGCCAAAATAGTTTCGTGTGACGCCCGCTGAGGGTGTCTGCAAACTGCAAACCCCTCCGGGCAATTTCTCTACCCGGACTTCACAAGAGGAGACCATAATGGATCTTTCTTTCATCGGTGACCAGCTCGGTAACTTCGCTGACTTCGCTGACGGCATCAAGAAGCTCTTCGGCGGCTTCGCTAGCGTCTTTGACCTCATCTCCGGCGCTGCCACCACGGAAAACTACCCGGTTAAGCCGGATACCTCCGTTCTCGAGGGCCTGTCCTCCAAGAAGTAAACTAGCTTCCCTTTAGGGCAGCACTAAACACACACTTTCAATCCCAAGGAGATTTCAAATGGGTACCCTTTCTTCCACCGGCATCATCGGCCTCCTGCTCAACATTTTCTACGGTCTGGGCACCATGGCTGACGGCGCTTCCAAGCTGATCGGCCTGCTCTAAAAAGCACGCTGCTCACGCAGAACTAAGCGTTAACCCCGCTGACCCCCTTGTGGGCAGCGGGGTTTCTCATTTCCAGAATCCGCCCGCCCAGCCTGGCTGAAGCGGTGGCGTGGTACGGAACGATCATTTAAGCCCCCAGATCGTCGAATTCTGAGGGAACTATTTGTTAGAAACGTACATCCTGGGCGGCTGCTGCCACCTGTCGGGCATTACGGGGGTAAATTGAGCGGCCTCGAGTCGTTTTATCGAGCCAGATGCCTGCTTCCTAGATAGAATTAATGGTATGGCTGACATTAAAGACGACGAACTCCCCGAGATCGACCTTGCGCAGACCGACGGCTACGTCGTCGATGACTCCGATGAGGACGATCCCTCGCTCATCATGCCGGATGGCTCACCGGTTGAAACCTGGCGCGAGAACTACCCGTACGAGGAGCGCATGACGCGTGACGAGTACGAGTCCATCAAGCGTTCCCTGCAGATTGAGCTGCTGAAGTGGCAGAACTGGACCAAGGAAACCGGCCAGCGCCACATCATTCTCTTCGAAGGCCGCGACGCCGCTGGTAAGGGCGGCACCATCAAGCGCTTCAACGAGCACCTCAACCCGCGTGGTGCCCGCACCGTAGCACTCGAGAAGCCCTCCCCGCGCGAGTCCACCTCGTGGTACTTCCAGCGCTACATCGAACACTTCCCGTGTGGCGGCGAAATCGTCTTCTTCGACCGCTCCTGGTACAACCGCTCCGGCGTGGAGCGCGTCATGGGCTTTTGCACGGAGTCCCAGCACGCAGAGTTCCTGCGCGAGGTGCCGATGCTGGAGAACATGATTCTCGGCTCTGGTATTTCGCTGACCAAGCTGTGGTTCTCCGTGACCCGCAAGGAGCAGCGCACCCGCTTCGCCATCCGCCAGATCGACCCGGTCCGTCAGTGGAAGCTTTCGCCCATGGACTTGGCGTCCTTGGATAAGTGGGATGATTACACCCGCGCGAAGGAGGAGCAGTTCCGCTACACCGACACTGAAGAGTCTCCCTGGATCACCATTAAGTCCAATGACAAGAAGCGTGCCCGCATCAACGCGATGCGCTACGTGCTTTCCAAGTTTGAATACACCAACAAGGACCACGAGGTCGTTGGCCAGGTGGATGACAAGATTGTGAAGCGCGGACGCGACCAGATCGGTGACTAAGTAGCGTATCCCGCGGGAGGGGCCTAGCCCCTTCCCACAGATAGAAATAAAGCCCTAGCCCAACTTCTGGGCTAGGGCTGTGATGTCTAGCGACTTTTTGGACACGGAGTCCAGGATGTTTTTGGACGGGATGTCTAGTGGCTTTTTGGACGTTTGCGGCGGTGGAATAGCCGGATGGCTATTCCATTGCATAAGCGTAGAAAGGTCGCAGATTTCGATCCCGTTCGTGACGGCAAGACGGTCACACAGTTTTGCAAAGAATTAGGGATCTCGCGGCAGACGTACCACAACATCAAACACCGGATAGCGCAGAAGGGGCGCGCAGGTATTGTGCCGGATTCGACTGCCCCGAAGAATCCGATTAAGAAGTTTGACGAGGCCGATAAAATCGCAGTCGTCCACGCCAGACAACAGTTAATGGAGCAAGGCTTGGATTATGGGCCTTGGTCGATCTACTACTTTTTGTTCGACACTGTAGGCGCAGATTACACCCCATCGCGTTCTACAATCGCCTCGTGGCTGCATGAACTGGGGTTTGTTGATGCCAATGCCCGCAAACGGCCACGCAGCTCCTATAAGCGCTTCGCCCGTGATCGCGTCGGTGAACTCTGGCAAATCGATGGACTGGTCTATCGCCTCTTTGACCATGCCCACACACATGTCACGATTTACCAGATTATCGATGATGCCAGCAGATTCGATGTCGGAACCACAGCGTTCGCCCTGCCAGAAAACGGTACTGACGCACGCGCCGTACTGGCCGCAGCGTTCGCTGCCTACGGCAAACCTCAAGAAATCCTTTCCGACAATGGCGATGCGTTCGCCACCTACCACCGTGGCTTTCTCTCTGCTACTGAAACCTGGCTCGCCAGCCAAGGTGTTCTTGCTATTGCTGGTTTCGCCCCGACAACCCAGGGAAAAGACGAGCGCTCTCACCGCACGTTGACCCAGTTCCTCGATGCACGCCACCCAGTCAGCCTTGCTGAGGTCAACACATATCTGGCTGAATACCGCCAGGTCTACAACGAACGACGACGGCACCAATCACTGCTTATCGGCAAAATGCACATCACCCCACGCCAAGCTTTCGATACCTTCCCCAAAGCACCATCACCTCAGCATCCACTCGATCCCGAGCAGGTCTGGGCCCGCATAGTCGCCTATAACCAAGCACACAACCCACAAGCAGTATCCGAAAAGCTCAACGGCCCCGCGGAAGCGGCAACTTCACACGAGGCCAACACCGATGACATGGCAGCTTTGCAAGGCATACCTCCCACCGATACCCCAACACTAACGGCGCTGACGACACAATCAACAAACCATTGGGGCATCCCAGACCAACTCTGCGTAAGCAAAGATGGCGTTGTACGCGTATGCGGCTTCGGTCTCTACATTGGTCTGAGGTTTAAAAACCGCAGACTCTACTCCACAGTCACAGCCGATAACGTTGCGGAGTTCTACACGGCCCATGACGGTGAATTCCTCTTCAGCGTGCCACTGCCGATCACGTTGAGCCACAGGCCACCAGGTGGCCAGATCAACATCAACCTCGTTGAAGGAATGAAACACCGCCAACCACCACGGATGAACCCGAAACTATCCAAACCCCGGCCCAAACGCAGGCAACAACCATAAACCGCTAGAAGTGTCCAAGACCTCCATGGATTCCGTGTCCAAAAAGACACCGGACTCCATGTCCAAAAACCCTATGGACATAACACTTCTGGGCTAGGGCTTTGGTATTGGTCGGTTTAGAAGAGGGCCTCAAGCTGAGCAATCGGCGCGATACGGCCGGTTTCCAGCAAGAGGGAGTACAGGCCGAAGGAAGAAAGGCCAAGGCCAACGGCGCTAGCGACGGAACCGAAGATGGAGCTGATGATGGTTGCTACGGTGCCCATAAGAAAAGTCTCCTTGAGAGAATTAGAAATTATGCGGGGGAAAGATTAAACGTGGAAGGACTGTACGAAGTTCTCGATAGCCGGGATTTCTGCCATGTGGCCCAAGCGAGTGAGAACGTTGTAGAGGCCGAAAGATGAGAGGAGCGTGCCGATCATTGTTATTGAACTCCTTGCGAGCTAGAGGGTTAGTGTGAGACCGAAACCGTGGCTTGAACATGCTTCAGTTTCTCTTTCAGAGTAACACCCGGCGGGTCGGGACGCAGCGCTTATTCTGCAGGCAAATGATGCTAATGAAACGGGAACCCCCGCTTGCGCTGTACGCGTTTGCGTACAGCGCAAGCGGGGGCGGGGGGCTGCCTATAGTTCTCTGTTTTCCTATTTCTTCCAGGGCTCAATCGGGTTGCCCTGCCAAACGGAATTGCTCGGGACCTGATCGCCGCGCATCACCAGGGAGCCGGGGCCCACCGTCGCCACGCTGCCAATGACTGAGGCGGGCAGCGCCACCGAGTGCGAACCCAAGGTTGCACCGGCCTTGATAGTCACGGTGTCTAAGCTCATCACGCGGTCCTGGAACAGGTGGGTCTGCACCACGGTGCCCGGGCCGACGGACGCGCCGTCGCCCACGACGCAAAGATCGGTCTCCGGGAACCAGTAGGAGTCGATCCACGCACCGCGGCCAATCCTGACGCCCAGCGCGCGTAGGCCCAGATTGATCTCACCCATGCCATAGGTGTGGCTAAAGAACCACGGGGCAGCAACCGCCTCAACGAAGGTGTCTTGGAGCTCGTTGAGCCACACGAAGGCGGACCACAGCGGGTGGTCGCCGGCGGTCTGCGTGCCCACGCAGATCCACTTCGCGGCTACCGTAACCGCCATGGCGATAGCGCCCGCCGCCATGAGGACGAGGCCGCCGAGGGCCCAGGCGGCGGCGATGCCGAGGGCGTCGGCAAGCGCGTAGAGCGACGCCAGGGTTCCTGCCAGCAGCATGGCCGAGGTCATCGGCGCCAACAGGCGCATGGTCTCAATCGCGCCGCGCGCGGCCTTGACCCCAAAGCCCGGGTTATAGGTAAGGGATTCACCCTCCACGCCGTCCACGTGGGCCTCGACGCGGCGCATGCGCTCCGGCGGGGAACCCCACCAGTTGGCGCCGGACTTGGTCTTCTTCGGCGTTGACGAGAGCACGGCAACCAGCGAGTTCTTCGACAGCTTGCGGCCCGGACCCGTGATGCCGGAGTTGCCCACGAAGGAGCGCTTGCCCACCTTGGTCTCACCCGTGAGCATCCAACCGCCGCCGAGCTCGTAGCCGCCGATCATGGTGTCATCCGCCAGGAAGGCGCCGTCTTTGACCTCGGTGAGTTTGGGCACCATGACGGCCGTGGAAATCTCCACGTCCTTGCCAATCGTCGCACCCAGCGAACGCAGCCACGCCGGGGTGAGCTGCGAAGCATAGATGGGGAAGAGCTGAGTGCGCGCCTCATCCATGAGCCTCTCGATGGTCCACAAGCGCCAACCTTTGGCGGAGCGCACCGGTGCAACACCGGGCGTGATGCCAATGGAAAGCAAGCGCACGCCCAGCCAGGTTTGCAGCATATAGGTAGCAAATGCCACCAGGGCGCCGAGCGGCGCGAAGAAGATGGAGCCGACGAAGGCGGAGCCATCGGTCAGCGCGATGAGGCTAACGACGACAGCCGCGCCGACCGCCAGCGCCACAATGGGCTGCACGGCTAGCAGGACGGACGTGAAGTCATACACAGGAACCCATAGCGGACGGCGCTTCGGGGCATGGGACGGGAAGCGGTGCTTGGAGCGGCCCACCTTCTTTGCAGGGGAGCCGGACCAGCGCTGACCGTCCTTGACCTTCTTGCGCCCCGTCACGGTGGAGCCGGCCTCTACGTGGGCGTACTTGCCCACGACGGTGCCCGGCAGCAGCGTGGAGCGCGCACCCACGCGCGCGCCTTCCTTGACCTCAATGGCGCCGACGCGGAGAATATCGCCGTCCAGCCAGTAGCCGGTGAGGTCCACTTCCGGTTCGATAGCGGCGTGCTTACCCAAGGTCAGCAGGCCGGTGACGGGTGGCAATGAGTGGAGATCCACGCCGCGGCCAATCTTCACGCCCAAAGTGCGGGCGTAGTTATTGACGCGGGTAGCGCCCGCCAGGGAGCTGGCGCCTATGGCATTAACCCAGCGCTCGGCAGCCCAAATGCGCAGGTGCGTGGAACCGCCGCGCGGGTACTCGCCGGGCGTGATGCCGGCGGTGATTAGCCGCGCGCCGTAACCGCCCAGCGGGATGCGCCCAACCGGGGTGACGAACACAATGAGCAGGATGGCCACCAGCCACCACGGGGTGGTCATGGCCCAGTCCACGCCGAGCAGGTTCGCCACGTTGGAGCCCAAGAGCAACCACGCCAGCCAGCTCGTGGCAGCCATGGTCATCACCGGGATCTGGATGAGCGTTTGTGCGATGCGCGTGCCTGCGCCCACGGGCGCTACCTCGCGGGCGGGGCCGGAGTCCTCGACGGATTCGGCGTCGGCAAGCTGCTCCGCGAGCGAGCCCAGGCGAGGGTGGTCGTAGAGGTCACGCACGGCCACGGTGGGGAAGCGCTCGCGGATGCGGCCGACCAGGGTCGCCGCGGCCAGCGAGGTGCCGCCGAGGGAGAAGAAGTCGGCGTTGACGTCCTCGACGGACACGCCCAGGGTGTCCACCCACAGCTCCGCCAACCACTGCTCGGTGGGGTTGAGGCCGGATGCCTCCACACCCACGCCGGGCAGTGGCCACGGCAGGGCCTTCTTATCCACCTTGCCGGAGGTGCGAATCGGCAGCTCATCCATGACGCAGATGCGGGGGACGAGCGCCGCCGGCATGGATTCCGCGAGACGGACGTGCGCCGCCTCGTGGTCGAATCCTGCATCCGGGTCATCCAGGGAGACGTAACCGACGAGCACGGACTCGCCGCCCGGTGTCTTCTGCACGGCCACGGCGGAGTTATACACGTTGGGAAGGGCCGCCACGTTGGCCTCCACCTCACCGAGCTCGATGCGGCGGCCGCCAATCTTGACCTGGTCATCGACGCGGCCCACGAAGTACAGGCCGTCCTCTTCAAGACGCACGTGGTCACCTGTGCGGTAGGCGCGCTCCCAGCCCAGGGACTCCAGCGGCGCGTACTTCTCCGCGTCCTTGACCGGGTCCAGGTAGGCGGCCAGGCCCACGCCACCGATGACGAGTTCGCCCACCTCACCGATGTTCACGGGGACGCCGTGCTTGTCGACGACCACCAAGTCCCAACCCTTCAATGGCAACCCAATCGACACGGGCTTGCCGGGCAGCATGCGCTGCGCGCAGGCCACGACGGTGGCCTCGGTGGGGCCGTAGGTATTCCACATTTCGCGGTCTTCGGTGGCCAAGCGGTCCACCAGCTCCTGGGAGCAAGCCTCGCCGCCGACGATGAGGAGGCGGATATTATCCAGGGCCTCGGCGGGCCACAGGCCAGCCAGGGTGGGCACGGTGGAGACCACCGTGATGTCGCGGCGAATGAGCCAGGGACCTAAGTCCATGCCGGAGCGCACTAGGGAGCGCGGGGCCGGGACCAGGCAGGCGCCGTGGCCCCAGGCCAGCCACATTTCCTCGCAGGAGGCGTCGAAAGCTACGGAGAGTCCCGCGAGAACGCGGTCGTCCGGGCCGAGCGGGCCATGCGGGTTATCCGCCAGGAAGAGGGCAGCCTCGGCGTCAACGAAGGCGGCCGCGGAACGGTGGCTCACCGCCACGCCCTTGGGCTTGCCCGTAGAACCGGAGGTAAAGATGATCCACGCGGTGTCTTCTGGACGCGGTTCGTCGAAGGGGGTGGTGTCGCCTTCGCCGCTACGGGAGGCTGATGTTTCCCGGAGCATGCGGAAGCCCTCGTCGGTGAAGACACCGTCGATGTCGGCCTCGCCGAAGACCATCTCTGCGCGCTCATCGGGGTCGTCGGCGTCGACGGGCACGTAGGCCGCGCCGGCGGCGAGCGTGGACAGGATGGCCAGGTAGAGCTCGCGCTTGCCGGAGGTCATGCGGATGCCGATGCGGTCTCCGCGCCGCACACCGCTGGCGTGGAGCTCGGTGGCCCAGGCGGAGACGTCGGCAAGCAGCTCGGCGTAGGTCAGGATCTCACCGTCATCCAGGGCGGCAGCCTCGGGGTAGTTCTCTGCTGTGGTGCGCACGACGTCCCACAGGGTGCGCGCCGGTGCAGCCTCAGAACCTAGGAGGTAGTGCGCGGGAACCTCGGGCGTTGCTGAGGTCTCGGGCTCGTCCGCCTGGAGGGCGTGGCGGCCTCCGGTACTAGGAAGATTATCGGGCTCCGTCATTTAGGCATCACTGCTTTCTGCATCACCGGGCGCGTCGGCCGCGATGATGGCGGTGGCCAGCTTGCGCAGGTGCTTGAGCTGCTTGTTGGTGGACTCGTCGAGGGCCTCGTCCTCCGCCTTCGCCACCAAGACCGCAAGCTCCTTGTGGGCCTTGGTGCCTTTCTTGGTGGAGGCAATGATTTGGCGGCGGCGGTCCTTGGAGTCACGCTCACGCTTGACCCAATGGCGGGACTCCAGTGAATCGAGGAGGCGCACCATGTCGGAGGCGTCGATGGCCAGGGTTTCCGACAGGGCGGACTGGGAGGACGCGGTCTCTGCAACGAGGCAGGTGAGCACCCAGTATTCGCGCAAGGTAGTCCGCTGTGTTTGCAGCGCGGCCTCGACGCCTTCGCGGGTGCGGCGGCGGAGGCGCTCCAGCTGGAAGGAGGGGGACTCCAGGAGTGCGGTAGGGATGGAAACAGAATTCAATGAAGGCATGCCGATGATTCTAACGCGCCTACGGTGGCATGCCTAAATTATGGGTTGTGGCCCACTAGTTTCAGGCTGAGGCTAGCTTCTGCACGATGAGTGTGTTGAGAGAAACGCCTTCCCGTTCTGCTTCGATGGTCAGGTCTCGGTGAAGTGACTGAGGTATGCGGAGGTTGAACTTCCCCGAGTAGCTTCGCTGTCCGAATGGTTCTGGGATGTGTTCATTGTTGCGTTGCATATCTTCTAGAGTTTCTTCGACGACGCTGCGCAACTCGGCTTCTGCGGTGGTCGCAGTAGCATCCAGCCATGACAGGGAAGGGAACTCTAGGACTGTGGCAACGAACTCGCCATCTTCTTCTGACCAAGCGGTTTGGTAAGTGTATTTGTCTGCGAGATTCATGATCTGCTCCTAGGGGAGGTGGTCGATGGCGGCTAAAACTTGGCGAATCTGAAAGGGCTTCGCTTTCCCGTTGTGCCCCTCTTGGATATTGACTCGGGGGTCTCCCTGCCATGGGGTTTTATAAACGATGTGCGAAGTTCCACGCCGTTTCTTTCCGGCGCTTTCTTGGCGTTCGAAATAGAAGTCACATACAAGTTGCAGCTCTGAGAAGCGGACGTTTGTCCGTGAGGCCCGCATCTTTGTGAGGATCTTTTCTATCTTGGAAACCACACCTGTATGGTACCGCAAATGGTACCACTAGTGGTTTGGGTAAACCATAGGGCAGCCTTGTGCTTTCCAACCATCCGTGCCGCCCTCGACGTTGATGACGTCCCAGCCCTTGGTGTGCTCCAAGTACTGGCAGACCTGCATGCTGCGCCCGCCTAGGTGGCAGATGACGTAGATGTCTTGGTCCGGGTCAATCTCGTCGATGCGATCAACTAGTTCGCCCATCGGGATGTGCGTGGCGCCCTGGGCGTGCTCGGTGTTCCACTCGTGGTCCTCGCGGACGTCGATAAGCTGGGCGTTCTCAGGTACTTCCTGTGGCGTTACGTTTCTCATGCCCCATACCCTAGTCACGCATAGGGCCTAGTGTTGTTACTCCACTCGTCGCGTCCACGGAAGAGCTTCAAACTCTGCGCGGTCCCCGTTCACAAACCGTTCAAGGAGGGACAAGGCTTCGTCGATGTCCTCTAGGAGCATCTGGAAGTTTTCTTCCTCACCGTTGTTGTGGCCCCATTCGACGAGGTAGCGTGCCGCTCCTGTTTCTGAGGGTTGCACGCGGTCGACCTGGCAGTAGTCGCCCGGGACTATTCGGTCAAAGGCTGCTACCCACGCTCCCACTTCGGGGAAGCCGTCCTGGCGAACTGCCTCGAGAAGGTCATCGTTGAAAAGATACGCAGCTGAGCCGAAGACCGTGGCGTTGACCATGAAGCGCTCTTCCTCAGGGATATCTGAGGACGACTTCTGATCTTGCCAATTCACTTTGTCCACCAACTGCGCCGGGGAGTAGGTGAATTCAACCATCAAATCCAGAGCAAGGGGCAGTGGGATGGATGGGATTTCGTGTAGGTTCCCGTCGGGGGTGACAAGGTCAAGCGAAACGTTGTCGCCCGTATAGGTTGTTTCCAAGGTATAACGCTCCTGGAAGTCCACCTGACTCCCGGATCGAACCTCAAGCCTCCATCCTGTGAAGAGGCGAAGGCCTGCTTCGAGTACGGAGGAGGAGGTGGTCACCTCCCAAGTGTTCACATACAACTTATCCGCGAGTAGCTTCAACTGGCAGCTCTCAGCCCCCGGAAGCGGCTTGCCCGACGGGTTGTACAGTGCCAGGGAATCATCGACAACAAGCGAAATGCCATGATCCTGCGCCAGATGAGTAAGCCTCTCTATTGTGACCGACCTGACGTCGGCAGGGATGAGCAGCCGAGTGAGTGCTTGTGCCTCCACGTGCTCCTCGGCGAGGAGGATTTCGCTTCCGAGCTTTGAGTTAATCCTCTCAATATATTTCTGCATCCGAGGGCTGGGCTCGCCATTATGGTCAGCACGGATGCGGTGCATCATGCATACTGATGCTTCTGTCCACTGCTCCTCGCGCTCCGGAAGCTCCATTGCGGTGACCGTGGTGTACGGTGCCGGATCCGAAGATGAAGAGTCCGGGAAGACCGTGGAAATCATCTCGCCGTTGCCGTCCAAATAGTGCTCCGCCACTGCGATGACTTCGTCTGCGATGTCGAAGGTCTGCACATTGTCGGTGCCGAGGTTATCGTAAACCTTCGCGGTCCACTGTCCTTGCGCATTGCGGCCGTAGGCCAGGGAAAACGTTGGCCATTTGTGTAGATGGACCATCACGCCTGCGGGGAGCTCCTTCACCGCGTCCAGCCGGCGCCAGGGTGTTTCGTGGCGGACTGAAGCATCCAGGATTGGCTTAGATTCACGTTGAGGCAACGGCTCCCACGCAAGTTCTTCGATCAACGGGTTGTGATCACTGAAGGAAAGCAGAATCTCTCGTGCTTCTTCGTAAGTATCGACAGTGAGCGTGCGGAATACTGGTTCAGTGGCCTCTGGAGGGAGGCTGGACCATATCAGTTCGAACTGCCCGCTTGCGCGCACGTGCATGGACATATCGAGGCCGTAGCTGCGTTCTTCCGAGCCATAGTTGACTACCTGAAGCCACGTTTGCTCGGACACCGGCAGGCGCAGGGCGTCCTCAAAGGCGCGATCAAGCATCGGTCTGCTGACCTGTCGCCACATAGTTCCCATGCAGTTCCTGATGGAGGAAAGGCCATTGCTGCTCGTGGGGATTCCAGTCGCATTAAAGAGGATGTCCGTGGTTCCAATGAAGACCACCAAGCCGTGGTAATACGCCAGCAAAGCTAGCTTTTCTTGGAGTTCTAAATTGCTCGAATCCATCGTGACCGTGACGGCCGAATGCGCGGGCACGTCCTGTCCGAAGAGTTTGGAGAGTGCGGCCGATGCTTCTTCCATTTCTGGATCCGGCTTCCGGAAGGAGTCCAGCCCTTCCGTCTGAATTAACTCCAGAAAATAGTCATGGTCAGCAATCTTTTCTCGGTTAAAGCGCACGATGTTGAGCTGCACGTCCATTAAGCGGGGTCCTTCCAGAGTGGGTTGGGTAAGGGCACGGACAAGCTTATGTGTCTTGCGTCACAGTTTCCTTGGGATCCTGTGGACGGTCTCTGTCAGGGCGCTCGTGTGGGACGGTGGGCGGGCGCGGGCTTTAGCGGTGTGCTGAGAGGTATTCCAGAATGGCTTTCACGCGGCGGTTGTCCTCGCTGGGGTCCAGCCGCAGCTTGGTGAAGATATTGGAAACGTGCTTGGCCACCGCGGCGGAAGACAGGACGAGCTCGGCGGCGATGTCCTTGTTGGACTTGCCGCGGGACATTAATTCGAGAACCTCGCGCTCGCGTGGAGTGAGCTCGCCCAGACCGCTGCGCCCGGAGCTCATTAACGCCTGCGCCACGGTGGGATCGATGACGGTGCCGCCCTGAGCCACCACGTCCAGGCTGGAGAGGAAGTCCCGCACCTCGGAGACGCGGTCCTTCAACAGGTAGCCTGTGCCGGCATCGGGGGAGTCGAAGAGCTCCACCGCATATGCGGGCGCTACATACTGGGAGAGCACCATGACGGGTAAGCCCGGGTATGCATTTCTCAAGTTCACGGCGGCTTTCAAGCCATCATCGCCCATGCCTGGTGGCATGCGCACGTCCGTGATGACGATGTCCGGAAGCTCATCACGCAGCTTATCCATCACGGCCTCAAGCTCCGGGGCGGAATCCGCCTGGCCCACAATCTGATGCCCGCGGCGCTCCAGAAGGCCAGCTAAACCTTCGCGCAAAATGGCGGAGTCATCCGCCACGACGATTCTCAAACTCATTTCTTAAACTCCTGACTGTCCGCGATCGAGAAGAAGAGGAATCGAGCACGCCAGCCTCGTCGGCCCGCCCGGGGGAGAGGATAGCGTCATCTCCCCGCCGAAAGCCGCGAGGCGCTCGGCCATCCCCGCCAAGCCGTGGCCCGGCACCACCCGCGCGCCGCCTGGCCCCTCATCTACCACGGCGATTTTCAAGGAGGCATCCGCGGTCACTAAAACAGACACCGGCGCGCCGGGCGCGTGCTTGGCCGCATTGGTCAAAGCCTCCGTGCCGAAGAAGTAGCCGCAGGCCAGCACGGAGGCGGAGAGCTTGGGCAAAGGATGCGGGGCGAAGACGCTGACGTGGGGGCCGTGGGAGGAAGCAACGTCGGCAAGCGCGGTCACCAAACCGTGATCCTGCAGCACCTGCGGGTGGATGCCGTGCACCGTGGCGCGCAAGGATTTGAGGCCGCGGTCCACGTCCTGTTTGGCGGCGGTAAGCAGCTCGGTGAGGTCAGAGGGGGCGTCGAGAAGAGCCTCCCCCAACTTCATGCTCGCGGCCACGAGGTATTGCTGCGCGCCGTCGTGTAAGTCGCGCTCGATGCGGGCGCGCTCCACCTCATAGGCATCCGCGATGGCGCGGCGCGAGGCCGTGAGCTGCGCAATCTTCTCCGCTTGCTGCTGCTCATGGTTGGTGGGCTGGGGCTTTCTTCGGAACACGGCTTTCAGCATAACGGGCGCCACCAACTGCAGGGGTAGTGCTGGCACTACCGTAAAGAGCAACGCTAGGGCTGTTCTTTCTGCGGGCCCTTCACGGTGGAATGAGAGACATGGCACAGACACTTTCCCTGACAGACATCACCAAGGATTTCGGCGGCGGCCCGGTGCTCGCTGGAATCTCCCTCGACATTGAACCGGGCGAGCTCGTGGCCGTCATGGGGCCGTCCGGCTCCGGCAAGTCCACGCTGTTGCACTGCATGTCCGGCGTGCTCACCCCCACGCACGGCAGTGTGCGCTACGGGGATGAGGAGCTCTCCGCGCTTGGCGACGGTCCCCGCTCCCGCACCCGCCTGCGCAACTTCGGCTTCGTCTTCCAAGACGGCCAGCTGCTGCCGGAGCTGAGCAACGTGGACAACGTGGCGCTGCCTGCGATGCTCAACGGTATGGGGCGGGGTGCGGCCCGCAAGCGCGCGATGGAATTGCTGGACCAGCTGGGCCTGGGTGGTTTGGCGGAGCGCCGCCCAGCGCAGGTTTCTGGCGGTCAGGCGCAGCGCGTGACTATTGCGCGTGCGCTGGTGGCTTCTCCGGGCGTGGTCTTCGCCGATGAGCCGACCGGTGCGTTGGACCAGTCCACGGGCCACGAGGTCATGCAGATGCTCACCACCATCGTGCGCCAGTCGGGTGCCAGCCTGGTCATGGTCACGCACGACCCGAAGGTGGCCGACTGGATGCAGCGTCGCGTGGAGATTCGCGATGGCATCATCCACGACGACCGCCGCCTCGAGGTGATTCGATGAACACCGCGACTTTGGTCTTTGACCTGCAGCGCGAATCCATTCGCGCGCGATCCGGAACAGGAATTGTCTCGGTGCTGGCGATTGTGAGCCTGACCATTGGCTCCGCCATCGCCTTCCTGGTCGCGGGCGGCACCTGGATGTTTTGGGAGCGCGCCCAGCACGTCGAGGATGCCGCCCCGGCACTCAAGGAGGCCTTCGGCAATGAGATGGAGGCCTTCCTCTATCCCTGGTTTGCCCTAGCCCTTTTTGCTTGTGCGTTCATCCTTCCGGCGCTGTTTAACCTCACTGCCCAAGCCGCCGTCCTGGGGGCGTCCGGCAGGGAGCAGCGCCTGGCCACCCTGCGCCTGTTGGGATTGAGCTCCCGCCAGGTGGAGCGCATGGTCATCGTGGAGACGGGCCTGCAGGCGGTGATCGGCATCGTGCTCGGCGGGCTGATCAGCCTGCTCGTCGCGCCGGTCTTCACCCAGCTGGATTTCCAGATGCGTTTCATTGCTCTGTCCGAGCTTCTCCTCCCGTGGTGGGGCTACCTCGCCGTGGCGGGTGTGCTTTTCCTGCTGGCCATCGGCGCAGCACTCGTCGGCATGCGCCGGGTGCGGGTGAGCCCGCTGGGCGTGGCCAAGCGTCAGATGCCCGCGGCTTATCGCTGGTGGCGCGCCATCGTCTTCCTCATCATCGTGGCGGTCGGTGGGGTTTTCCTCTCCGGCAAGGCGGGCCCGCCGACCGCCATGGTCATCGTGGTCATGTTCGGCATGCTGATGAGCATCAACCTCATCGCTCCCTTCATCCTGCAGCTCGGCGCGCACATCTTGTCCCTCTTCCCGGGCACCGCGCACTTCGTGGCCTGCCAGCGAGTGGCAGGTAATGCGCGCCCCGCCTGGCGGCGGAGTGCGGCCATCGGCTTCTTCGGCTACTTGGCGGGATTCCTCGTTGCCGCACCCCTGGGCGCAGACGCTTTGGCCCTGGTGTTGAAGGAAGACCCGGGGATGAACGTGGTGTTCAAGGACATCTCCACCGGTGTTCTATTAACCCTCATTTTTGGCTTCACGCTGACCACCATGTCCATCATCCTGGGACAGGTCTCCGGCATCTTTGAGGACAAGGAGCTCATCCGCTCCCTGGATCTCATGGGCGTGCCGCGCGGCTTCCAGTTCCGCTCCGGTGCCTGGACCGTCATGGGGCCGGTCGTGGGCTTGAGCTTCTTCGGCTTCCTCTTCGGCGGTGGCATCGCCTCGCTGATGTTCTTCTCCAGTGTCGATTCAAGCGACGTCGATGTTCTCGGCCGCATGCTCATGGCCTTCGGATTCCTGGCCATAGGTTGGTTGGTCACGCTGCTAGCCATTGTCATTGTTGAACCCCTGCGCGGTTACGTGCTGCGCACGGGAGGAAGGAAAGAATGAAAACTGTACTGAAAATCTTCGGCGGACTGTTCCTTGTTGCCCTCATCGCCGTGGTCGCGGCCGTGTACTTCTTCGGCCCCTCCTATGGTGGGGCGCTGTTGGGCAAGCCCTACTTCCTCTTCAACGCCAGCGAGAAGCGCATCAATACAGCGATGGTGGATACTGCAGCGATCTCCGGAATCTATGGCGAGAGCGAGGAATTCCAGCGCGCCCGCGAGGCTTTCAAAGAGGACCCCACGAACGCTGAGCTCCTCGATGCCGCCATTGACGCCGCAGGCGGCAAGCACTCCAGCGTCTTTAGCGCCGAAAAAGAAAAGGCCATTGAGCGCACCGAGCCTTCGGTCGATTTCGACGACGGTGTCCTGCGCGCCACCGTGCCGTCGATTGGCCGCCATAATGACGGCCAGGCCTATGCCGATACCTTGGCTCAAGGCCTGACTGCCCACCCGGAGGCGTGCGCTGCCGTGGTGGACCTGCGCGGCAACGGCGGCGGTGACATGGGCCCGATGTACGCGGGCTTAAGCCCCCTGCTGCCGGATGGCACCGCGCTCTCCTTCGTCAGCCGGATGGGGACCTCTGACGTCACCATCGACGGCAACTCCGTCACCGGCGGTGGCACGCCCACCACCACGACGGGCGGCAAGCTTGAGGTCCCCGTCGCCGTGCTCACCGACGACGAAACCGCGTCCTCCGGCGAGGCCACCCTCCTGGCCTTCCGCGGCCTGGACAACGTGCGCACCTTCGGCGAGCCGACCGCCGGCTACGCCTCCGCCAACGTGGTCCTGGATTACCCGGACGGCCGCTCGCTCATGCTCACCACGGCCAAGGACAAGGCCCGCACGGGCGAGGAATTCGCCGAGGACCCCATCGCCCCCGATGCCCCGGAATCGGAGCTCGATGGTTGGCTTGCCTCCCACTGTGGTTCCTAAGCACGTTGCGGATCCTAAGTAAGCTGCGGCGACTTAGCCGCAACGTTCGCCTTCCCACCGCCAGTAGTGATGCCACTTCCACGGCGGTGGAACGAGCTCGCCCCGCCCTTTGATGACCGCGAGGACCTGGTGAACCGCGACGTCGAGGTGGTGCTCAATTGTGGCGGCGGTGAAGTGGAGGGGCCGGTAGCCGCGCTGGATGGCGTCGTTAAGCTTCTGGCGGTCGATCTCGAAACGCTGCCGGTTCTCGCCTTTGTGGTAGGCGTATCCGTCCACCTCGATGGCCACCTTGTGTTCCTCTAGGAGCAAGTCCCAGCGGTAGGGGCCAATCCGCACGTTGTTGCGGACTTTGACGTGGGGATCGAGACCCCGGGTGAGGTCGCGCTCCGGCTTGCTATCCGCCCCGACGATGGCCTTTTCCAACACCTCACGCGTGTGCTTGGGCAGGCGGCGAAAGTCCAGCTGTTCCGTCTCGATGCGCGAGCGCCCATGCGGCCCGGCGAAGAAGGCCTCGATGAAGGCCACGGCATCCTCGTGCTCCATCGCCTCAACGCATTGCAGCGGGCTACACACGTTTACCCCATTCATGCTGCCCAGCGCTTTGGGCCGCGCCCGTCGGCTCCGGAAGTACGTGCTCGGTGCCATCGTTCCTGCGCGCAGGAAGTGAAGCGGAAAAGTTAGTTCTTGGCCAAGATACTGCTGGGCGGCGGAATAGCCATCCAAGGCTGAGTCTGGCCAGCGTCTTGAGACGATTTCAGCGAGCTCGCGCGGCGTTGGCACCGCAGATAAATACAGACCGCGACAAATCTTGATTGCCTGGCCATTGGCCGCGCGGCGAGTCCCCGCGCGTCCCTCGAAAATTTCCATGTGCCCCCGATGAGTACGTTTCTAACAAATAAGCCCCCAGAAACCGCTGTTTTCGGCCCCCTATTTGATCGAATCGTACGTCACGAACGAGGAGTTGTCGCGGTGACAAAGAAAAAGGACGTTTCGATCAACTAAGGCCTCTCAAACCCTCGGATTTTGGGCCCTATTTGATCGAAACGTCCCTTAGAAGTGCGAATTATTTGAAGCGAGCCTTAGCCTCGTCGAGGATCTTCTCTGCCTCAGCCTTGTCGCCCCAGCCGGAGCCGGTAACTTCCTTGTTCGGCTCTAGGTCCTTGTAGTGGACGAAGAAGTGCTCGATCTCGTCCTTGATGTGCTGCTCCACATCGTTGATGTCCTGGTAGCGCTCCCAGCGCGGGTCATCGATGACGGCGAGCAGCTTGTCGTCGCCGCCGGCCTCGTCGGTCATCTTGAATACGCCGAGAATGCGGGCCTCCACGACAACGCCCGGGAAGACCGGCTCCGGGAGGATCACTAGTGCGTCGAGCGGGTCGCCGTCCTCACCCAGGGTGTGGTCGATGAAGCCGTAGTCAGCCGGGTAGGCCATCGGGGTGAACAGGTAGCGGTCGAGGTGGACCTTGCCGGTCTCGTGGTCGATCTCGTACTTGTTGCGGGAGCCCTTAGGGATCTCGATGGTTACTTCAACGCTCACGGCTGAATCCTCCATAACTAATAGGTTGGCATGTGCTCCGCATAGTCTACCGCGCTAGTCTAAAGGGCGATGAAAGCTAAGCATGTCTGGTGGAGTACTGCGGCCCTCGTCACGGCCGGCGTCGTGGCGGCGACGGCCGCAGTGGGCGTAGAAGTCCAGCGCACCTACGATCAACTGGACCACGGCCAACCTTATAAGCAGGAAGAACCCGAAACGCTGCTCCAGCCCGTCGAGCCTGGTGAGATAGACCCCGCCACGCTCAAAGCGAAGTTGGATGAACTGGGCAAAGACAAAGCCCTCGCCACTTTCGGCGGTCAGGTCATCGACACCACCACCCACGAGGTGCTGTGGGAGCGCGAACCCGCAAAGCCGCTCACGCCTGCCTCCTCGACCAAGGTCCTCACCCTCGCCGCAGCAACGCTCGCGCTCGATGAAGAAGAACGCCTCACCACGGAAGTGGTCAAAGGCGATAACGATGGCGACGTGGTCATCAAAGCCTCCGGCGATGTGTGGCTGACGGACGAGCGCCTCGATGAGCTCGCGGAGCAGATCAAGAAGCACATGAGCACCGTCAACCGAGTATCCATTGATACCTCCGTCTGGGCCGGCCCCGACCAGGCTCCCGGCTGGGACGATGACAATATCGACGGTGGCTATGTCGCACCCATCCAGCCAGCCATGCTCTACGGCGGGCGCATCGGGGAGAAGACCGGGGACGTCCCGCGCTCCCATGAGCCGGCACTCGACGTCGCCCGCGCGCTCGCCAAACGCCTGGGTACCGATAAAGTCGACATGGCCCCCGCACCCGACAACGCGGAGGCTATCGCCTCCAGCGAGTCCGAGCCGTTGGCCCTGCGCGCGCAGCAAGCGGCGAAGGACTCCGATAACGTCATGGCAGAGGCCATCGCCCGCGAGCTGGCCATCAGCCAAGACGCGGAAGCAAGCTTCGACGGCGCCGCGCAGGCCACCCTCGACGTGCTCAGCGGCGCGGGCATCGACGTCAACGGCGTCACCTTAAAAGACGGCTCCGGCCTCTCCCGCGATAATCGCATCCCGGCAGGCCTCCTCGCACACATCGCGGACCAAGCCGTGGCCACCGAAGAGCTACGCCCACTGTTGGGCTACCTCCCCCTCGCCGGCGGCGAAGGAACCCTTTATGAGCGCTATTCCGATTCGCCCGCCCGCGGCTTCGTGCGCGCCAAGACCGGCACACTCACCGGAACCTCCGCGCTGACCGGCACCGCCCAAGGCCAGTCGGGCCGGGTTTATGCCTTCGCCTTCCTGGTCAACGACGGCGAAGTCACCTCCGCCCGCCAGGCCCAAGACGCCCTCGCCGCCGCACTCCATGACTTCTAAGAAACCTTTTTGGCCACGTAAAAGCCCCAACTTCTTGGCCTGCCGGGTGGCCGCCCGCGCCGTGGTGGGGCAGCAACCGCGGGCCATCGCGGTGGGTTTGTCCGGCGGGGCCGACTCGCTGGCGCTGACCGCGGCCCTCGTCGCAGAAGGTCATGAGGTCACAGCGCTCTGCGTCGACCACGGCCTACAGGAAGGCTCGGCCGCACAGGCGCGCCGGGCTGCCGACCAGGCTCGTGGATTGGGGGCGGGGGCGGAGGTGTTGTCGGTGGACGTCGCCAAGCACGGCTCCGTGGAGGCCGAAGCCCGCGCCGCCCGGTACCGTGCCTTCGCGCCCTGGGGCGAGGCGGCGGTGGCTCATACCGCCGATGACCAGGCCGAAACCCTGCTGCTGAGCGCCCTGCGGGGGAAGGTGGCGGGCATGTGCGAGCGTTCCACAGTCGAAGGTGTACACGTCCTGCGGCCCCTGCTCAGTGTGCGCCGCGCCCAGACCGAGGCCGCCTGCGCGGAGCTGGAGCTGGACGTCTGGCACGATCCCCAGAACCAGGACCCGGCCTTTCGCCGCGTGGCGCTGCGCCGCGAGATCCTCCCGCGCCTGCAGGAGATCCTGGGCGGTGACCCCGTGCCGGCTTTGGCCCAGGCAGCCTATGACGCCGCGCTTGACGACGCCTTCCTCACCACCCACCCCACCCCCGACTGCGCCGAGCTGGCCGCCCTTCCCGAGCCGAAGCGCCGCCGGGCGATTGCCGCGTGGCTGCGCGAGGAAGGGGTAGAGGTTACGCGCGAGGCGGTGCGCGGCATCGATGCCCTGTGCGTGCAGTGGCATGGGCAGGGGCCAGTCGCCGTCCGTGGTGAAAAGAGAGGTACAAGGTTGGAAGTCGCACGCGTTGGTGGCAAACTGTCACTATTGCCTCGGTCAGCAAAGGAGCGCTCACGTGCACGACACCCATGATTCAGCCGTCCCCGCCAATCCTTATGGAGAGGACATTAGAAACGTACTCGTCGCCGAAGACGATCTTCAGGCGCGCATCCAAGAGATGGCGGACCGCGTTTCCGAGAAATACAGCAACGCCGATGATGACCTCATCCTGGTGTGCGTGCTCAAGGGTGCGGTCTTCTTCTTGACGGACTTTGCCCGCAAGCTCACCATTCCGTCCCAACTGGAGTTCATGGCGGTGTCCTCCTATGGCAACTCGGCCTCCTCCTCGGGCGTGGTGCGTATTTTGAAGGACCTGGACCGCGATATCGAGGGCCGTGATGTGGTCATCGTGGAAGATATCATCGACTCCGGCCTGACCTTGTCCTGGCTCATCCGCAACCTGCAGGGCCGCCACCCCCGTTCACTGGAAGTGGTCACGCTGCTGCGCAAGCCTGAGGTAGTCAAGGCGGAGCTGGATCTCTTCGACGTGGGCTTTGATATCCCCAACGAGTTTGTCGTGGGCTATGGTCTGGATTTTGCGGAGCGCTACCGTGACCTGCCCTATGTGGGCACGCTGGAGCCTGCGGTATACAGCAACGACTAGTTTTTCTTGCCCTCTGTTGCATGAGGCCTCGAATTCGCAAGGTAATTAATGAAAAATAAGAACATCATCCGCTATGGCTCGATCGCGGGCCTAGTTCTCATCCTGCTGTACGCTTTCACGTTCTTTAGCAATGATGCCCGCAGCTTCAAGCAGGTGGACACCTCCGTGGCCATGCAGCAGCTGACGGATAAGAACGTCGAGGAAGCACAGATCGATGACCGCGAGCAGCAGCTGCGCCTCAAGCTCAAGAAGCCGGTGACGGTGGAGGAGCAGGAAGGCGTCGAAGAGGTCATTGCCAAGTACCCGGCCCGCGCCTCCGAGCAGGTCTTTAACGCGGTGAAGGGCTCTGGTGCGGAGAAGTACCAGACCAAGGTGACGCAGGATTCCTTCATCGGTTCCATGATCAGCTTCCTGCTGCCGATGCTGATCCTCTTCGCGCTGCTGTTCTGGCTTATGACCCGCATGCAGCAGGGCGCGGGCGGCATGTTCGGCATTGGTGGCTCCAAGGCCAAGGAGCTGACCAAGGACATGCCCACCAACACCTTTGCGGATGTTGCCGGTGCGGATGAAGCGGTGGATGAACTCCAGGAGATCAAGGACTTCCTGGATGATCCGGAGCGCTATCACGCGCTGGGCGCGAAAATCCCGCGCGGCGTGCTGTTGTACGGCCCTCCCGGCACGGGTAAGACCCTTCTGGCCCGCGCCGTTGCGGGTGAGGCCGGCGTGCCTTTCTATTCCATTTCCGGTTCCGACTTCGTGGAGATGTTCGTCGGCGTCGGTGCTTCCCGCGTGCGCGACCTGTTCAAGCAGGCCAAGCAGAATAGCCCGTGCATCATCTTCGTCGATGAGATTGACGCCGTGGGCCGCCAGCGTGGTTCCGGTACCGGCGGCGGCCACGATGAGCGCGAGCAGACGCTGAACCAGTTGCTCGTGGAGATGGATGGCTTCGGTGACCGTGAGGGCGTCATCCTCATCGCCGCCACCAACCGTCCCGACATCTTGGACCCGGCGCTTCTGCGCCCGGGCCGCTTCGACCGCCAGATCCCGGTGACCAATCCGGACCTGGCCGGCCGCGAGCAGATTCTGCGCGTGCACGCTAAGGACAAGCCGCTGGCCAAGGAAGTGGACGTGGCGCAGCTGGCCAAGCGCACCGCCGGCATGTCCGGTGCGGACCTGGCCAACGTTCTCAACGAGGCTGCCCTGCTCACCGCGCGCATTGGCGGCAACGTCATTACCTACGACGCGCTGGAGGAGGCCACCGACCGCGTCGTCGGCGGCCCGCGCCGCCAGAGCAAGATCATCTCTGAGCATGAGAAGAAGGTCACCGCCTACCACGAGGGCGGCCATACCTTGTCGGCGTGGGCGCTCAAGGACATTGAGCGCGTCTACAAGGTGACCATCCTGGCCCGCGGCCGCACCGGCGGCCACGCCATGACCGCGCAGGAAGACGACAAGGGCATGTACACCCGCGACGAGCTTTTCGCTCGCCTCGTCTTCGCCATGGGCGGGCGTGCCGCGGAAGAGCTCGTGTTCGGCGCACCGACCACCGGTGCCTCCTCCGATATCGAGCACGCCACCAAGATCGCGCGTTCCATGCTGACCGAATACGGCTTCAGCCCGGACCTGGGTACCGTCAAGTACGGCCAGGAGCAGGGCGATCCCTTCAGCTATGCCGGCGGCGGTGGAACCATTGACTACTCGGATTCCGTGGCCACCAAGATCGATGAGCAGATGGCGTACCTCTTGGACCGCGCGCACCAGCAGGCCTATGACATCCTGTCCGAGCACCGCGACTACCTGGATAAGCTCGCCGAGATGCTGCTGGAGAAGGAAACCCTGCGCCGCCCGGACCTCGAGGGCATCTTCGAGGGCATCGAGCCGCGCGAGGCCTTCGACGTCTTCCCGAACGAGGACGCCCGCTTCCCGCGCCAGGCTGGCCGCGAGCCGGTGAAGACCCCGGTGGAGCTGGCCCAGGAGCGTGGTGAGGAACTGCCGAAACGCATGACGCTTCTCGACGCCTCCCGCGCCGCCCGCGAGCGCCGCCAGGCGGAGCTTGAGCGCGCGAAGGAGAACGGCGGCGAAGCCGGTGGCACTGCATCGGCGGCGCCGGTCGAGGAGATCGGCTTCAGCTTTGGCCAGCACGCAGGTGACTATGTGGACCCGGACAAGGGCAACACCTTCTTCGGCGAATCCGAGATCACCGAACCCACTGGCCGCGAGCTGAGCGAGGACGAAGCTGTCAGCGATGCGGCGCAGGAGGAGACCGTGGCCCCAGAGCAGGCAGGGCCCAGTAGCGAGGACACCCAAGAGATTCCGCGTGTGCCGGAGTCCGCTGCACCGCAGCCAGAATCCCAGCCGCAGCCAGAACCTCAGCCGCAGCCGCGCGAACCGGAACGCCGCGGCCGCCACGCCAAGCCGGAGGATCACGCCTGGGGCGCGCCCGGCTGGGGAGACAACGAATACCGCAACAACCCGTACAAGGACGGCGAGACCAATGAGCGATAACATCCCGGCGCAGCGCGAGTTCGATCACGAGCGCGCCGAAGCAGCCGTCCGCGAGCTTCTCATCGCCGTCGGCGAGGACCCCGACCGCGAGGGCCTGCGCGAAACCCCGGCCCGCGTGGCCCGCGCCTATGCGGAGGTCTTTGCCGGCTTGCACCAAGATCCGACCGAGGTCCTCCACAAGACCTTCGCGGAGGAGCACCAGGAACTCGTCCTCGTGCGCGATATCCCCATCTACTCCACGTGCGAGCACCACCTTGTGCCCTTCTACGGCAAGGCGCACATCGGCTACATCCCGGGCCCCGACGGCCACGTCACCGGACTGTCTAAGCTGGCCCGCCTGGCGGATATGTACGCCAAGCGCCCGCAGGTCCAGGAACGCCTCACCAGCCAGATCGCCAACGCCCTCGTGGACGTCCTCCACGCACAGTCCGTCATCGTGGTCATCGAGTGCGAGCACCTGTGCATGGCCATGCGCGGCATCCGCAAGCCGGGGGCTACCACGACGACCTCCGCGGTCCGCGGCGGTTTCAAGAAGAATGCGGCCTCCCGTGCGGAGGTCATGAGCCTCATTAGGAGCTAGTTTCCATGGCAGTCAGCAACCTCACCGTCCCCGGCCGCACGCTGGTCATGGGCATCGTCAACGTCACGGAAGATTCCTTCTCTGACGGCGGACGCTGGATTAATGTCGACGACGCCATCGCGCACGCCCGGCACTTGGTGGCCTCCGGCGCGGACATGATCGATGTGGGCGGCGAGTCCACCCGCCCGGGTGCAGTGCGTGTCGCGGCCGAAGAAGAGGAGCACCGCGTCGTGCCCGTCATCAAGGCGCTGCACGAGGAGGGGATCAAGACCTCCGTGGATACGATGCGAGCCTCGGTTGCTCAAGCTGCCGCCGAAGCTGGTGCCGACATGATCAATGACGTCTCCGGTGGTGCCGCCGACCCGGAGATGTACCGCACTATGGCGGCTACCGGTCTGCCGGTGTGCCTCATGCACTGGCGCACCGTCCAATTCGGTTCGGCCGCCGGTGTGGCCGACCACGGCGGGGACGTGGTGCGCGATGTCCACGAGTCCCTGGCGAAGCTCGCCGATAACGCCCTCCAGGCAGGTGTTAGCCACGACAATATCGTGGTGGATCCGGGCCTGGGATTTGCCAAGTCCCCGCAGGATAACTGGGCTTTGCTCAAGGCGTTGCCGGAATTCCTGGAGGGCGAGTTCCCGCTGCTTGTGGGCGCTTCCCGCAAGCGCTTCCTCGCCGCCATCCGGGAGGATCGCGGTGTCGAGTCCAGCCCGCTTCTCGCGGATCCGGCCACCGCGGCCGTGACCGCCATTTCCGCACAGATGGGAGCGTGGGGCGTGCGCGTGCACGAGGTTGATGTCTCCCGCGATGCCGTGGATGTCGCCGCGGCCTGGAATGCGGGCGCGGCGTATACCGGCGGCGAGCATGCCTCCGGTAGCTACGCCAACGGCGCCGATGGAGGCACCGTGGTCTCGACTTCGCTGGGGAGGGCTTAAACCCATGGCGGATCGCATCGAGCTCACCGGCCTGGAATGCTTTGGCTACCACGGCGTCTTCGAGGAAGAGAAGAAGACGGGGCAGCCCTTCATCGTGGACGTCACATGTTGGTTGGACACCGCGGGCATCGAGGATGACCTGTCACGGACGGTCAACTACGCCGAGCTTGCCGACGTCGCAGCAAACATCGTCGAAGGCCCCTCCCGCGATCTCATCGAAACGGTGGCCGCTGAAGTCGCCGAGACCGCGATGCAGCGCTTCGAGATCCTCCACGCCATCGAGGTGACGATCCACAAGCCGAAGGCACCCATCCCGCGCACCTTTGCCGACGTCGCGGTCGTAGCGCGCCGCTCCCGGAAGCGGATGGCAGGCTAATGCGCGCTGTCTTGTCCATCGGGTCCAACATGGAGGATCGCCGCGCGCTCCTGCAGACCGTTTTCGATGAATTCGCCGCCGAGACCGTTGCGGCCTCCCCGGTCTATGCCACCCCGCCGTGGGGTGTGACTGACCAAGATGAATTCCTCAACGCAGTGCTTATCGTGGACGTGGACTGCACTCCGCTGGAGCTGCTGCGCCGTGGCCAGAAGTTGGAAGAAGCCGCCGAGCGCGTACGCGTGCGGCACTGGGGTCCGCGCACCTTAGACGTGGACATCGTGCAGATAGACGGCGTTACCTCCGATGATCCGGAGCTCACCCTCCCGCACCCCTATGCACACGAGCGCGCTTTCGTGCTCGTGCCGTGGTTGGCTGCGGATGAGCACGCGGAGCTCAACGGCACCCCGGTGCGCGAGCTCATCGCGGGCCTCGATGAGGACGAGGTCGCAGCGGTGAAGGAAGTGGGGTAGGCGATGAAGAGGACGTCGATCAGCGCGCTCGTCGGCGTGGCCCTCTTCGTGGCCGCAGCGGCCGCCATCCTCACCACCCGCTTTTATGGCTCAATGCTGGCCATTCCGGCAACGGTGTCGATTTCCCTGTGGGCCATGGCGCTGGTCTGTGTGCTGTTGACCCTCAAGGTGCGCGGCGCCAAGGACGATGAGCATGGCATCGGCCTGGATAACTCGCAGCTGAATCCCATGACTATCGCGCAATTCCTGCTCGTCGGTAAAGCCTCCGCGTGGACCGGCGCCATCGTGGGTGGGGCCTATGCGGGAATGGCGGTCTATGTCGTGCCGCGCGCCGGCGAGCTCGTTGCTGCGTCCGGTGACCTGACCGGGGTGGTGACCTCGGCGCTGGGTGGTGCCGCGATGTGCGTTGCCGGAGTGGTGCTGGAGCGACACTGCGAGGTGCCACCTCCATCTGATGGTGCACAAGCGGTAAGTTAGTGGGCATGACGAGTCCGAACCACGCCCCTGAGCCCCAGCACGAGTCGGCCCCGGATGATCGCCCGACGACCCAGTTTTCTGTACAGCCGGACTCACAGCCGCCAACGTCGGTGGAGTCTTCCCAGTCCGGTTCGAAGACGGACGCCGGTTCCATCGGGCTCATCGTCTTGGTCATTCTCGCTGTCATTGCCAGCCTGGTTATGTTGATTTCGGGCTCAGCGAATGCGCTGAAGATCGCTTTGCTCGCCTCCCTGTGGGCCGCGGTTCTGGGCTTCTTCCTGGTGGTGCGCTACCGCCGTCAGGCCCATGAGGCCAACGAGCTTCTGGCGGTGGAGCGCGCCCATGCCGCTTCCTCACTGACCGCCTCCGGATCTTCCACAGCAGACAATAGCGAGGTTCTGGCGGAGATCCGTTCTGAACTAGAAGCCATCCGCGCCCAGATCGAGGAGATCTCCGGGCGCGAGTGGGTCTACGAACCTGCCGCCCTGTACGCGGAGGCCCGCCGTATCCAGGAGCTGGAGCGCAAGGCCGGCGGCGCGAGCGTGGATGAGCGTGGCGATGCCACCAACGTGAACTTCACTCAGAAGTCCGGTGGCGCGCCTTCTGCCGACGCCGTGGCAGGCCGCCTCGGCTCGCAGCCCACCCACCCAGTGAGCAACCCGCTGGACAACCTGTTGGCGGATAATGCCCGTGCCAACGCCCAGCAGCCGGCTGCGGAGCCAGGCGCGAAGCCTGCTCAGCACCCCACTCAGAAGCCAGCCGAGCAGCCCGCCACGAAACCCGCCGGGAATCCCGCAGATCAGCAGGGCGCCCGCCCAGCCCCATCGCCCTTCGGCGCGCCGCAGCCTTCTCAGAACCGTCCCCCGGCATTTCGCCCAATGACCGAAACGCAGCCTAAGCCGCAGGCGGCGCAGCAGAAGCCGCAACCGAAGCCGAAGGCCGAGAAACCCCAGCCACAGCCGAAGCCGCAGCAGAAGGCGCCGGAGTTTAAGACCGATAGTTTCCAGGCCGTGCAGTGGAACCAGGGTGCTGCGGGCGGGCAGCACATCAAGGAGAACTCTGCCCCGGCCCAGCCGCACCACCGCCACCGCAAGCCGGAGGCAGACACCGCACAGACCAGCACCCGTGGCCGCCGCCGCAGCGATGAGCACCGCGAGGGCGCGGTCTCCGTGGCGGAGCTCATGGCACGCCGCAAGCGTCAGCAGGAACAGCAGAACAAGGGCGACAAGAAGTAGATGAAGGCACCACGCATGCGGGTGGCGGTCTGGGGTAACTCCCGGGCCGGCCTTAACTTCGCACGGCGCCTCGAGTGGGCCGGCCACACCATCGAGAGCCTTGAGGACCCCTCCGAGTTGGACCGCTTCGATGCACTGATTATCGCTGCAACGGCGAGAGAGCTGGAGGCGGCTGTTGGGGATGTGGCCAAGCACGTGCGCCCTAGGCAGATTATTATTCATACCTCGTTGCTGGTTGGGGTAGAAGCACTCGATGAGCTGGAAATACGAGGCTGTGTGACGATTGCCGCAGCACCATTGGCTGACTCCTATGCGGTGAGCGCGCCCGATGAGGTAGCGGAAACCGTCATTGGTCTGCTGCTATCGGAGATTTCCCAGTCCGCAGAAACGGTGCCGGAGGAGCAGCGCGCCGAACGTGCCGCACGGTTGTACTACGCGGAGATGCTCGGTGCACTCAGCGTGTGGGCGGCGATAAAGGCGGGGATTATCGAAAACTTTATGGGCGGCGCCTTCGACCTCGACGCCGGGGACATCATCGATGCTTATTCTGCCGCCGTGGAGCTGGGCATGGCGCGCAACTACCGCGACGTCGCCCGCATGGTGGGCGGGCAGGAGAAGATTGAAGAACTGGAACTGTGGGCAGTAAGGAAGGAAGCGCCGTGGCAGAACAACTCCTAGTGGAGGACATTGAGCGCATCCGCATGGTTGGTAGCGCCTACCGCAAGACGGGCAAGCGTGTGGTGCTCGTGCCGCTGGGCCGCGATATCCATGCGGGGCACTTGGCCTTGGTGCAGGCGGCGCAGCGCGTGCGCGGCGGCATCGTCGTCGTGGCTGTGGACCCAGAGACGGACATCTCTGCCCTCGACGGTGTTGATGTGGTGTGGCGCTATAGCGAGCAGAGCCAGCGCACGCGGGTCCTTGCACCCGACCACGGCATGGAGGACGTGAGCGCGGAGCTGACCCGCATTGTGGCGCTGACCTGTGCGCTGGGGCCCAGTGATGTTTTCATGGGGGAGAAGGACTACGAGCTGCTCGTGGCCACCCAGCAGGCTTTTACGGACCTCCACATCACAGCGCGCGTGCAGGGCGTGCCCTCGGTGCGCATGCCGGACGGAGTGGTGATGAGCCTGCGCAACGCTGACGTCGCACCGGAGGCCCGCGAGCAAGCCAGCGCGCTGTCGGCGGCACTCACCGCCGGTGCGTACGCGGCGGAGTCCGGAGCCGAAGAGGTTGTGCGCGTGGCACGTGAAGTGTTGGCCGCAGCAAACGTGGAGTCGGAGTACGTCGAGCTGCGCGGACGCGACCTGGGTGAGGCCCCCGCAGAGGGCGATGCCCGCCTCTTTATCGCCGCTACCGTGGGTGGGGTGCGGCTCATCGATAACGCGGGCGTGCCGTTGGGCATTGGCTTCCGTAACTTAGAACAGCGCGGATAAAAGTCTGTGGCGCAGGTCTCCACCAGTTAGGTTGGAGGCATGAAGATTGGAATTCTGGGAGCCGGCGCCATCGGCGGATACTTTGGCGGAAAACTGAAAGCAGCGGGCCACGACGTCGCCTTCGTCGCTCGCGGTGAGACCTTGCGGGTGTTGGGGGAGACGGGCGTGACGCTGATCGACGCCCACGCGGAACCCACCACCACCGAGGTCATTAAGGTCCCGGCTGCCCAAACTTTTGCTGAGGTCAAAGAACTCTTGGGTGGGCTGGACGTGGCGGTTATTGCGTCGAAGGCGCTGCCGGGCAACGAGACCTTTGGCAGCGCGGAGGACCGAGAGGCCCTGCAGGGGATCCCGGTGGTGACCACGCACAACTCGGTTGAGATTCCCTACCTGGCGGCCGAGGAATTCGGGGAGGAAAACATCCTTGCCGGTGTCGCCCGCGTTTACGCCACCCGCCTGGGACCGGCTCAGATCAAGCGCAACCCAGGGCCCTTGGCTTTAGCTTTTGGTCCGCTGAGTGCTGAGGCGCCGGAGTCGCTGCGCCGTACGGGCGAGGAGCTGGCGGCCGCGTTGAAAAAGTCTGGGGCCTCCAGCAAGTTCCACGACGCCGCGCTTGTCGACGTCTGGTCGAAAGCCATGTTCGTCACCCCGACAGGCACTCTAGGCACCTTGGTGGACAAACCGATTGGGTACCTCTGCCAGGAAATCCCCGGCCAGCTCGAGGCCTTCATGCGGGAAGTTGAGGCCGTCGGGCGCGCACTCGGCGTGGAGCTACCAGAGAACGTGGTGGAACAGACCATGGAGTTTGCCCGCCAGCAGCACCCGGACAGCACGTCCTCAATGCAGCGCGATATCAAGGAAGGATTGCCCAACGAATTAGACGCCCAGGTCGGAGCGATCCGACGCATGGGCGTCAAAGCTGGGGTTGCAACCCCGTTGTGGGACTTCGCACAGGAGGTGCTGGAGGCGCAGCTGCGCACCGCCTAAGAGTGCGCACTACGCAGCGTCGGTGCCTTATTCGGTACCGATCTTGCCGCCCTTCTTCCACACCACAACCACGGCCGGGCGCGGGGTGGACTTACCGCCATCAGGCCAGTGGGAGGTGGCCTTGTCGAAGGTGGCGTCATCAGACTCGCCCGGGTGCTGAACGTTGACCATGACGCGGTCATCGTCGACGATCGGGCCACAGGTCTCCGCGCCCGCCGGGACGGTGAGGAAGCACTTGAGCTCGCCGCGGGTCTCGCCCTCGGTGGTCACGGCGTAGAGGCCGTCGTTAGAGTCCAGCGCGTTGCCGTCAGTGGAGATCCACAGGTTGCCGTGGTTGTCGAAGGCCAGGTTATCCGGGCAGGAAATCGGGGAGACCTTCTCCTTGTCGAAGCCACCGAAGTAGGTGCTGGCCTCACGCGGGTCACCGCAGACTAGGAAGAGGTTCCAGGTGAACTTCTCACCGGCGTGGTCATCCTCGAGCTCCATGACGAGGCCGTTCTTGTTCTCCTTGACCGGAGCCCATTCCTTGGCGTCTTCCTTGTTCTTCTTAGCGTTCTCGCCGGTGGCGCCGCGGTACTTATTGTTGGTCAGCGCGATGTAGACCTTCTCGGTCTCCGGGTGAACCTGGACGTCTTCCGGGCGGTCCATCTTGGTGGCGCCCACCTTGTCGGCGGCCTCACGGGTAAAGACGGCGACCTCTTCGGCGGACATGCCGTCCACGTGGGACTCGAACTTGTTGTTCTCAGTATCGGAGGTCAGCAGCTTGACCCACTCGCCGCTGCCATCGAAAGCGCCGTCCTCCGGCAGGACACCAGAGCCGTCGATTTCCTTCTCCGGGGAGTTGCCCTCCATCTTGGCCACGTACAAGGTGCCGTGGTCCAGGATGGTCATGTTGTGCTCGAGATCGCCTTCCTTGTACTTCTTGGTGGAGACGAACTTGTAGACGTACTCGAAGCGGGAGTCATCGCCGGAGTAGCACACCACGGTGCCATCCTTGGTTATGTGGATGTTGCCGGCCTCGTGCTTGAAGCGGCCCACTGCGGTGTGCTTAATCGGGGTGGACTTCGGGTCCAGCGGGTTGATCTCCACGAGCCAGCCAAAGCGGTTCGGCTCGTTCGGCTCCTTGGTCACATCAAAGCGGTCATCGTACTTTTCCCACTTGCGGTCGGACGGGCCTTCCTCGATGCCGAAGCGCTTGAGGGATTCAGCAGCCTTCTTATCCTTGATGTCGCCGCCGGCGAAGTATTGGTCGAAGTTCTCTTCGCCGGAGAGCATGGTGTTCCACGGGGTCACGCCGCCGGAGCAGTTGTTGAGGGTACCCAGGACCTTCTCACCCTTCGGGTCGGCGGAGGTCTTCACCAGGTCAGTGCCCTTAGCTGGGCCCACCAGGGTGAACGGGGTGGTGGCGGTGATGCGGCGGTTGAGCGGGCCGAACTCACGCTTGAGCTCGCCGGAGCCCTTGACCTTGGACACCTCGAGGATAGTGTGGCCGTGACCGGCCCAGCCGATCTTCACCTGTTCCTCGGTGGGGTTCTCCGGATCGTAGTCCGGGAACATCATCGGCTCGGTGGTGTACTCGTGCGAGCACATGTAGATCATGCGGTTCTTGTCATCCGGGTGCTCGATGAGGCCGGCGAAGTCATTGTTGAAGCCGAACTGCTTCTCCGCCGCTTCGGCGGTCTGGTTGTTGACGTCGAATTCCGGAGCGCCCTCGATGACTGGGTCACCCCAGGCAATCAGAACGGACTGCTCATAGCCCTTCGGGATGACGACCTCATCCTTGGTATTGGCCTCAACGGCTTCAAAGTGCATGCCTTCGGCGGAGGTGAGCTCGATGTCGGAGCCCTTAACTTCGCTGGTCTTGTTGGAGGAGCCGCCCGCCGCAGACCCGTTGTCATCCGGAGCAGCGCATGCAGCCAGCGCAGAGGAACCACCAACGGCGACGACAGCCAAGCCACCGGCGCGCAGGGCGGTACGGCGGGAGAACTGGTCGCCGAAGTAAGGGTTGTCGGAGGTGTTCTCGCATTCGCCGAAACAGGCATTACCGCACTTGTAGGTGCAGGTAAGAGAAGAACGAGACGAGGTGAACATGTTAGCCAAGAGATTACGGCCGTTGAGTGCCATGAAAGTTATGCTCCAAAAATCGAAAATCGTTGGTTGCGCAAGGGGATGTCGCAACGAAGTGTCGCAACGGACGTCATGAGTTAATACGGTTGAGATGACCGCGCGGTTGATCCTGTCTAACCGCTAGATGAACACTCTGTGAACCGGGATCGCGCCAGCGTATAGGGATCGACTACCCTAGACAACCGTGAGCGAGAAGAAGAATACTGAAGTTACTGACGTCCCCGAGCAGCTGCGCATTCGCCGCGAGAAGCGTGCCCGACTGTTGGAGTCCGGCACCGAGCCCTATCCGGTGACCGTAGACCGCACGATCTCTCTGCGGGATCTTCGCCAGCAGTTCCAGGTAGTGGCCGAAGGCGAGGAACCGGCCGCGGAAGAGGGCGTTACCTACCTCAGCGCTGGTGAGGAGACTGACGTTGAGGTGGCCATCGCCGGCCGCCTCATCTTCATGCGCAATACCGGCAAGCTGTGCTTCGCCACCCTGCAGGATGGCGACGGTACCCAGGTGCAGGCCATGCTGTCCCTTGCAGAGGTAGGGGAGGAGCGCCTAGCCGCGTGGAAGTCCGACGTTGACTTGGGTGATTTCATCTCCGTGCACGGCCGAGTAATTGCCTCGCGCCGCGGCGAGCTCTCCGTCATGGCTAGCGAATGGACCATGGCGGCGAAGTCCTTGCGCCCGCTTCCGGTGTCCTTCGCTGACATGAATGAGGAAACCCGCGTGCGCCAGCGCTACAACGACCTCATCGTGCGCGAGGAAGCCCGCAAGAATGCCATGACCCGCGTCAAGGTCATGCGTGCACTGCGCAACTACCTGGAGGATGAGGGCTTCGTAGAGATCGAAACCCCGATGCTGCAGACCCTCCACGGCGGTGCAGCAGCCCGCCCGTTCGTAACGCACTCCAATGCTTTGGACATTGACCTGTACCTGCGCATCGCGCCGGAGCTCTTCCTTAAGCGCGCCGTCGTCGGCGGCATCGATCGCGTCTTTGAGATCAACCGCAACTTCCGCAACGAGGGCGTCGACCGCTCCCACTCCCCGGAATTCGCCATGCTGGAGACCTACGCCGCGTGGGGCGACTACAACGATTGCGCCCGTACCACCCGTGAGTCCATCCAGTCGGTGGCACGTGCGGTCTTCGGTTCCACCACCGTCACCTTGGCGGATGGCACTGAGTATGACTTCGGTGGTGAAGAGTGGCCGGAGATTGAAATGTACCCCTCACTCAACGAGGCTCTGCAACGCAAGTTCCCGGGCCAGCCGGAGGTCACCATCGACTCCACCGTCGAGGAGCTCAAGGCGCTTGCCGACGTCATCGGGCTCGACGTCCCGAAGGACGGCGGCTGGGGCCACGGCAAGCTGGTGGAAGAGATCTGGGAGGTGCTCTGCGAGGACCAGCTCGAGGGCCCGATCTTTGTGAAGAACTTCCCGGTCGAGACCTCTCCGCTGACCCGCCAGCACCGCTCCCTGCCGGGTGTGACCGAGAAGTGGGATCTCTACGTGCGCGGCTTCGAGCTGGCTACCGGATACTCGGAGCTGGTGGATCCCGTTATCCAGCGCGAGCGCTTTGAGGATCAGGCGCGCTTGGCCGCCGGCGGTGATGAGGAAGCCATGGTCTTGGACGAGGACTTCCTCGCCGCCATGGAGCAGGGAATGCCTCCGACAGCCGGCACGGGCATGGGCATCGACCGCCTGCTCATGGCCCTGACTGGCCTGGGTATCCGTGAGACCGTGCTCTTCCCGATTGTGAAGCCGGAGAAGTAGGCCCGAGGCCAACTCGCACAGAGCTCACCCCGCGGCACATTCCGCGCGCAACGCACAAGCCACCAGCCCCACAGCTGAAGGCTTGTGCGTTGTTGTTTTGCAGCCTCCAGTTTGTTGCCACAGCGCACATCACTCAGCGAGAAGCCTGCCTGCGTGGAAAAATACAAAGCATGAAAAAGCTACTCTCTCTTCTCACACTGCCGCTTGTAACGGCTGGCTTGGTTGCGTGTTCTTCTGATGAAGGAACCGAGGAAACCCATCGATTCGAAGTTGTGGAGTCCTCCGGTTCTCAAAGCAGTGCGCAAAGCTCTGAAAGCGCCGAAGAAAGCGATTCCACAGATCGCGAGCCGGAGTTTGGCTCTCAATCTTCCGGACTCAAAGAGCGCGATGCCGAGGACTTCCGCGCCACTGGGTTCAGGTATGAGACCACGGTTGCTTGGGGAGTGAGGAGCCCAGACGGCAGGGTGTCGTGTTCTCTGACTGAGGGCTCTAAAGGGCCTTGGTGCAGCGTTGGCTTTGAGAACCCGCCTATCCTGCCTGACCCCGAGAACCCGCAATGGGAAGCGAACATGGTTTCCTTCAAAGATGGCGCAGGCTTCTTCCCCAACGGCGTGGTGGATGCCGGCGACCAGGTTCCATCGCAGCAGCTGGGGGAAGGCGAGAAGGTCGAAATAGACGGTGTGGTTTTTGAAGCCCCCAGCGCAGATGAATTCACCGTTCAGGCCCAAGGGCACCAGTTCACCGTGAAATACGGCGGCCAGTTTTCGGCGGATACCTATCCTTTTAAACCGGACTCCAATGGCTATGCGCCCGTGGGTACCGTCTGCGGCGAGGCTGACACCAATTTTGGCCGTCAGAAAGTCTTTGTGCAGACAGACGGGACGAATTGCACGACTGCAATGGACATCGTGGACAAGTACTTCAACTACGAGTGGGACATCAAAGAAATGAACTCTCGCGGAATTTTGGAGCTTGACGGCTGGAAGTGTTCCTACCGAGAACCGGAGTACATTGACATGCCGGATCCGGATGCACGCCGTCTGCACTGCGGTGATTTGTCCGGTAATGGTCGGGTCATTCTTCTCGACGCTGTACACCCAGATGTTCCGAAATACACATATAACTACTAGCGCAGCACTAATTCGTGGGACGATGATTGTTATGAAGAAGCTTCTCTCTATCCTTTCTGCCTCCCTCATGGCCTGCGCCGTGGCTTCGTGTTCTTCCACGAGCGAACCGGCGGGCGATGAGCCACAGTTTCAACAGAACTCAGCCAGCTCCACTAGCTCTGAGTCTGCCTCCAGTAGCTCTACTGAGGCCGCGGCGTCGAGCAGCGCCAAGCCCGATAAAGACAAACCCGGCGGATTGAAGGAACGCGATCCGAAGGACTTTATGGCCGGCGGTGATCGGGCGAGTATTCCGAACCCCATCCCGGCCGTCAAGAGCCCTGATGGGCGCGTCCTCTGCCTCATTCACGAAGAGACTGACGGCCCAAACTGCAAGGTGGAGTTTGCTGATCCGCCAATCTATCCGGGGCCAGTCATGCAAAGCTGGAGGTCAAACGCGGTGAGCTACCGCAGTGACCGTGGCTTCTTCCCTGTGTGGGCCATCGAGTTCTATAGGCCCACCGAGGTTGAAACGCTCAACGAGGGCGAGACCGTGAGCTTTGACGGTGGAACCTTTGAGGCGCACAGCGGCAATGAGTTCGTGGTCAAGTCGAACGGGCACCACTTCACCGTCAAGGATGATGGACAGTACTACTCCGATACCTTCCCGGCGAAACCGGACGCGGATGGCATTGCCAACACCGGTGCGGTGTGTGGTGAGAGCGGCACGCGTGGTGAAGACACCGGTTTGGTCTACGTGCAAGAGGACGGCACGAATTGCAATGACGCCATGGAATTGTTGGATGAATACGCCAACCATGATTGGCAGGCTGGCGAGGGCGGAAGCCGTGGCCACCTCGAGACTGACCTAGGACACTGTGCATACGGTGCGCCGAAACTGTGGGAGGATACCCCAGAAAACCGGCTGCTGGGCTGCAGCCTGGATAGCGGTGGCAGCGTCGTGGTCATCACGTCCCGCAACATGGAAACGATTCCTTAAAACCCCACCACCTGCCGGGGAGCGAGGAAACCTCGCTGCCCTGGCTCATGTGGCATCCCCGGCTAGCTTGCGAGTACTCTAAACTCCTTGCGCGCTGACATCGGAAGCGTTGGCGCGAGTATTCCCAGAGCAGAGAAAAGAAAGGTGTGGCTGGCCGCATGTCCGCTGAGATTCCCTCCAAGGTAGTCATCAACCTCAGCATCCTGGTGCTGGGAGCGATGGTCATGATTCTCAACGAGACCTCGCTGTCCGTCGCACTACCAGCCATCATGGCGGACTATGGCATCCCCGCCACGAGCGCACAGTGGTTGTTGACGGGATTCATGCTCACCATGGCCGTCGTCATTCCGACCACCGGTTACCTGCTGGAGAGGCTCACCACGCGCCAGATTTTCTTCGCCTCTGCCGGGTTCTTCCTGGCAGGCACCGTGGTGGCGGCCCTTGCGCCGAGCTTCGTCGCTCTGCTCCTCGGGCGCGTCCTGCAAGCAGGCGGGACTGCGTTGATGATCCCCACTCTCATGACCGTGGCCATGACTCTGGTCCCACCGCAGCGCCGCGGCACGGTGATGGGCATTATTTCTGTGGTTATTTCCGTCGCCCCGGCGCTGGGCCCCACAGTCGGCGGGGCAATCCTCAACCGCTTCACCTGGCACGTCATTTTTTGGGCCATGGTGCCGCTCATCGCTCTCATCCTGGTGGCTGGTCTCTGGCGCCTGAGTGATGTGGGTGAGAACCGCGATACCCCACTCGACGGTCCCTCCGTACTTCTTTCTGCTTGTGCATTTGGCGGTCTGATCTATGGTTTGTCTTCGATTGAAAAGATGCTGCAGGGTGGCGCCTGGGTAGACATCGCCGTCACCGTGGTGGGCGTCATCGCGCTCATCGTCTTCATCCGCCGGCAGCGGCGTCTGGCGCTCGAGGATCGTGCACTAATGGATATGCGCCCCTTCCGCGTTCGCAACTTCACGCTCGCGGTGCTCATCCTGGTATTGTCCTTCGGCCTGATGCTGGGAATGGTTACGGTCTTGCCCATCTACCTGCAGACCACCCTGGGCGTCACCGCCTTTGCCACGGGTTTGGCGGTGATGCCGGGTGGAATTCTCCAAGCATTTCTTTCCCCGATTGTGGGCCGACTCTTCGATTCCTATGGCCCGCGCCCGCTCATGATTCCGGGCTCGCTGTTTATGGTGGCCAGCCTGTGGCTCTTGGCCACCTTGGGCGAGAACTCAGCCGTGTGGATGGTTGTGGGCATGCACGTTCTCTTCTCCTTCGGCATGTGCCTGATGATGACGCCGTTGATGACAACAGCGCTGTCCTCGCTTCCGGAGAAGCTGTATTCGCACGGGTCGGCCATCATGAACACCTTCCAGCAACTGGCGGGTGCGATGGGAACGGCCTTCCTCGTTGTCTTCCTCACGCGCGGCACCCAGGCCGGTGTCGCGGCGGGGATGGGACCAGCCGCAGCGACGGCACAGGGAACGCACTGGGCTTTCCTCTTCGCTGGCGTGACCGGCACCGCCATTGCGGTGATTGCGCCGCTGCTCAAGCGCGTGAATTAGCACAGCGGCATGTTCAGGCGAAGCTCCTCTGCATCCTCGCCCCACACGAGAACGGCGTCGGTCGAGTCCTCGGCGCCCATGTAGAACACCGGCTCGGTGTCGGAAACGTCGTAGCTGCGCACGGTGCACTGTCCGTTGGACAGTTCCTGTGCATCCTGCGTCGGGGCGGCTGCATCGCGCTTGGCGACGTCCCCGTACCGCGCCACGGAGTAGCCCACACCGTCACCAACGCAGGTGATTTTCGCGTCCTGACCATCTTCCGGTTCGCGGGCATCGCAGGTGGCACCGCTGAAGCCTTCCCCGCCGGGACGGGAGCTGATGAGTCCCGGGTGGTCGTCGACAAGCGCCTGCTCCGCCTCGGACCACGCCGGCCGCCCCAAGAAGAACCACAGTAGGCCGCCGATCAGAGCTAAGAGGAGAAGCCCCACGCCGAGCCCGGCGAAGACTTTCTTCTTCGAGGTCGACTTGCGCTTGGTGGAGCCTTTCGCGGGAGCGGGAGCTGCGACCTGCGGTTGGGGCTGCGTTCCCCACCCCTCCTGCGGGGCGGGGGAGTAAGGCTGTTCTGGCTGCCACTGCGGTGTGCCCGTTGCGGCGGTGTTCGTGCCACTGGTATTCGCGCCAGCCGTGTTCGTGCTGGTCGTGCCCGCGCTACGCAGCGAATCAACGACGGCAGCAGCCGAGGGGTAGGCGGCAGCTGCGCGGAAGGAAGGGCAGGCGGCGGCGACGATGCGCGCGAGGCGGTCGATTGCTTCTTTCGCTGTTGCGTTGGGAGCTTCGTTAGTTGAGGCTGGTCCGACCGCAGCGAAGAAGGCATTCGAGCGGTTATCGGTCAGGATGATGCGACGCGGATTGAGCGCGCGGATGGCGTAGTTGGCGCGGCCCTTGTTGAGCAGAAAATCGGTGGCGTCTGCCAATGGAGCAAAGACGGCGAGGGCTTCCTCCCGGGACAGGTGGTGCGCGCCAACGCCGGAAGAGGTGAAGTTAGAAAGCTGCTCGCCCGGCAGACTGCGGCGCACAAAGAATTCCTGACCGCTGTTCATCGTGCCTGTGCCCACGATGGGTGCGATGGCGCTGTGCTGTAGCTGCCCCATAATGCCGGACTGGCGGAGTACGCCGCGGTGCTCTGGGGCGTAGATTTCCACGAGCATCTCATCGTGTGAGGGATCTTCTACGAGGAAGAGCGTGGAGTCGGCTCCTTGGTCCAAGACTGCCTTTTGGCGCAGCTGGTGCTGGGTGGTGAAAAATTCTGGGAGCATAGACACGGTGAGGGGAAATCCTTCGCGGAGAGTCGACGATGAGATTTATAGAATCCTCTTCATTCTAAGGGGATGAGGCCTCCATGGCAGGCTGGTGCGTGATGCGGGCTTTCTACTGCCTGTTCGCTACCGGCGTACAGTGCCGTTGCCTGCGGAAACGGGGATTTAGGGGAAGTGGGGAGAAAAATCGTGAATGGAGTGTCCGCCCCGCGCGTTAGAGTGGATGACACATTTAAAGCGAAAGGTAAGAGGTAATGTTCGAGAGGTTTACTGACCGTGCTCGCCGCGTCATCGTTTTGGCGCAGGAGGAAGCACGCATGCTCAACCACAATTACATCGGCACCGAGCACATCCTCCTGGGGCTTATCCATGAAGGTGAAGGTGTAGCAGCCAAGGCCTTGGAGTCCATGGGCATCTCGCTGGAGGATGTCCGCCGTGAGGTGGAAGAGATCATTGGTCAAGGTTCTCAGCCGCACACAGGCCACATCCCATTTACCCCGCGCGCCAAGAAGGTCCTCGAGCTCTCGCTGCGTGAGGGCCTCCAGATGGGGCACAAATACATTGGCACCGAGTTCCTGCTCCTCGGCCTCATCCGTGAGGGTGATGGTGTGGCTGCGCAGGTGCTGACCAAGTTGGGTGCTGACTTGCCGCGCGTTCGCCAGCAGGTTATCCAGCTGCTCTCCGGATATGAGGGCAACGAGGGCGAAGGCAACCAGTCCCAGGGCGGTGCCGGCCCGGTTGGCGCTGGTGCTGGCGCTGGCCAGGGCGGCCGTGGCGGCTCGGGCGGCTCCGGTGAGCGTTCCAACTCTCTGGTGCTGGACCAGTTCGGCCGCAACCTCACCCAGGCTGCGCGCGATGGCAAACTGGACCCAGTGGTGGGCCGCGATTCCGAGATCGAGCGCATTATGCAGGTGCTGTCCCGCCGCACGAAGAATAACCCGGTGCTCATCGGTGAGCCCGGCGTGGGTAAAACCGCCGTGGTCGAAGGCTTGGCTCTCGATATCGTCAACGGCAAGGTCCCGGAGACCCTCAAGGATAAGCAGCTCTACTCGCTGGACCTGGGCTCCCTGGTGGCCGGTTCGCGCTACCGCGGTGACTTTGAGGAACGCCTGAAGAAGGTGCTCAAGGAGATTAACCAGCGCGGTGACATCATCCTCTTCATCGATGAGATCCACACCTTGGTCGGCGCCGGTGCCGCCGAGGGCGCTATCGACGCCGCGTCGCTGCTGAAGCCGAAGCTGGCCCGTGGCGAGCTGCAGACCATCGGTGCCACCACGCTGGATGAGTACCGCAAGCACATTGAGAAGGACGCCGCTCTCGAGCGCCGCTTCCAGCCGGTCAAGGTGGAAGAGCCTTCTCTCGATGACACCATCCTCATCCTCAAAGGCCTGCGCGATAAGTACGAGGCACACCACCGTGTCTCCTATACCGACGAGGCACTGAAGGCGGCGGCCTCCCTGTCTGACCGCTACATCAACGACCGCTTCCTGCCGGATAAGGCCGTGGACCTCCTCGATGAGGCCGGTGCCCGCATGCGTATCAAGCGCATGACCGCTCCGGAGGGCCTGCGCGAGGTCGATGACCGCATCGCTGAGGTCCGCAAGGAGAAGGAAGCTGCGATCGACGCCCAGGACTTTGAGAAGGCCGCTGGCTTGCGCGATAAGGAGCGCAAGCTGGGTGAAGAGCGCGCGGAGAAGGAAAAGCAGTGGCGTTCCGGTGACCTAGAGGAGATCGCTGAGGTCGGTGAGGAACAGATCGCAGAGGTCCTGGCTCACTGGACTGGCATTCCGGTTCTCAAGCTCACGGAGAAGGAATCCAACCGCCTCCTCAACATGGAGGAGGAGCTCCACAAGCGCATCATTGGCCAGGACGAAGCCGTCAAGGCTGTGTCCCGCGCCATTCGCCGCACCCGTGCTGGTCTGAAGGATCCGCGCCGTCCTTCCGGTTCCTTCATCTTCGCCGGCCCGTCCGGTGTGGGTAAGACGGAGTTGTCGAAGTCCTTGGCTAACTTCCTCTTCGGTTCGGATGATGACCTTATCCAGATCGATATGGGTGAGTTCCACGACCGCTTCACCGCCTCCCGTCTCTTCGGTGCTCCTCCGGGATACGTCGGCTACGAGGAAGGCGGCCAGCTGACGGAGAAGGTCCGCCGTAAGCCGTTCTCCGTGGTCCTCTTCGACGAGATCGAGAAGGCCCACAAGGAGATCTACAACACCTTGCTGCAGGTGCTGGAGGACGGCCGCCTGACCGATGGCCAGGGCCGCATCGTGGACTTCAAGAATACGGTGCTCATCTTCACCTCCAACCTGGGCACCCAGGACATCTCGAAGGCCGTGGGCTTGGGCTTCACCGGCTCCTCGGAGAATGATTCGGATGCGCAGTATGAGCGCATGAAGAACAAGGTCAACGACGAGCTGAAGAAGCACTTCCGCCCTGAGTTCCTCAACCGTATCGATGAGATTGTGGTCTTCCACCAGCTCACCCAGGAGCAGATCGTCGAGATGGTGGAGCTGCTCATCGGACGCGTCGAGAAGCAGCTTTCCGAGCGTGACATGGGCATCGAGCTCACCCAGAAGGCCAAGGATCTTCTTGCCAAGCGTGGCTTCGATCCGGTCTTGGGCGCTCGCCCGTTGCGCCGCACCATCCAGCGCGAGATTGAGGACCAGCTCTCCGAGAAGATCCTCTTCGGTGAAATTGGCGCCGGTGAGATCATCACCGTGGATGTTGAAGGCTGGGATGGTGAGTCCAAGGACAACTCTTCCGCAACCTTTACCTTCACCCCGCGTCCGCGCCCGCTGCCGGAGGACACCTTCGACAAGGAGCTCGAGGAAACCGCCGTGCGCGAGGCCGATGAGGAACTAGCCACCGAGATCGATGAGGGATCCCACGGTCCGAATTCCGATGGTCCTGACACCGTCACCCCGGATGTCCTCGATGAGTCTGGTAGCGACTCCGCCGAGGAATCCCACAACAACGATGGTGATGACGGCAATCCGCCGCCGGCTGGTGCCGGTGCTGGCCAGCCGCTCTAAGCGCTGACTTGGGCCCCGCGCTGGGCCTATAAGGATTAGCCCCGAACCGCATGCGAGTGACACTCCGTGCGGTTCGGGGCTTTCTTTGCGTGACCGGTGGGCGGGACGGCCCGGTGGGCGGCGTGCCCACAACTAGAACAGAATCAGCACACTGTCTCGTGGGATTCGTGTTCTGGGGGCTCGATTTGGATGGTGGAGTGCTCGATGCCATGTTCGCGCAGAACGTGCTGGGCGGCATCTAACAGCGGACCGGTGTCGACGGTGCCGTCGCGCACGATGTGCACGGTCGTGAGAACGTTGACTCCGTCCAGGCTCCACAGGTGCAGGTCATGGATGTCGGCAACGCCTTCGACCCGACGCAGCACGGGTTCGATCACGCTGGCGTCGAAGCCCGCCGGAACCTGCTCGAGCAGAACGCTTGCCGACAACCGCATGAGCTGCCACGCGCGTGGGAGCACCATCGCCGCGATGACTAAAGAGGCGATCACGTCCGCCGCCACAAATCCCGTGGTCAGCACCACGATGCCCGCTACGATCACCGCGACCGAGCCGAGCAAGTCCACCAGTACGTGTAAGAACGCGCCTTCCACGTTGATCGAGGACTCGCGGTGCCGGTGCAGCACCCACGCCGAGAGCGCATTGGCTACCAGGCCGATCACCGCGATGATCAGCATCGCCTTGCCCTGTACCTCGGCCGGGCTCTGCAGGCGGCGCACCGCCTCGACGACAATCCACACTGAGATTGCCAGCACCATTACTGCGTTGGCTAGCGCCGCAAGTACCTCTACTCGCCGGTAGCCGTAGGTGGCCTGGGCTGATGCTTGGCGCCGCCCAACCAACACTGCGATCACCGCAATGATGAGTCCCGCGGCGTCGGAAAGCATGTGCATCGCATCCGCCATCAGTGCCATCGAGCCCGCCAACCATCCGCCGATTAGCTCCGCGAAGAAGACAATGCCGGTAATACTGAGCGCAATCAGGAGCGCGCGCAGCGGCGTGCTGGAGTGATCATGGTCGTGGTGCTCGTGTGCCATGCACTCAGCCTATCACCACCAACGCTTATTGACAATAAAATGAAAACGTATGGCGGCGGGCAAAAGTGTGCGTTCTAGCTCTACTTGGCCACGCCGAGGTCTACCAGAGCTTTCTTTGCTACTTCAGGGTCATCACTCTTGATCATGTACTCAACGATTCCCTTATCATCCGCGAGGATCTCCTGAACAGTGAAGATGGCCTCCAATCGCTGTGCCTTGAATGTGGAACCGCGCGTTGATTCTGCCGGAATCTCAGCGGCGTCCAAGACGGGCTTGCCGTCACGAACGGCGGCGGTGGCAGCAGGATCATCGGTGAAGACTACATAACCAACCTCAGGCGCCTTCGTAGTATCCACGGAACAGTTGGTGCCCTTCGCTTCTGGGGCAGGGGAGTTATCCGCGCCGTAGTAGCTGAACATCACTTCATAATCTGTGCACACTTCCACGAAGTCAGCAATCGGCTCGGGCGCATGGTCGGTAGGAGTGAGGCCGCTTTGAGCGTCGCCAGCAGTATCGCCACCGGTCTCGCCGGCGGTGTCACCGTTGGAAGCCCCGGAATCGGCAGGTGCTTCAGCGGCGGGCTGCGCAGGCGCGGCGGAATCCTCAGACTTGTCACCAAAGAGGGCATCTTTAGCTGCGACGTAACCAATCGCTACCACCACGATGACCGCGATTACTAGCGGAAGGAGCAACAGCTGCTTCTTTACACTGAGGCCTTGCTTCGGGGCATCGGTATGGGAACCTGTCGTGCCTGCGGTGGGGTTCGACGTGGAGGCGGTGCCTGATGCATTCTTCGAAGCTGCGCCTGGGTCTAGTAGTTCGCCATGCTTGATGAAATGGCGGTAGCCATTATCCGCAACTGTCTGGCCTTCTTTGATGTGTGATGTGTCTTCCGCCCCGTTAAGGTGATCGGGCGAACCCGGGTATGCAAGTCGGCTCATTATTCAGTCCACCACCGTGAATCAATATCGGAATACAGGGAGCGCATCGACTCAACGTGCTCTTCAAAGCTATTGCGATTGAGACGGTGCTTGTTTTCTTTCCACCGCTTAAAAAGCTCCTCCGAAGACACCGCGCGCGAGGCCTCCGTTCGTGCCTCCCGGCCTGCGGTCAGGGCCCACTGGGCGGCAAACTGCACGCGACGCGCGGCCTTTTCCGTGAACCCGCTCCACACTTTGTATGTGTTGTAGAGTTGAGCCACGACGGCCCAGCCATCCTGGTAGGGCAGAACTGTGACGTTGCCCAGGTTGTCAAGTTCAAGGAACTCAAAATGAGATGGATCCTTCTTATCGGCGGTCACGAGGATCCTTCGGTTGGTGACAAACGCGGCACCATCCACCCCGCTAGCTTTCGTAGCGGCGGCTTCCAGCACAATCTCGTCGACACCAAGGCCTTCTACAACGGCTGCGGCGGCAGCGTGCACAATCTCGGAATCACCAGCACGTTTAAGCGCAGCACCGAGATCTGGCCGGTCTGTCAATGCAATTTGGGGTCCTGTCATGCACACGAGACTAACAACACATCAAAAACTGTGACTGGGTGCGCTGAATTATGGTGTAGATCACCCCCAGCATAGGGGTGATGGATGGGATACCACGGAACCGTGCCAGAAACCTCGGTACGTTGTGTGGGTATGAGCTCAACGTTCACGCCAGCAAAGTTTGATGATACTTGGATCTACCGCCTTACAAAGTTCCCGTGGCCGGAACCGGCGCCGAGCAAAGATGAGGTGCGCCGACACTCTTGGGGAATGACGTACAAGAGCAATAAGGCGTTTGCGACCCCGCTAGGGGTTGAGGCCATCAACGCAAGGGCGGCCAAGTACTACAAAACATCTCTCGAGCAAAACTGGGGGGTCACTGGTGCACAGGAAGCGTATCAGGTTATTGATGCTCTGCTCGAAGGTGGCCAGCACGTGGAAAATGACCTGGTTTTACCCCTCGCATACGCCGTGAAGAACGTCCCCGAGCGCGAGCTAGATGCGGAAGTGGAGGAAAAGGTCGAGTTCCTCAAAGACTTCTTTATTGCCCAAGGCGCGGATCCGCGCCTTGGAGAACATAAGTTCCGCTACCTCGTGAGGATGTTGCGCTCGGAGGGCTTTGCCAAAGCAGCAGCCCCGGCACTGCCCACCACTACGCGCGCATGGGACATAATCCGTGTTCACGCTGTTGGTGGCCCGGCAACGGAGCTGGGGTGGATCTCTCCAGAAGAGTTCCTTCAGATTTCGGACAAGGCCGTGGCGACCCTGCAGCGCTACTTCGTGTCGTGGGCTGACGTAGCCGCAAGTTTCTGGTGGGGCCGAATGATCTGGGCGAGTGATGGTGAGCCCGACGTCACCGCTGCGATGAAGGATCAATCGCAACGGCTCACCGAGCTGCTCGCACACAGTGATTCGCCTTGGGTGCGCGTGCCCTTGCACGACATCCAGGCCGAGGAGCCATTCTCATCCTTGGGTGGTTTGCACTAAGTCTTAGGAAGCCTGGCAGTTAGAGGGTGCGGGGACATCCTTGAAGCGATCGATCAGATAGTCCACGCCGCGCGGAACCGAGTTGATGATGCCAACGGCGTGGTTGGCCCCGGAGTGGGGAAGAACGTCGACGGGGTCGGCGGCGTCAAACTGGACGGTGCCGCCGAGTGAGCAGTAGCTACCGGCCATCGCGCGAGCTTGCTCGTAGGGGATGAGGTCATCGGTGGGGGAGTTCATGACCAGCATCGGGGCGTTGAGGGCACGCTGGCCCAGTCGTTGCTCCGCAAGCATCTGGGCGGCAGCCGGTTTGCGGCGCACAAGTTCGCCGAAGGACTCGCCCGTCTTGGTCAGCTGGCTGGTGCGGGTAAAGCCCCACGTCGCAATCGAATCACCAATGCAGGCGTGGGCGGCGCTGGCAAGGAAGTGCATGCCGCGCGGGTTCATCTCGGTGACGACCTCGTTATAAAACTCAGGGCTGCGCTCCGCATAGCCGTTGATGGCATAGCCCAACACGTGAACGATGGAGGAGCCATCGACCGCGTTCATGACCTCGAAAAGATCGGCCGGCGGGGCACCGGCGTAGGTGCCCTTGACGTTGAGCTCCGGTGCATAGGTTTCCGCGTACTCGGCTGCGGCCGCGGCCGCACCGCCTCCTTGGGAATAGCCAGCAAAACCCACGGGGGCATCGGCCGGCGCGTTCGCGTGGCGGAGGGCGGCGCGGGCGGCGTCGAGAACCGCGTGTGCTTCCTCGATGTGGTTGACATAGGTGTGGTGACCTGGTGTGCCGAGTCCAACCAGGTCGGTCGTGACCACGCGCACGCCCTGTTGCGCGGCGTATTGGTATAGCGCGTACTCGTAGTTCATATTGAGCGTGACCTGATTGGCCGGACCCAGCGCGACGTTGCCCACCGACTGCGTGGCATTGGACGGAGCGCACTGGTCGCCCGCGCCGCGGGTGCCGGGTGCGAAGATGATGGTGGGGCGCTCACCCGGGCCGCTCCAGGCAGCGGAAGGCTCGTAGATGACGCCGGTGACGGTGGTGGGGGAGCCGTCCATGAGCGTGGACTCATAGGAGATCTTCTCCGCAGTGACGCCGGAGACGCCTGCGAGGTGGTCAATCGGATGGGCGGAGGTCGGCGTGCCGGGTGTAGCCGATGCTGTGACGGGCAGCAGCGCAGAAGCCGCCAGCGTAAGGGCCGCCACGAGTGCGCGAGGAGAGATTAGATTCATGCCGTAAGGGTAATCGCTCTGTCGCCGGTGCGCAGCGACTTCGCTGCGCTGAGACGTCGCTGCGCTAAGCTAGCGCGCATGGGCATTTATTTTCGCAAGCGCAAGAAGACCGGAAAAAATAGCTGGATCAATCTCTCCGGCTCCGGTGCCTCGATGTCAACAAAGGTCGGTCCCGTGACCTTTAACTCCCGCGGCGGCATGTGGGTCAATCTTCCAGGTGGACTGAACTTCCGGGGGCGCTGGCGCTAATGACTTCTCACCCCAGCAGCGACTATGTCCGTATGGGGTACGAGGCCGACGTCGTCCTGCGCCTAGGCATGATGCTCATGGGTGCGGGAACGTCCGGCTACCGCGTGCTGCGCGGCATGAAACGTGCCGCCCGCGCGCTCGGCTTTGATCGGCTCGACGCCAACGTTGGCGTCACACAGATCACCTGTACGTTCCACCGTGGCCGCGACTTCCGCACGGTGGTGGCGCAACAGCATTCGCCGGCTGTCGACGCTTCCCGGATCGAAGCCCTTGAGGACCTGACCCACCACCGGCTGTACGCGGGCATCACGGCGGAAGAACTCACAAAGATGCTCGACGTCATCGAGGCCAACGTGGTCAAGCGGTGGAACCGCTGGCTCCTAGCTGCGGCGGCGTCCATTGCGTGCGCCTCTTTCGCGGTCCTGAACTTCTTTACGCCGCTGGCGATTCTGCTGGTAGCCCTCGCCGCCTTTTGTGGTCAGCTCACCCGCGCGGTTTTGCACGGCAAGCACGTCCACCAACTGGGGTGCATCGTGGCAGCCGGAACGGTGGCCAGCCTCGTGTACTTCTTCACCACCGAGGCCGTGGCCGCCGCCGGAGTGGCGGACCCGTCAGAGTTTTCCTCGGGCTACGTGGCCGCGGTGCTCTTCCTCATTCCCGGCTTCCCGCTGTTCTCCGCGCTCATTGACCTCGCGCGCTTCGACTTCGAGGCCGGGTTATCCCGCCTGACCTACGCGCTGACGGTGATCACCGCCGCCACCTTTACCGTGGCGTTGGTCAGCTGGACCACGGAGCTCACCCCGGAACCGGGCATCCCCGACTATGCGCCGGTGTGGTACCTCGCCGCCGCGGCGGCCAGCTTCCTGGGCATTTCCGGATTCGCGTTCCTTTTTAATTCCTCGCGCCGCATGGTGCTCGTGGCGGCCGCGGTGGGCACGGTGGCCAACCTCGTTCGCCTTATCCTTATCGGGGTCGGGGCCACAAGCTACGTCGGCGCGTTCGCCGGCGGTCTCATCGTGGGGCTCTTGGGCGCGGTGGCCTCCAAGCGCGCGCATCTACCGCGCATCACCACGACGGTGCCGGCGTCCGTCATCATGATCCCGGGAACCTCCATGTTCCGCACGGTTTATCACCTTAATGTTGGCAACATGGACCAGGCGTTGAACAACTTCGCCACTGCCTCGATGGCCGTAGCGGCCATTGGTTGCGGGCTCATCCTCGCCCGCCTGCTAACTGACCGCGATTGGACCTTCGGCCACCTTATCGACTTCTCGCACGTGCCTAGTGCGGCAGGTGAAACAGGCCCTGCTCGTTGATGTCCATTAGGCCATCGTCGATAAGCGAGGCCTGCGCCCGCGAGCGCTGCGCCGCGTCCGGCCACACCGCATCCAGGTCGGCCTGGGAAACTGGGTGGGGTGAGCCGCGGAGGACGTCGAGAAGCAGCCCGCGCACCTGCCGGTCCGTGCCGGTGAACTTCTGCACGCGCTTCTTTGCCCGCGCCGCTTCCTCCTCGCTGGGTTCCGGACAGCCCGCGAGCTGCCACGCGCACGAGGCCTTGATGGGGCAGGCGGCGCAGTCGGGGTTCTTGGCCGTGCACACCAAGGCACCAAGTTCCATGAGCGCGGCGGAAAAACGTGGCCCATTTTCTTCCGGAAGCAATGCTTCCACCTGTGCCAGCTCGCGTTTTGCGGGAGGTGGCGCGAGGAAGCGGCCCTCCTCAGCGCGGGCGTAGACGCGGCGCACGTTGGTATCCACCACCGGAACGTTGTGGCCAAAATGGAAACACGCCACGGCGCGCGCGGTGTACTCACCGATCCCGGGCAACGCCAAGAGCTTGTCGACGTCCCCCGGAACCGCTCCCTCACCAATCTCCTTCGCGCACTCCCACAAGCGCAGCGCGCGGCGCGGGTAGCCCAGCTTTCCCCAGGCGCGCAGCACATCTGCCTTGGACGCCGCCGCGAGGTCGTGCGGGGTGGGCCAGCGGCGCATCCACTCCTCCCACTGTGGGGCCATGCGTGCGACGGGGGTCTGTTGGCTCATGACCTCGCTTAAGAGCACACCCCACGCCGAGGTACCCGGCCGGCGCCACGGCAGGGGGCGCTCATGGGCATCGAACCATTCCACGACAGCTTGGGTATCCATAGGCACCTCAGTGTAGGGCGCTGAGGTCTAAGCTAAGAAACATGCCTTTAGCAAAAGTTCCTCAAAATCCACAGAAAGTGTGGGAAGCCCTCCAGCAAGGTAATCAACGCCTCGTTACGGGCAACCTCATCGCCGTTAACCAGGACGCGAAGCTGCGCGCTGGCCTGACCCAGGGCCAGGATCCGCGCGTCATCGTATTGGCCTGCTCGGACTCCCGCGCGCCGATCGAGCACGTGTTCAACATTGGTTTCGGCGATGCCTTCGTCATCCGTACCGCGGGCCACATTTTGGACAGCGCGGTGATGGCTTCGCTGGATTATGCCTTAGAAAACCTCCACGCCAACCTGCTCGTTGTCATGGGACATCAGTCCTGCGGCGCAGTGGGCGCGGCCAAGGACTTCCTGGATGGTGGCGAATTGCCCACGGGCCTGCAGCGCCCGATCATCGAGCAAGTTGCCGCGGCCTCGATGGTGGCCAAGCGTGATGGCCGCGAAGAGCGCGCTGACTTCGAGCGCGAAAACACCGCGCAGGTGGTTTCCCAGATCATCTCCGATATTCCGGCTGCACGCCGGCTTCTCGACGCCGGAACGCTCGGCATCGTCGGCCTGCGCTACCTCCTTGAGGATTCCAGCGTGGAAACCGTCGTCCTGCACGGAGTTCATTAGCCCTGGGCGCTGGGCGGGCCCCAAGCGCGTAGAAGCCGCTGCTCAAGACACGCGGCTTGGGGCTGGCCCGGGTTGGGCTCGAGTCCCCTTAAACTAAGACCTGTGACTGAGCCATCCCGTACCCCGAAGCAGCTGCCGCGAGAGATCTACGTGCGTCGTCGCGTCGCCGCACTCGTGGCGATCTTGGTACTCGTGGTTGTTCTTATCTTCGCTGCTACCGCGCTCTTTGGCGGTTCGAAGGAGGACTCGGCGGCCGAGTCGCAGCAGGCAGCGGTTTCGGATACCTTGGCACCTTCGGAAAAAACAACCTCCGCAGCGGAAACGACGGAGCCCACCTCAGCCAAGGAATCCGCCGAAGCGACGGGTTCGACGGAACCGGCGAAATCCGAGGCGGGCGAGTCCGGCAAGGAAGAACCAACGTCAGAGGCGAAGCCGGATGAGCTGACCGTGGACCCGTCCAAGACGACGTGCTCCCTCCAGGACCTCAAGGTGCTGGCTAAGACCAATGAGGACAGCGTCCCGGCCGGTAAGATGCCGACCTTCTACCTGGAGGTTTTTAACCCGACGACAAAGGATTGCTCCATCGACCTCGATGAAGAGCAGCTGCGCTTTGAGGTTTACAAGATGGGCTCTAACGAGCGCGTGTGGGCCGATACTGACTGCTATGCCTCTGTAGAAACCGGCAAGCAGACCTTCAAGTCCGGTGAGACCCGCTACTTCCAGGCGGATTGGTCCCGCAAGCGCTCCGAACCGGGCAAGTGTACCGAGCGTGAGGAAGCCGAGCCGGGTGCTTACTTCCTGCATACCGTCATCGGGGAAAACTACTCCCCAGCGTTGCCGTTTAACTTGCTTTAAGCGCTGCAATCGCCTCGCTCAGCGTTGCGGCTTGGCGCACCTGCATGCCGCCGCCGATCTCTACCTTTCCGGGCGGGACGATGGCGTAGCGGTAACCCAAACGGGACGCTTCTGCCAAGCGGCGGTCTAGGTTCGGCACACGGCGCACCTCGCCGGCGAGGCCGACTTCCCCGATGACAACGGTCTTCGGCGGAAGTGGTTGCTCATGCAAGGAGGACCACGTGGCGAGTGCTACGGCAAGATCCGTGGCTGGTTCCTGAATCTTCATTCCTCCCACCGTGGCCACGTAGGCGTCCTTATCGTTGGTGCGCTCGCCCGCGCGGGCCTGCAGCACCGCGAGCACCATGGGGACGCGGTTGGCGTCGAGCCCCGTCACCACGCGCCGCGGGTTCTTGGCCACGGGATCGACAGTCAACGCTTGTACCTCGGCCAAGATGGGACGCACACCATCCATGGCGACGGTCACCGCGGAGCCATCCGGGGTGCTGCCGCGGTGGGAAAGAAAGAGCCCGGAAGGGTCCGCGACCTCCCTGATTCCGGCCGCTGTCTGTTCGAAGCAACCCATCTCATCGGTAGCGCCAAAGCGGTTCTTCAGGCCGCGAAGCAGCCGCAGTGAGGATTGGCGGTCACCTTCAAAGTTCAAGACAACGTCCACGAGGTGCTCGAGCACGCGTGGTCCGGCGACGTTGCCGTCCTTGGTCACGTGCCCGACGAGGAGGATAGGGATGCCGGTGGTTTTAGCTAGCGTGGTCAGCGCTGCGGTCACAGCGCGTGACTGCGCTACACCACCGGCTACTCCTTCGACCCCGGCGGCGTGCATGGTTTGGACGGAGTCCACGATGAGCAGGCTGGGCTTAAGCTGCTCTACATGGCCAAAGACGACGTCCAGGTTTGACTCGGCCGCAAGGTAGAGCGTCTCATGCAGTGCGCCGGTGCGCTCCGCGCGGGCGCGGACCTGCCCGGCGGATTCCTCCGCGGTGGCGTACAGGGCGGTGCGGCCCAACTGTGCCCAGCGGGAGGCTACCTCCAGCAGCAGGGTGGATTTGCCGACTCCCGGCTCTCCCGCCATGAGCACGACCGAACCAGGGACGATGCCGCGGCCGAGAACGCGGTCGAGCTCCCCGATGCCGGTATTGATGGCCTTCGTCGCTGATGCGCCGACCTTCGTTATCGGCACCGCCGGGCTCGTCGGAGTCAAGCCTGTGGGGCGCCGCCCAGACACGGCGGCTTGGGCGGCGGTACTGCTTTGAGCCGCCGCGGTTTCCTGCAGCGTCCCCCACGAGCCGCACTCAGGGCAGCGGCCAAGCCACTTGGGGGAGACGAAGCCACACTCAGAACACGTGTGGACGGGACGAACCTTTTTTGCCATGTCTCACACTCTAGTAAGCCGCGCGGCCATTGATGTCAGACTGCAGGACGGCGCAGGTTATGCGGAACGGGCTGCGTTTTCTTCCATCCCTTAGCGCGATAGAAAAACGAACAAAGAAACCGCCCCAACTGACAAAGTTGCAGCCCGTGATTCGATGATCCGGGGAAACTTTGGCAGCTGGGGCGGTTGCGTTATGAGGAAAAGGCTTACTTGTTCTCGGCGTAGCCCTCGGTGGACTGCGGGTCGCGGTCGAAGTCGCCGGACTGCAGCGGGGAGGCGGACACGGTGGCGTCGACCTCAATGGTGCCGGTGTTGAAGGTGAAGGTCACCGGGCGGGAGCCGCCGAAGCCGTAGTCCTCGTTCTCCAGGGAGGTGGTCACATAGGTGATGTTCTTATCCTTGCCGTCCTTGGGGAGGCGGTCCAGGTTTGCCTGGGAGTCAGCGTAGAGGGCGTGATCGCGCGGAAGCGGCTCGACGCCTTCCAGAGGAACGTCCTGGCCATCGACGCTGACGGACTCGAGGATGACGTCATCAACCTTGTAGCCTTGGTTGACGGCGACGAACTTCAGGGAGGTCTCACCGGTGTCCGGCTCAACCTGAATGGTGACGTCACGCACGGCCACCTTGCCATCTTCGGAGCTTGCGGATGCGCCGTCGACAGCAATTACCTTTTCCGAGGTCTGTGCAACATGACCGGCCGAGCAGGACGCCAAGGCCAGCGCGGAGAGGGCGGTAACTGACATGATGGCACCGCAGCGAGCGGCGGACTTCAGGGACTGCACTGTGAGTGTCCTCCATTGAATTGCGATCACAAAGCTTATCAACGCTTTAGCCTAGTACCTCCGGGGAGAAAGCACACAGTTTCCAGCAAACCCCTTGGGTAGACCGGGGGTAGCCGAGGTTTCGACAAGGCGTCACGGTGGTGTAAAGCGCCGGGCAGACGGTACCCGGGCGGGGGAGCGGGGCACGATGGCTGCGTGCTAGAATAGATTCCCTGTATATGCGGCCCACCGAGAGTACGCCGAGAGCACACGATGGGCACCGTCTCAAAGGCTTCACAAGGAGTGGCAATGGAATTTAAGGTCGGAGAGGTCGTCGTCTACCCCCACCACGGCGCCGCCAAAATTACGGCGATTGAAACCCGGGAGATGGGCGGCGAGGAGCTCGAATACCTCGTTCTCCAAATCAACCAGTCCGACCTCGTGGTCCGTGTGCCTTCCAAGAACGTTGAGATGGTCGGCGTGCGTGATGTCGTGGGCAAGGAAGGCCTCGAGAAGGTCTTCTCCGTTCTGCGCGAAGTAGACGTTGAGGAAGCCGGCAACTGGTCCCGCCGCTACAAGGCCAACCAGGAGCGCCTCGCCTCCGGCGACATCAACAAGGTGGCCGAGGTTGTGCGTGACCTGTGGCGCCGCGACCAGGACCGTGGCCTGTCCGCTGGTGAGAAGCGCATGCTGGCCAAGGCCCGCCAGATTCTGGTCGGTGAGCTCTCCCTGGCCAAGCCGGTTGATGAGAAGAAGGCTGACACCATGATGGAGGAAATCAACGCCACCATCGAGCGTCACCGCGCCGCTGGCCTGGTGGATGACAAGTCCATTACCACCGACATTGACAATGACGTCGATCTCGATGACCTCTCCTTCGACGACGAAGACTAAGGACCAGCCCACCCCCCGCGTCATTGCTCTCGTCGCGGCTGCTGGTCAGGGAACGCGCCTCGGCGCAGACGTTCCCAAGGCCTACGTAGAGCTGCGCGGGCGCACCCTCCTGGAGCGCTCCGTTCGGGCGATGATCACCTCGGAATTCGTCGATGAGATCATTGTCTTGGTAAGCCCGGCCATGGAAGATTATGCCTCCAGCATCCTCGGCCGCATCGATTCTGACGTGCCTATTCGCATCGTCCACGGCGGGGGCGAGCGCGCCGATTCCGTCTGGGCGGGATTGCAAGCAATCCCGGAGGAGGACGCCGTGGTGCTCATCCACGACGCCGCCCGGGCATTGACGCCGCCGGGGATGATCGCGCGCGTCGCCAAGCGCGTGCTCGACGGCGCCACCGCAGTCATCCCGGTCCTTCCCGTAGCGGACACCATCAAAGAGGTAGAGGGCCAGACGGTGCTGTCCACCCCTGACCGTTCCCGTCTGCGCGCCGTGCAGACGCCGCAGGGTTTTAACTTGGCCGCGCTGCGCCGCGCCAACCTAGACTATTGGGCGCAGGACCCTGACTTCGTCGCCACCGATGACGCCAGCCTCATGGAATGGCACGGCGAGCGCGTGGAGACCGTGCAGGGAGATACCTTCGCCTTCAAGATCACCACCCCCATCGACCTCGTCCTGGCCAAGGCCGTGACGGATGAGGCCGAACCGACCATCTTCGAGGTGCCTAGTGACTAACCCGATTATCCCGCGCGTGGGAATCGCCACCGACGCCCACCAGATCGAGCCTGGAAAACCCTGCTGGATCGCAGGCCTCCTCTTCGAGGACGTGGATGGATGCGAGGGCCACTCCGATGGTGACGTGGTGAGCCACGCGCTTGTCGACGCCTTGCTCTCCGCCTCCAACCTCGGCGACCTCGGCTCCTTCGTTGGCGTGGGTCGGCCAGAGTACGACGGGGTCTCCGGTGCCCAGCTGCTGCGCGAGTGCCGCGAGCTGCTGGAGAAGGAAGGCTTCATTATCGGCAACGCCGCCGCACAGTTGGTTGGACAGAGCCCCAAGATGGGCCCGCGGCGGAAGGAAGCCGAGTCCGTGCTGAGCGACATTCTCGGCGCCCCCGTGTCCATCTCTGCTACGACGACGGATCACCTTGGCTTCACCGGCCGCAAGGAGGGCCGCGCAGCCGTGGCTACCGCCGTGGTCTGGCGCGCTCCCAATTCCTAACGTAAAGTCATCAGAAAAGGAGGACGCTGTGGCTTTGACAATGCGAATTACCAATACCGAGGCACTTCGTGCTCGGCACGACGAACTCCTGCACGCCTTGGAAGCTGCGGTTGGTGAAAACCTTAGCTCTGAAGATTTGCGGATGCTTGCAGAGTCCGGTCGCTTTTCGAAAGCGGAGCGCGCTTTATATGACGAGCTCCGACGCGTCGAGCTTATGCTTGAACGTTAAGCGGTGGTCTGCTTGGGGGGAATCGGGCAACAGCTGACAGCGGAATTCTTTAATTGGGTGCATGCCTTGCACCTGAAAGTGTTGCCCCTCAATAAAGACTCCGATATTCAGGTATGGACGGATCTCAACCCAGACGATGGATCTGCACTATTGGAATTGCACGCACCGCTGGTTTACGGCGTAGGAAGCGATAGTAGCCATAGTGTTTCCTACAGTGACCTTTTCGAATCTGTGGTTCGCTTTCACACGGTCCTTTCACCTGATGAATTGTCCCTCAGCGTAAAATCGAGCAAGTTTGAGCTACGGGTGGGGACTGCTCCGGGCGTGCGTTTCGAGTACGAGCGAGACAATCGTGTCGCTCCGACTGCCCATATTCATCATTCAGGAGTGGCTGGCTTGTTGAGTCCTGCGTTAATGAAAAATTTTTCCGGAGTGAAGAATCGGCGGAAGAAGGGAAAGATTGAGGACATACATTTTCCTGTAGGCGGCAGACGGTTTCGGGTGTCTTTGGAGGATTACTTTTTCTTCCTTTTCGCGGAATGCGGTTTCCGATCGCGGCCCGGCTGGAAAAGCGTTCTCACAGATAGTCGGGAAAAGTGGCTCGATGAACAGTTGCGCGGAGCAGTAGCTGATAATCCTGAGCGAGCTGCGCAAGTCTTGCGGCAGATGGGATACTCCGTTGAGTGGACAGGCACTGCGTCCGTTTCTCATACGCGTGACCATCGGCCGTGGTGAATTCCTACTTGCGGGTCAATTAGACTAGGCCGGGTGAGTACTTTGCGCATTTTTGATACCGCCACCCGCAGCCAACGTGAGTTCGAGCCGGTTCGTCCCGGCCATGCGTCGATCTACCTGTGTGGTGCCACCCCGCAGTCCCAGCCGCACATTGGGCACCTGCGCTCCGGCGTTGCCTTCGATATCCTGCGCCGCTGGCTGCTTGCGCAGGGCTATGACGTGGCCTTGGTGCGCAACGTCACCGATATCGATGACAAGATCCTCACCAAGGCAGCCGAGAATAACCGCCCTTGGTGGGAGTGGGTATCCACCTATGAGCGCGAGTTCACCAAGGCTTATAACACCCTGGGCGTTTTGCCGCCCTCCGTGGAGCCGCGAGCGACAGGCTTTGTGACGCAGATGGTGGAGTACATGCAACGGCTTATCGACGCCGGCTTCGCATATGCCGTGCCTGGCGAGGACGGTGCTGGTTCCGTCTACTTTGATGTCGCCGCGTGGAATGCCACGGAAGGCTCGGACTATGGCGCGTTGTCTGGCAACCGCGTCGAGGATATGGAGCAGGGTGAGTCCGATGCCGTGGGCAAGCGCAGCCCGCAGGACTTCGCGCTGTGGAAGGCGGCTAAGCCGGGCGAACCGTCCTGGCCCACACCGTGGGGCAAGGGCCGCCCGGGCTGGCACCTTGAGTGCTCGGCCATGTCGACTTACTACCTAGGCGGCGAGTTCGATATCCACTGCGGTGGCTTGGACCTGCAGTTCCCGCACCACGAAAATGAGATCGCACAGTCCCATGCGGCGGGGGATAAGTTCGCCAACTACTGGATGCACAACCACTGGGTCACCATGGCCGGTGAGAAGATGTCGAAGTCCTTGGGCAACGTACTCTCCATTGCCAACATGCTGGAGATCGTCCGCCCGGTGGAGCTGCGCTACTACCTGGGTTCCGCGCACTACCGTTCGGTCCTCGAATACTCTGAGGCAGCGCTGACCGAGGCCGCGGCGGGCTACCGTCGTATTGAGGACTTTGTGGGCAAGTTCGAGGGCGTCGAGAAGGGCCAGTGGACCGCGGCCTTCGAGGACGCAATGAACGATGACATTGCTGTCCCGAAGGCGCTGGCGGAAATCCACACCACGGTGCGCGCGGGCAATAAGGCGCTGGGAGAAGGCAACCGTGAGGAAGCCGAGCGCCTTGCCGGGGCGGTGCGCGTCATGGCTGCGGTTCTTGGCTTTGATCCACTCGATGAACAGTGGAAAGATAGTGGCGAAGAAAGCGGCGCTGATGCGGCATTGGACGTCCTCGTCCGAGCCGAGTTGGAGCGTCGCACTACCGCCCGCGCAGAAAAGGATTGGGCTACTGCGGACGCTGTGCGCGACCGCCTTGCAGCCGCGGGTATTACCATCACCGACACCGCCGACGGCCCCACCTGGTCCTTGGCGGATTAACGTCCTTGGCAAAGGCCTAGGACAGCACAGAAGCCGAGGACAACATAAGGAGAAGAATTATGGCACGTACCCATGGCCGCGGCGGCGCAGGTATCCGCAAGACGAATAAGAAGGGCGCTACGAAGGGCTCTGGCGGTCAGCGCCGCAAGGGCCTAGCCGGCAAGGGGCCCACGCCGAAGGCGGAGGACCGCGTCTACCACGCCAAGCACAAGGCGAAGCTGGAGCGCGAACGCCGCAACTCGGGCCGCCACCACAAGGAGACCGCGGAGATGGTCGTCGGCCGCAACCCGGTCATCGAGTGCCTCCACGCTAAGGTTCCGGCAACGTCGCTCTACATTGTGCAGGGAACGCGCAACGACGCCCGCCTGTCTGAGGCCGTAGCCATGTGCAATACCCGCAACATCCCGATTCTTGAGGTCCAGCGCCACGAGATGGATCGCATGACCGGTAACGGCATGCACCAGGGCATTGGCCTGCAGATCCCGCCGTACAAGTATGCCGACGTTCATGACCTGATGGATCGGGCCCGCGATGCTCAGGAACCGGGTATGTTCGTCATCCTCGATAACATCACTGACCCGCGCAATCTCGGCGCAGTCATCCGCTCCGTCGCGGCCTTCGGCGGCCATGGCGTCATCATCCCAGAGCGTCGCTCCGCCTCCGTCACCGCGGTGGCCTGGCGTACCTCCGCCGGCACCGCCGCGCGCTTGCCGGTGGCTCGCGTGACCAACGTGACCCGCACGGTCCAGGACTTCCAGAAGGCCGGCTACCAGGTTGTTGGCCTGGATGCGGGAGGCGAGCACACCCTCGATACTTACAACGGTGGCACCGACCCCGTTGTCATCGTCATCGGCTCTGAGGGCAAAGGCATTTCGCGCCTCGTCCGCGAGAACTGCGATGCCATCATGTCCATCCCCATGACCGACTGGGTTGAATCCCTCAACGCCTCCGTGGCGGCAGGTGCGGTGCTTTCCGAGTTCGCCCGCCAGCGTCGCGCGGCCCAGAAGTAGGCTCACGCTTTCGTCGCCATGTTCCTCACGAGTGTGCGTCCCGCCCCGGAGCTTATTGGGGAGGGACTGCCCGGCGTGCCGGAACACATGCGCCGCCTGGGCGTGCTCATCGCAGCGCTGCCCGGCGGCGCCTTGCGTTTGCCTACGCCCGTGACCGTCGTCGTGGGGGATAACGGCGCCGGAAAATCCACGCTGCTCGAGGCCATCGCCGTGGGGCTTGGCGTCAATCCCGAGGGCGGCTCGCGCCACGCCCGGTTTGCCACCGGCGACGAGGACTATCCCGAGTGGCTCATCTGCTCGCGGGCGCACAACCCGCGCGACGTGTACTTCTTGCGCGGCGAGACCTTCCTCAACTTGAGCGAGTATCACCACCAGATCCACAGCCCGGAGAATCCCGATCCGCTCAGTGACTTGCCGTTTCTCAGCCACGGCCAGGGTCTGCTCGCCCTCGTCGAGAGACGCTTCCATTCTGACGGAATGATCATTCTCGACGAGCCGGAAGACGGCTTGTCCTATCCCCGGCAGGTCGAGGTTGTCACGCAGCTCGAGCGCCTCGCCGCCCAGGGCGCGCAGGTCATCCTCGCGACGCACTCGCCAGTCTTCCTCAGCATGCAAGGCGCGACCGTCTACGCGTTCGGCGACAAGGGGATTGCGCCCGTCGCTCCCGAAGCGACGGAAGCTGTCCACGCCGCGCGCGAGTTCCTTGCCGATCCATTGGGAACCGCCGCGTTTCTTATTGGGGAGGGCGAATGAGAGACTTCTATGTCGACGCCTATGCCGCGCTGGACGGCGGCCACGGACCTGAGTGGGTGTCCTCCGTTCCTGGTTTCGTGGCGCTGCGACGCCAAGGACTGGACCTGCGTGCGCCGGTGACCGTGCTGACCGGGGACAACGGGGTAGGAAAGTCGACGCTCGCCGAGGGCATTGCCTTCGAGTACGGCTTTCCTGAGCGCGGTGGGATATGGGGTGTGCAGCGCTCCGCCGGTCCCATCAATCCCCTCCGGAGGTGGGCGAGCCTGCGGCTAGGTACCGCGCCCAAGGACGGCTACTTCCTGCGAGCGGAGGCGCACTACAACGTTGGTTCGACCGCGATGTCGCATGGCGAGTCCGTCATGGACGTCGTGCAGCGTTCCTTTGATGGGCGCGGGCTCTACATCCTCGACGAGCCGGAATCTGGGCTTTCGCTCGTGCGGCAGATGACGCTCATGGCGGAAATCCATCGCGCCGCGGAGGCGGGTGCGCAGTTCATCGTGGTGACGCACTCACCGATTGTGGCAGCCATCCCCGGTGCGCGGATTGTTGAAATTACAGAAGATGGGTTCTTCCTTGAGCTGCGCGACGTGACACAGACGCTGGCGTTTCAGTCGTTGCGTGAGTTTCTCTACGCCTCCGGATGCTAGATTCAGGGCCGAGAAAGCTGGATGGCGATCTTTACTTCTTGGTTGCTGGCCAGTACTTCACATCTTGAACATTCAGATTGCGTGCGTGTGCCGAATACAAGGTTCTGGAGGATTGGGGTTCCACGGCTTAGAGACGAGGACAACTCGGTCCTTTGCCTGCCGTTTTCACCTTGTACAGATTCAGCTGCGGGTAACTTGAAGAATCTTCGCCAGCAAACCGTGACATCGAGAGTACATACATGCACAGACGTGTGCAACATCACGCTGGGACGTAATAATTCTTTAGATAACAACGGGTCGCAAGTGTGATTAGTCAGTACGCGAGAAAAGAAAACCTACGCGATGGAACGCGACCTCTACGCGATCGTCAACGACATTGCCGACCACTACAACAAGGTTCACTGAATGATGAACTGAAGGATCTTTTATCCCTTGTAGGCCTTTCATTGCACCACAGTGTTTCCTGCGAGCATGCTTCGCTCGGTATGAAACAGCGTCTAGGAATCGCCAAAGCACTGGTCGGTAATCCACAATTATTGCTTCTCGACGCTCACCTACGAACGGCCTCGACCCGAGGTTGGGGCTGAGTGGAGTGAGATACGATGGGGCGCACGTGCAGTCTAGAGCCCGAAGAATTCCTCCACGAGCTCGGCAGCGATGAAGGAATCCGTGTTTTTACCCAGGCGTGGGTCCAGCTCGTTGCCCGACGGGATGACGTGGCCCATGCCCTCGACGCTCACGAGCTCGACCGGCGCGCCGGTGGCGTCTGCCGGCTCCCAGCGGTCGACAACGGTGTCGGGGAAAAGGTGGGTGCGCTCTGGGCCGGCGGCATGGTTGAGCTCCGCGAAGCGTGCGGCGTTCTCCTGCGCGCCGGTGACGGCACCGCGGGTGCGCTTCGGGTCAATGCCCGCCGTTCCGCCCGTATAGGGCGCGAGCCGGTCGCCCGTGCCGTGGACGAACATGACCGGGGTGGGTTGGTACGCCGAGTCCGGATTGGTGGGCGCATGGTTGGCGCCGGCGCCGAGAGTGGAGGCGAAGATGCAGGCGGCATCGGCAAGCCCGGGGGCGTCGAAGAGCAAGCGGATAACCATCTGCCCGCCGTTGGAGAAGCCGCAGAGGAACACGCGGCTAATCTCCTGCTCCGCGCGCAGCTCGTCGAGGATGGCGCGCGTGAAGGCGACGTCATCGATGCCCAGCTCGCGCGCGGCGACGGGCAGGGTGGCGCGGGCATCGTTAAAGTGCTGTTCCACGCCGGTGGGGTAGACCGCAAGCATGCCGTGGCGGGTGGCGAGGTCATCGAACGTGCCGTTAGTGAAGCGGCGGATGACGTTCGCGGATTGCAGGGAGCCGTGGAAGAACAGGAGGAGGTCTCTCTGGCGCTCGACGTCATCATTCGGGCGGTACACGAGGTACGTGCGGGTGCGGTCTTGTAATTCGAGGCTACGGCGTTCCAAAGTCACGCATCTAGCCTAATCCTGATGCGCGCAGTGCTCATCGTGCGTCGAGGTGTGGTGTGTCTCGGCGTCGGCGCGATCGGTGGCGGCGCGGAAGTGTTCCTGGGAGGCGCGGCGGGCGGCGACGTCGTCGCGGACGGCCTTGCGGCTGCGAGCCCAGCCGATGCCGCGGCAGACCAGGTAAATAACAAAAGAGATGCTCGTGACGAAGACCGAGACGGGCAGGCCCGGCGCCAGGGAGAGGACCAGGCCGCCCACGGCGGAGACCTCCGCGAAGACGGTGGACCACACCACCGCGCGCAGCGGGGAGGAGGTAATCTGTACCGCCGCTGCGCCCGGCGTGATGAGCAGAGCCATGACGAGTAGGGAACCGACGATCTGCACGGACTGCGCGGCCGTCAGGCCCACGAGGATGGCGAAGCAGACCGCTAGGGACTTCACCGGCACGCCGGCGGCTTGGGCCATGACGGGATCCGCGGAGGCAAAGAGCAGCGGGCGCCAGAACAACGCCACCACGGCAACGATGATGGCGGTCGTAGCGGTCAGCAGCCACACCGAAGCGGAGGAGACGCCGACGATTTGTCCCGTCAGGAGCGACATCGCGGTCTTGGCGTTGCCGGGGTAGAGGTGCAAAAAGAGCACCGAGAGGCCCAGGCCGAAGCTCATGACCACGCCGATGGCACTGTCTTGTTGGCCTTTCAAGCCCAGCACCGCCAGGATGATGGCGGCGACAATGGCGCCGGCGATCGCGCCGAAGCCGATGTTGAGCCCGAACAGCAAAGCCGCGGCCGCGCCCATGAGCGCGAGCTCAGAGGTGGCGTGCACGGAGAAGGACATCTGGCGCAGGACGATGAGCGAGGTCATCACCCCGGAGAGGATTCCGAGCAGCGCGCAGGCGATGAGCGAGGATTGCACGAAATCAACACCCAGCAGGTACTGGGTGTCCTCGATGAACTTAGACAACGATGAGCCTCCCATCGACGTTGAGGACGGTCACGGAGGAGCCATAGAGTTCCGAGAGCACCTCGGAGCGCATGACCTCATCGACCGTGCCGAAGGTGTGGCCATTGGGCGCAAGGTAGAGCACCTTATCCACCACACCCAGCACCGGGTTGATGCCGTGGGTAACGAAGAGCACGGAGGTGCCGCGCTCGTGGCGCCAGGCGTCGAGCTTGGCGACGGTCGCCTGCTGCCGCGCCGGGTCCAAAGACAACAGCGGCTCGTCCGCGAGGATGAGCTCCGGGTCATTGGCCAGGGCCTGGGCCTGGCGGATGAGCTGTTGCTGCCCGCCGGAGAGCTGGCCCACGCGGCGGTTGGCAATTCCGGTGGCGCCGACCTCGGCGAGGAGCTCGTCGACGCGGCCCCGAGCAGGCCGTCGGTTGCGCAGCGTGCCGTGGGCGAGGGACAGCGACACCAGATCCCGGGCGCGCAGCGGCAGGTTCTGCGGGAACATTCTTTGCTGTGGGATAAAGCCCACGCGGCACGTGACGTCGACGCTGCCCGCAGTGAGCTGGCGGGTGCCCAGGATAGTTCCCAGCAGCGTGGATTTGCCCACGCCGTTGGGGCCTAAAACGGCGATGAACTCGCCGCGGTCTACGGCGAGGTTCATGTCAGACCACAGTGGTTCTACTGCGGCATTCTTAAAGGAAATGAGCACTTATGCGGCCTCGAGTGCGTTGACGACTTCTTCATAGTAGTCAAGGAAGTTGGTCTTCTCCGGCGGAGTTTCACCGATTTCGACGACCGGGATGTTCTTGTCCTCGGCGGCGGTGCGAATGCGCTTGGTCATGTCGGTTTCGGTCTGCGGGTTAAAGATGAGCAGGTCGATCTTGTCCTGCTTGATGTCCTCGAGGAAGTGCGCCAGGTCGGCGGCGGTGGGCTCGCCCTCAGCAACGGTGGCCTTGCGGTAGCCCTCCGGGGTGGCGTCGGTGCTGTCGGTGTACTTGAAGATGTAATCCGCAATGGGCTCGGTCTGCGCGTAGTTGCGCTGCGGGAGCTTCTCGATGCGTGACTTCAGGCCCTCCACGCGCTCGACCAGGGGATCGGCGGTGGCCTTGGCCTCCGGGTTGGCCTCGTTGACGAGATTGGCTACGTCGGTCGCCACCTTCTCGATGGCAGCGGAGTCGTACCACACGTGCTCGTTGCCATCGATATTGGTGATCTGCTCGGGGTGCTCGGCGGCGATCTTCTTGGCCTCGTCCATGGTCACGGTTTCGCCTTCGTGAGCGTGGTCATGATCATGACCTTCTCCATGGTCATGCTCGTCATGACCATGTTCGTCGTGGTCATGCGCGTGTTCCTCGTGCGCATGGTCGTGTTCTTCTCCATGGTCATGCTCTCCATGATCGTGCTCGCCATGATCATGATCGCCATGGTCATGCGCGGTCAGCGGCAGGGCGTGGATGATCTCGTCCTGGTTCTTGACCGCCTGGTAGAGCCATGCGTCGTAGCCGCCGCCACCGGCGATGATGACGTCGGCGTCGTTAGCGCGCGCGATGTCGGCCGCGGTGGGTTCGAAGTGATGGGGGTCCACGCCATTTCCACTCACGATGGGGCGGACGTCGATGTTGACGTCGGTCTGTGCGGTATCGACGACGGCCTGGGCAACGTCGGCCCAGATGGAGGTCGAGGCCACGACGTGGATGGTCTCCTTGTCGGAGCCGGCATCCGAGCCGCCGGCGGCGTTGTCATCACCGGAGGAGCAGGCACTCAGCGCTGCGGCACCCAGGGTGGCAGCGAAGAGGAGGGCGGTGGGACGTCGGAAAGCACGGCGTGAGAGGGAAGTGGTCATGTCCCTATTTCTACGCTTTAGTGAAAATTGTTGTCAAATGATAATGAGCTGAAAACGGGTAGTGTTACCGTCATGTCCAAACGCAGCACGACGCTGGCCTCCCTGGCTGCCGAACTCGGGGTTTCGCCCACCACGGTGTCCAACGCGTATAACCGCCCGGACCAGCTGGCGCCTGCCACCCGCGAGCGCATCCTCGCCGCCGCGGCAGAGCGCGGGTACACCGGCCCGGATCCCACCGCGCGCAGCCTGCGCACGCGCCGCCAGGGGTCGCTGGGGGTCCTGCTCACCGAGCACCTGTCCTATGCCTTCGAGGACATGGCTTCTGTGGACTTCCTCGCCGGGATGGCGGAGGCTTCAGCAGGGGCGAGCACGACCCTTACCTTGATCCCCGCCGGCCCGGATACCGTGGGCGCCCCCAACGATGCCCAAGCGGCACAGCTCGTGGGCTCGGCGGCGGTTGACGGCTTCGTGGTCTATTCCGTGGCGGCGGGCGATGCTTATCTGGAGGCCGTGCGCCGCCGCGGCCTGCCGGTGGTGGTCTGTGACCAGCCCACGGATTCGGGCCTGCCCTTCGTGGGCATCGACGACCGCGCCGCGATCGCCCCGGCGGCGCAGGCGCTTGTCGACACCTCCCATACCCGCATCGGCATCCTCACCATCCGCTTGCACCGTGAGCGCCTTGATGGCGAAGTGACGGCCGAACAGCTCGCCGCGGCGGACATGCACGTCCAGCGCTCGCGCGTACTGGGGGCGCTGGACGTCTTCGCGCAGGCGGGCCTCGATCCTTCAGATATCCCCGTGGTGACGCGCCACATCAACGATCCGCGCACCGCCTATGCGGCAGCCGAAGAGTTGCTGAGCGCCCACCCCGAACTCACCGCGGTGCTGTGCACGACGGACTCGATGGCGCTCGGGGTGATAGCTTATGCCCGCGATCATGGAATCGCTGTTCCGGAGCAGCTTTCCATCACCGGATTCGACGGCATCGCGCCGGCCCTAGCGCTGGGGCTGAGCACCGTCGTGCAACCGAATAAGGAGAAGGGGGCGGCGGCCGGGCGCATGTTGGCGGGCCTCATTGAGGGCGACGGTGGTGCGCTGCGCACGTTGCTTTCGACGTCTTTCCACCCCGGGCGCACAGTGGCCCCGGCTGGGGCTTAAGAGCTGTGCTGCGCGCGGGCGGACGCGAGTTCTTCGAGGAACTCCGTCACCGCCGCGATATCTGGTAGGCGAAGCGCTGCCTGCGTTGCGCCCTCGCCTACCTTGACGCCGAGGTCCGGCGGCTGGTTGAGCACGGCGAAGCCGTCTTCGTCGGTGGTGTCATCCCCTAAGAAGACCACCGCTGTGGCGCCGACGCGCTGGCGAAGCTTCTCAATCCACGTGCCTTTCGTGGCCTGCGTTGCGGAGAACTCGACGACGCATTTGCCTTCTGTCTTGGGGAAGCCATCGGCGCTTAACGCTGCCCCTTCCGCATAGGCGGCGGCCGCGGCGTCCGGGTCTTGCAGCTCTAGTGCGCGCAGGTGCAGCACGCGCTGGAAGGGTTTAACCTCTAGCTCCGCGCCGGGGTGGCGGGCGATGATCTCCTTCAGCTCTTCTTCCTTCTTGGCCAGATGGGCTTTTATCTCTGGGCTTAAGGAGGATTCCTCCCACGAGGATTCGGCTCCATGGGAACCGCCAAAGAGCACCGGTTCGCGCAATGGGCACACTCGCTTCAGGCCCTCGAGGTGCCGGCCAGAGAGTACTGCGGCGGTGGTGCGCGGGAGCGCCGCAAGGGAAGCCAAGGCATCGAGCGAGCGCTGCTCTGGGCGCACGTCATAGGCGTTGCGGGCGAAGCCAGCTAGGGTGCCATCAAAGTCGGACACAACCGCGAGGTGTTCGGCGGAGGCGAGAGCATCAATCATGCTTCCCACCCTAGCGCTGAAAATTTCGGCGCTAGAGCGAGGACATGCGGATGATCGGTGAATCCACCTTATCGGTGCGCAGCGTCAACACCAGTTGGTTGTTGGGGTTGAGCGCAAAGTCGAATTCATGGCCTTCGGTGATGAGGTTGCGCATCAGCGAATCGGCCCACCTGACCGAGCCCTCGCAGTCTTCACCGTTCGGTGGGCTCTCGTAGGTGGCTTTTTCTACCCTCATCACGTCACCCTCCCAGATCGTGGAGGCCTTGTTCCCTTTGTGGAAGGAGACCTCGGCGGTGAAGGGGACGCAGCCGGTCGAGCCCACGGCAGTGTGCTCACCGAAGCTCATGTGCGGCACCTGCGCGGTATCGGCGGGGAGGGAGGATGGCGCGTCCGGGGAGGTATAAAGATTGATGACCTGCCAATCCTTGCCCACGATGCGATCATCGCCGCGCGGTGTGGGCTCCTCATCCGCGGAGCTGCACCCGGTGAGGCCACTTGCGAGCAGCGCCGAGGCGAGCACAGCGGTGAGCGCTGCGGCGGGGCGGCGCCGCATCATGCTTCCTCCTGATCCAACGCGCCGAGGAAGGACTGCGACCACAAAGCGATATCATGCTGGCGCACCTGCTCATTCATGGCAGTCATGCGCTCGCGCATGGTCTCAGGTGATTCCTCCAGTGCCTTAACCGCGGAGAGCAGGGCGCGCTTGATGGATTCGATGTCGAAGGGGTTGCACAGGTTAGCTTGGGTAAGCTCTGCCGCCGCGCCCGCGAACTCGGAGAGTACGAGCGCGCCGGAGCCATCGCCGTGCGAGGCCACGTATTCCTTGGCTACGAGGTTCATTCCATCCTTGAAGGGCGTGACCAGCATGATGTCCGCGAGCCTGTAGTAGCGGCGCAGGACCTCCTTCGGAACGGAGCTGTGCTGGTAGTGCACCACCGGCGCACCGAGGCGCCCGAAGCGCCCATTGATGCGGCCTACGGCTTCCTCCACCTTCGAGCGCGTAGCGCGGTAATGGTCGATGCGTTCGCGTGAGGGCGTGGCCAGCTGCACAAAGGTCACCTCGTCTGGGCCCAGCGCCCCGGTTTCGAGGAGCTCCTCGAAGGCAGTAAGACGCTGCAGGATGCCCTTTGTGTAGTCGAGGCGGTCGACTCCCAAAATGACGTGCGTGGGGTTACCCAACTCCGCACGCAGCTGGGCGATGTCCCCCGCATCACCGCCTTCAGCGAACTCACCCGCCGCAATGGAGATGGGGAAGGCGCCGATTCCGACGGAATGCCCACTACTGGTCACGATGCGCGCGGTGACCGCGCGGGTGCTCACTTCACCTTCGACCTTCAGGCCCTGGGCGCGGGCGAGCTCTAGGAAATTGCGGGCGTTGGACTCGAGGTGGAAGCCGATCAGGTTGGCGTCGAGAAGCCCCCGCACCAACTCCTCACGCCACGGCAGCTGGCGGAAGAGATCCGGGGAGGGGAAGGGGATGTGGAGGAAGAAGCCGATGGTGAGATCGGGGCGCAGCTGGCGCAGGATGCCGGGCACGAGCTGCAGCTGATAGTCCTGCACCCATACCGTGGCATTCTCCGCGGCGACAGCCGCTACCTCGTTGGCAAAACGTAGGTTGACCTCGCGGTAAGCGTCCCACCAATCGCGGTTGTAGACGGGGGTGACGATGAGGTCGTGGTAGAGCGGCCACAGGGTGGCATTGGAAAAGCCCTCGTAGAAGGCTTCATAATCCTCTTGCGTGAGGCGTACCGGGTGAAGCAGGACGCCGTTGTCGGTGGTGAAAGGCTCAGGTGCCTCGTCGGCCACGCCCGGCCACCCCACCCAGCAGCCCTGGTGTTCTTCCAAGACGGGGGAAAGCGCGGTGACGAGACCGCCGGGGGAGGCCTTCCATTCGCGGGTGCCGTCGGCGGAGGTCTCGAGGTCCACCGGCAGGCGGTTGGCCACGACTACGAAGCTATTGCTGCGCCCGGACATAGCTAGGCCTTCTTCGCGGACTTTTTAGACGCCTTCTTCGTCGACTTCTTGGTGCTCTTCTTAGTCGCCTTCTTTGAGGCTTTCTTCGTAGCCTTCTTGGTCGCCTTCTTGCTGGACTTCTTGGAGGCCTTCTTCGTTGACTTCTTGCTGGACTTCTTCGGAGCAGCATCGGCTTGCTCGGCCAAGACCTTGCGGTGCACCAAGCCTTCCGGTTCGACGCCCAGCATCGACATAAGAGTCACGCCGTCAAGGAAATCCTCCGCATAGGTGGCAACGACGCGGCGCGCGGAGCGGGCGGTCTCTTCCTCTACTGCATGAGTCTGGTCAGCCGCTGGCTGAGTATCTGTGACCTTTGGTGGCACGGAGTCCTCCTGGGATGAAGTGTGAAAGCTTTCAGACCGGCTATTCTACGCTATTGCGACGCAGATGGGGCGCTCGGGTCATTTTTGCCGGGCACCGTGTAGGTGGGGCGCTGGGCTGGAAACTCCGTGGTGACGGGCCACATGTCCGTGACGGCATCACCCTGCTGGAAGCGCGCCTGCTGCGCGGGCGTCGGTGGCTTGGGGCCATACTGCGGCGGCGGGGCCGGCAGGTTGTGGCGCGGTGCGAAGGGGGACATGGGGACGCGGGGGATGCGTGCTCGCTGCGCCAAACGGGTGGCCCGCGAAAAGGAAAAGGTTCCCAGGCGCTTGAAGGCGGTATAAGGCCGGAAGTACTGCGGGCGGCGCAGGCGGCGGGCGACGCGCTCACCAAAGACCACGCCGGCGGCGAGCGCGCCGGAAATGGCAAGCGCACTGGCCAGGTTGGTGAGGCCGGTGATGAGCTGTTCATTGAGCATGGCATACATGCCGCGGTACAAGGTCAGGCCCGGCAGCATGGGGGTATAGCCCACGATCATGGTGATGAGCGGTGGCATCATGTAGCGGCGGGAAAGGAGACCACCCGCGAGGCCTACCGCCACGGCCGAGAATCCGGAGGCCACGACAGCGCCAACGCCGAAAAAGACGACGAGGAAGTAGTAGAAAACCATACCGGCGGCCGCCGTGAGCCCGGAGATGGTGACCTCCGACCACGAAGCCCCCAAGGCCAACGCGAAGGCGGCGGAGCCGATTCCGCCGCACAGCACCAGAAGCGGGATCTGGTGATAGACGGGTGGCGCGAGCGTCGCCAGCGGCGGCAGGCTAAAGCCCACCCATGAGGCAACCTGGATACCCAGGCCCACGCCGGCGATGATGGCGCCGGTGGACATGAGGGCCTCGAAGAACTTGGCGGAGGAGGTTACGGGGGCGCGCGTGATGCCGTCCACCAGGCACTGCACCAAGGTCAGTCCCGCCACCAGCACGATGATGCCCGAACCGATGATCTGGGAAGGCAGAATGTGGATACCAAAACCCGCGAAGACGTTGTAGAGAATGGCCGCGGGGACAACGGCAAGCAAGCCACCGACGAGGTTCTGATAGAAGGGCGGCAAGCGGTAGCCGGCCAGGAACATGTTCGTGCCCATGATGAGCGCCGAAATGAGGAACGTGATGACGCCGACGAGGAGATCACCACCGAGCATGACGGCGATAAACCCACCCATGGCGCCCCAGGCGCTGACGATGGTGGTCGTGGAATAGGGGTTTTTCATCGCGTCGATATCATCCAGGACCTTCTCCGCCATGGCCGGCGGCGTGGCACCGGAGTGGATGGAGCGGATGAGGCGGTCGACGGCGGACAGCTTGGTGAAGTCCACAGCGATGCTCGGCGCCACGCGGAAGACGTGGAGGTTGCGCCGGTCTGGACCCGTGCCAATAGCCGTGTGGATAGTGATCGTGTTCATCAGGATGGACACGTGACAGTAGTGCAGACCATAAGAGGATGCGACGAGGTGAATCTGCGCCTGGACGTCAGTATTGGCGGAGCCAGCCGCAATCAGGATTTCGCCGACGCGCGCGGCGATTTCCATGACGCCCGTGACCTGGGCCGGGTCAGTGAGATCGACCGGGGCAAGAGGGGAGGGCGGTGGTGCGGCCTTCGCGGCGTCAATGGTGGCGACGGGGGCCGAACGGTACAGCAGGCGCTGGCGCAAGGAAGAAAGAACAGACACGGAAAAGAAAGACCTCATCAACACTTCTGGGTTCGGTAAGTCAGCACTTTAGTAACTGCCGCCGATTTATGCACCTGCCAGTGCTTTTCGAGGTCCTCGCACCCGCTTTTTCGCAGCGCAAGCCCCCTGGCTTTCCTTCCAGGGGGTGGTCTCAGGTACGATGCCCTCTAGCGGATTAGCCGCGGTGCTGGAGTGGCGCAATCGGTAGCGCAACGCACTTGTAATGCGTAGGTTGCGAGTTCAAGTCTCGTCTCCAGCTCTAAGAGGGCCTTTTTAAAGGCCCATTTTTCTTAGTCGGCGAGGTGGCCTAGGGCGACGTCGATAAGCGCCCGGCGTCGCTGTGGTGACAGGGGGCGTTCGGTGAGATGGTCGTGGACCCACAGGCCGTTCGCAATCACCATCGCGAGCGCCACGGATTCATCCTCCGTGGCGGGATCGGGGATCCAGCGCTCGTCGACATCCCTCCATACCTTCTGAAAATCCGGATGGGACTGCGCGTGGATGGACATCAGCAGCTCAATGAGCGGATCATTCTTGCCCATTGATTCCAACGCGGCACGGTAGCGCTGGCGCGGGCTTAATTCCTCGGCCGTCTTGCCGTCGGAGAGCTCGATAAGCTCCTCCTCCCAGCGCTCCGCGCACAACGAATGGCAGTCTATGAGCAGCTGGTGCCGGGTGGGGAAGTGGTAGATGAGCCCAGACTTGCTCATGCCCGTGGCCGTGGCCAAGGAATCATAAGTGAGCGCGTGGACGCCGTCCTTCTCGATGATGGTGAGTGCCATGTCGAGCGCTTCGACCTTTTTACTAGTGCGAGGCATCGGCACCTCCTGACGTGGGGTTGGTGCGGAAGCACCAGCCGGTGACCGCGGCGAAGACGAGCATGACTACGCCGAGTCCGGCGGCGGTGGCCAGGTAAGCGTCGGTATAGGCGGGGCCGGCAACCTCCGCGAGCGCCGGGTTGTGGAGCGCTTCCATGCCTAGGTCTTGGACGTCTTCGGGCAGACCGCTCTTGTACACCATGGGGAGTACGGAACCGGTGATCGCAATCGAGAGCAGCGTGCCGAATTCATAGGAGACCTCCTCTACGCCGGCGGCCATGCCGGAGCGCGAGGCGGGGGCGGCGCCGATGATGGCGGTGGAGGAGACTGACATGACAAGCCCCGCGCCGATTCCGGTGATGAATAGGCCCGCCAGGTATGCGGGGAAGATGTCGTGCGTGCCGCCCCACACCACGCAGCCGATGCCCGCCGCCATGAAGAGGAAGCCACCGGCGATAATCGGCAAGAAACCCCAACGGTGGAGGTTGGCACCACCCAACGCGGACATTGGCAGCGCCGCCAGCGCGATGAGGGAAATGATGAGCCCGGCATGAAGCGGGGAATACAGGTCCACCAGCTGGAGCTTCTGCGTTGTGGTCATCTCTAGTCCCGCCATGCCAAACATGGCGCCCGCTGCAGCCAAGACGCCGCCGCTGAAGATGGGGGAGCGGAAAATATCGAAGGTGAGGAGTGGTTCCTCCAGCTTGTGCTGGCGGCGGGTGAAGAGGATGGCGCCGATGAGGCAGGCGGCTAGCGCGCCGCCAATGAGCATGGCGTTGAGGTGGGCGCTGGCCACCGACTTGATGACGAGTATCAGCGAAGCCAGCGTGATGAGCGCATACAGCGAGGAGAGGAAATCCCAGTGCTTCGCCGGGTTCGCCATATTCGGCGGGGCGAGGAAGGCCGTGAGGATGAGCGCGATGATAACGATGGGCACGTTGACCAAGAAGACCGAGCCCCACCAAAAATGCTCCAGCAAGAAGCCACCCACCGTGGGGCCGGCCGCCGCACCCACGACGGCGATGGAGCCCCAAATGCCGATGGCTGTATTGCGCTCAATCTCATCCTCAAAGGTCAACCGGATGAGAGCGAGGGTTGCGGGCATCATGATGGAGGCCCCGAGGCCCAAAAAGGCGCGAGCCGCGGCTAATTCCCATGCGCCGGGCGCGAGCGCCGCGGCCAGTGATGCGATGCCGAAGATCCACAGGCCGATGACGAACATTCGGCGGTGCCCGATTTTATCGCCCAACGTGCCGGTTCCCAGCAGGAGGCCGGCCAGCATGAGCGCGTAGGCGTTGATGATCCACAGCTGCTGCAGCGAGGTGGCGTGGAGCTGATCGGAGAGCACCGGTAGCGCGGTGTAGAGGATTGAGTTGTCTAAGCCGATCATGAGCAGGCCCAGGGAAATGACGCCAAAAAAGGTCCACCGGCGCGTAGCGGAGGCGCGGAGGGATTCGGCGGAGGCTTTCACGTGGAGGTCTGACATGGTTCGAAACTATAGCGAACGGTCGTTACAGTTTCAAAGCTTAGAAGGTCGAGTTGTTGTCGCAGTCACAAAGTTTCTAGGACGTGAGAAGTCAGCTTTATGGTGGCGAAACGCGCCTTAAAGGGGGAACACTGGGGGCCGTTAATGGCAAAAGTTAGAGAGGTAAATCATGGCACGCAATTACGCCACACAATTAGTAGAAACCTTGGAAGCCCAGGGTGTGAAACGCATCTACGGCCTCGTCGGCGATTCCCTCAACCCCATCGTGGACGCAGTGCGGAAGTCCTCCATCGAGTGGGTTCACGTTCGCAACGAGGAGGCCGCAGCGTTTGCCGCGGAGGCCGATTCCCTCACCACCGGCAACCTTGCCGTGTGCGCCGCCTCCTGCGGCCCGGGAAATACGCACCTTATTCAGGGGCTTTACGACGCCCACCGCAACGGCGCCAAGGTTCTCGCCCTAGCCAGCCACATCCCGTCTCGCCAGATCGGCTCGAAGTTCTTCCAGGAGACCCACCCGGAGGCCATCTTCCAAGAGTGCTCAAGCTACTGCGAGATGGTGAACTCCGCTGACCAAGGTGCCGTGGTCTTGCACCACGCCATCCAGAGCACCATGGCGGGCAAGGGCGTGTCCGTCCTCGTTATCCCGGGCGATGTCTCCACGCAGGAGGCCGAGGATGATACCTTCACCTCCTCTGTTATTTCCGCCGGCAGCCCGGTCGTCTTCCCGGATCCTGCCGAGGCCGCCGCGTTGACCCAGGCCATCAATGAGGCCAAAACCGTCGCACTCTTCGTGGGTGCCGGCGTGAAGAATACCCGCGAGCAGGTCCTCGCGCTCGCCGAAAAGATCAAGGCCCCCATCGGCCACGCCTTGGGTGGCAAGATGTACATCCAGTACGACAACCCCTTCGACGTCGGCATGTCCGGCCTGCTCGGCTACGGTGCAGCCCACGAGGCCACCCACGAAGCAGACCTGCTCATCCTGCTGGGCACGGATTTCCCCTACAACGACTTCCTGCCGGATGCCAACGTGGCGCAGGTTGACATCGACGGCTCCCACATCGGCCGCCGCACCCGCATCAAGTACCCGGTGACCGGTGACGTCGCCGCCACCATCGAGAACATCCTGCCGCACGTGGAGGAGAAGAAGGACCGCTCCTTCCTGGACAAGATGCTCAAGAAGCACTACGACAAGCTGAATCACGTCGTCGAGGCCTATACCTCTGACGTGGAGAAGCACACCCCGATCCACCCGGAGTACATCGCGGACCTCATCGATCAGCAGGCCGATGAGGACGCCATCTTCACCGTCGATACCGGCATGTGCAATGTCTGGGGCGCGCGCTACATCACCCCGAATGGTCAGCGCGAGCAGATTGGTTCCTTCCGCCACGGCACCATGGCCAATGCTCTGCCGATGGCCCTCGGCGCGCAGGCGGCGAACCCGGGCCGCCAGGTCATTACGTTCTCCGGCGACGGCGGTCTGTCCATGCTCATGGGCGAGCTGCTCACAGTGAAGCTGCACAACCTGCCGGTGAAGATGTTCGTGTTCAATAACTCTTCCCTCGGCATGGTCAAGCTGGAGATGCTGGTCCAGGGCCTCCCGGAGCACGAGACCGACCACGAGCACGTCAACTACGCCAAGATTGCGGAGGGTGCGGGCATCAAGCACTTCCGCATCGAGGACCCGAAGGAAGCGCCGCGCCTCATCAAGGAGGCTTTGGCCTACGACGGGCCTGCGCTTATCGACGTCGTCACCGACCCCAACGCCCTCTCCCTGCCACCCACACTGACCTTTGAGCAGCTGCTCGGCTTCTCCAAGGCGGCAACCCGCACCGTCTTCGGCGGCGGCGTGGGCCAGATGCTTACCATGGCGAAGTCCAACCTGCGCAACATTCCGCGCCCGCAGGACTTTTAATGTGCCGGCGTTAAGCGCCACACATTAAAAGGGGGCTACGTCGAAGGAGCTCACACCTTGGCGGGGTCTTTGACCGGGATGAGCACGAGGGCTCCTACGAGCAGGACCAGCCCAATGGCGAGCACGCCTCCCCGGTCGCCTTGGCCCAACAGTGAGACGAAGACACCGAACAGGAAAGGCGTCAACCACGCCACGGCCCGCCCGGTCGTGGCGTAGAGGCCGAACATCTCGCCTTCGCGCCCTGGCGGGGCAACGCGCGCCAAGAAACCGCGGGCGGAAGCCTGGGCTGGTCCCACACATAGGCACAAGATGAGTCCGCAGATCCAGAAGGCCGTCGGCCCCTGCGCCACGAACATGATGCCGGCCATGAGCGTCAAGATAGCCAGGCAGGTGAGGATGATGGCTTTGGGGCCCACGTGGTCGTCGATCAGCCCGCCCGCCACCGCGCCGAGCGCGGCCGCAACGTTGGCGGCAACGCCGAAGATGAGCACGTCACCGGGAGACAATCCATAGACGGACACCCCCAGCACCGCCCCGAAGCTGAATACGGCCGAGAGCCCATCGCGGAAAATGGCCGAAGCGAAGAGGAAAGCAAAGGCATTGCGGTCCTCCCGCCACAGCGTCACCACCGTGCGCCACAGCTCGCGGTAAGACGCCGCCACACCACCCGTCGATTCACCCGACGGCGCAATCTCCGGCACACGCAGCAACACAGGAATGGCAGACAACCCAAACCACGCTGCTGAAAGCAACGCTACGAGCCGGATATTCCAGCCGCCCTCCGTGTTTAGCCCTAGTGCGCCGCCCTCGCCGGAGACGAATCCGAAATAGCAGATGAGCAGCAGCGCGATGCCGCCGAAATAGCCCGCCGACCATCCCAAGCCGGATACCCGCCCCACCTTGTCCTCGGAGGCCACTTGATTGAGCTGGGCAAAGTAATTGACTTCGGCGAATTGGATGGTCACCGAACCTACCGCCAGGCCGATAAGCCCGAGCCAGAAATACGCGGGCGCATCATTGCGGATGAAGAATAAGCTAGCCATGACCAAGAACGTCAGCAGGGACCAGAAACCCAGCGCGCGCCGCCGCGTGCCCAGCCGGTCAGAGCGCTGGCCCATCACGGGGGTGACCGCAAAAATCACAAGCCCCGCCACCGTCATGGACCACGACAACCATTGTGCCGGTGTGAACTGCGAATCAATCTGCTGGCCCACCGAGTCGGTGAGGTAGACCGAGAAAATAAACGTCACGAGAACCGCGTTGAAAGCTGCCGAACCCCAGTCCCACAGGGCCCAAGCAGCCACGGTGAGGCGGTCAGTGCGTGTCGAGGCGTGAGTCATGCTTCATTATCGTAGGCAAAAACATGTGCTGAGTGGCAGGAGTTGCACTTAACGCGACGTCAACTTTTAGGCTCAACGGCATGCGTAACGACTACAGCATCGGCGACGTTGCCGAAATCCTCAAAGTCACCACCCGCACGTTGCGGCACTGGGATGACATTGGGCTGCTCAGCCCACAGTGGCGCACTGGGGGTGATCACCGCCTGTACACCGAAGATGACGTGCAACGCGGGATGGACATCCTGATTTATCGCAGCGTGGGAATTGAACTGAAGGACATCGCAGTGCTTCTCGATGCCCCTTCCTCCGCCACCCTGGCCCGCCTCCGTGCCCAACACGAGGCTTTGCAGAAGCGGCGAGCCGACGTCGATGCCATGTTGTACGCAGTGGAAAGACTAATTGAGGAGACTGAAATGGATAAGAACCTAAGCCCCAGCCAAAAAATGCGCAACCTGGGTGACGCATGGCCCCAATTGCAGGAAGAAGCCCACGAGAAGTGGGGAGACAGCACAGAGTGGGCGGCCAGTGCGGCCGTCGCGGAATCGATGGGAAAGAAGGACTGGGAGGAATTCTCCGTGGAGCATGAACACTTTGCGGCCGAGCTAGAGGAGGCCGCGAAGGCGGGACTCAAGGCAGGCAGCGAGGAGGCGAAGGAGATCGTCGACAAGCACCGTGCCCTCATCGCCCAGTGGTACCCGGTATCGAGGTCCAAGCAAGTGCTCCTGGCGCGCATGTATTGCGAGGATCCGCGCTTCGATGAGACTTACCGTGGCAACGCCGACTACCTGCGCCAGCTGATCGAGGCTCAAGCCCAGGCAGAAGGGCTAGATCTGGATAATCTCGTGTGGGACTAATGTGTTCACAGCGCACGTCCAGACTCCGCTCAGTACCCTGGGAAGGCGTAGTGCAATACTTCTCACTTTGAATGAGAAACCCCCACGCCACCTAGTCATAGGAACAGCGGAGAAAGGACCAAAGCGGGACCATGGATGATTCAAAGGACGTCAAGGTACTTGTCGTCGATGACGAGCCCAATATCGTTGAACTACTTACTGTCTCCCTGAAGTTTCAAGGCTTCGATGTACACAGCGCCAACTCCGGCAACGAGGCTCTGCGCATTGCGCGTGAGATCAATCCCGACGCCTACATCATGGACGTCATGATGCCGGGCATGGACGGTTTTGAGCTGCTGGGCAAGCTGCGCGCAGAAGGCCTCGACGGCCCCGTCCTTTACCTCACCGCCAAGGACAGCGTGGATCAGCGCATCCATGGCTTGACCATCGGTGCGGATGATTACGTCACCAAGCCCTTCAGCCTGGAGGAGGTCATCACTCGCCTGCGCGTGATCCTGCGCCGCGGCAATGCGGTGGATGATCAGGATGGCAGCGCCACCATGACCTATGCCGACCTCACTCTCAACGATGACACCCACGAGGTCACCAAGGCCGGGGAGATCGTGGAGCTTTCACCCACCGAGTTCAACCTGCTGCGCTACCTCATGCAGAACCGCGAGGTGGTGTTGTCCAAGTCCAAGATTTTGGACAACGTCTGGCACTACGATTTCGGCGGCGATGGCAACGTGGTCGAGTCCTACATCTCCTACCTGCGCCGCAAGATTGATACCGGCGATACACCGCTGATCCACACCGTCCGCGGCGTTGGTTATGTGCTGCGTACGCCGCGCACGTAGGCTCATCCACTATGAGCGAATCCCCCGCGAACACTCAGGGCTCGGATTCCGGGACCACGCTAGTGCGTAATGGCGCCCTGCGCCGGCGCATGCAACGCCCTAAAGCATTGCCCCTGCGCACATGGCTGCTCGTCCTCATGGTTCTGGTTTCGGGCCTGGGCCTTGCGATGTCCTCCTTGGCGGTGTCATCGATTATGCGCAACGTTCTCTACACGCGCGTGGACACTGAGCTCAATGACGCGATGAGCTCCTGGGCCAGCAACCTCGACGCGGCCTTCTATACCCCGCAGGACGGAAGCCGCCGGCCCCCGACGGACTATGTAGCACTGGCGTATTATCCCGATGGCTCCGTGGTGACCACGCGGCCGATGGCGGCGTTGCCGGATGCCCGCTCGGTGGTCGTCGGCGGCGAGCCCACGAGCGTCAGCTCGGTTAAAGGCGAAACCGAATGGCGGGCCGTGGCGAAGCTCAAATCGGATGGTTCCGTGGTCGTCGTGGCCAAAGATATGACGACGGAGAACTCCATCCTTAAAGGCCTGGCCATAGTCCAGGTCATTATCGCGGCGTTGGTCATGCTCATCATCGCGTTGGTGGGCATGTGGCTCATCCACAGAGCCTTGCGTCCGCTACGCGTGGTGGAGAAAACGGCCTCCCAAATCGCGGCCGGCAACCTGGATAAACGCGTTCCTGAGTGGCCGCTGCACACCGAGGTGGGGCAGCTCGCCGCAGCGCTCAACGTCATGTTGACACAATTGCAAAACTCCGTGCTCCATGCGCAGGAGAAGGAGCAACAGATGCGCCGCTTCGTCGGCGATGCCTCCCACGAGCTTCGCACCCCGCTGACCAGCCTGCGCGGCTACACGGAGCTGTACCGCTCGGGGGCTACCCAGGACGCGGAGTTTGTCTTCAGCAAGATCGATGCTGAGTCGAAGCGCATGTCGCTGTTGGTGGAGGATCTGCTGGCCCTGACGCGCGCGGAGGGTTCGCGCCTCGACATGCGTGAGGTCGACATGTTGGAGCTCGTGCTCTCTGTGGGCTCTTCGGCGCGCGCGGCTTTTCCAGGCCGCACCATCGACGTCAACAACGAAGCCTCCGAGATTCCGATGGTCAACGGAGACCCGGACCGTCTGCACCAGGTATTGCTTAACTTGGTGTCCAACGGCATCCGCCACGGCGGCGACGAGGCGTCGGTGACGCTGACGTTGCGGGATGACGAGGAGCACGTGCTTATCGACGTTGCCGATGACGGCAAGGGCATCTCCCCCGAAGATGCAGCCCACATCTTTGAGCGCTTTTACCGTGCTGATACCTCACGAACCCGCGATACGGGTGGCTCGGGCCTGGGCTTGGCCATTGTGAAGTCTCTGGTGGAGCAGCACGGCGGTTCGATTTCCGTGGATTCGGAGCTGGGCAGCGGCTCGGTGTTTACCGTCCAGCTGCCCAAGGCGGCAGCTAGTGTCTAGCTGCCAAAAGGCAGCAGTCAGCTCTTAGTTGTCGCGGCGGCCGTCCTCATCCGTGCCGAGGTGCTGGCGGATACGCGCGGCGGCCTCGTCCATGGCGGCGGGGTCGGTGGCGTCGGCAGCGAAGGCCTTGGCAAAGTCGTAGTCTTCCATTTTCTCGGTGGGGAAGAGGTGGATGTGGGTGTGGGGAACGTCGAAGCCGGCGATGATGTATCCGGTACGTGGGGTGTCGAAGGCCGTCTTGATGGCGCCACCGATCTCCAGAGCGATGGCGTTGAGGTGTGCCCAGGTTTCAGGATCGAGGTCAGTCCACTTATCTACTTCCTCGACCGGCACCACCAAGGTGTGGCCGTAGCGCAGCGGCTCGATGGACAAAAATGCCACGCACTTCTCGTCGCGGTAGACAAAGCGAGCAGGCAGCTCGCCCTCGATGATCTTTGTAAATACGGAAGACATGGCCCCTAGGCTACCGCCAGTTAAGATAGACGGCATGCGCATTCTCGTTATCGGTTCGGGCGGCCGCGAACACGCCCTGCTCACTGGCCTGAAAGCTGACCCCACTGTTACCGATCTGCACATCGCACCGGGCTCCCCGGCCCATGCGAAGCAGGCGACCGTCCACCCGGAGTATTCCCAGGTGGATGATCCTGCGCGCATGGTTGAACTCGCCGTGGACATCGCCGCTGACCTCGTCGTCATCGGGCCGGAGGTGCCGCTGGTAAAAGGCGTCGCGGATGCACTGCGTGAGCGCGGCATTGCGGTCTTCGGGCCGTCGGCAAGCGCGGCGCAAATCGAGGGTTCCAAGGCCTTTGCCAAGGACGTCATGGCGGCCGCCGGCGTGCGCACCGCCCGCGCGGAGCAGCTCGCCCCCGGCACAAGTGATGCGGACATCGAGGCCGCGCTCGACCGCTTCGGCCCGCACTTCGTGGTCAAGGACGATGGCCTAGCCGGCGGCAAGGGCGTGGTGGTGACCGAATCCCGCGAGGAAGCCCGCGCGCACGTCGACGCCGTCCATGCAGCCGGCAACCCGGTGCTGCTCGAGTCCTTCCTCGACGGCCCCGAGGTCTCCCTGTTCTGCCTCGTGGATGGTGAGACCGTCGTGCCGCTGCTGCCGGCGCAGGACCACAAGCGTGCCTATGACAACGATGAAGGCCCCAACACCGGCGGCATGGGCGCCTACACCCCGCTGCCGTGGCTGCCTGCCGACGGTACCCAGCGCATCGTCGACGAAGTCTGCGTCCCCGTGGTCAAGGAAATGGTCAAGCGCGGCACACCGTACACCGGGCTGCTGTATGCGGGACTGGCCTGGGGCAAGGAAGGCCCGGCCGTCGTCGAATTCAATTGCCGTTTCGGTGATCCGGAAACGCAGGCGGTGCTCGCTCTGCTGAAGTCCCCGCTGGGAGAGGTCCTGCACGCCACTGCGACCGGGCGGCTGGCATCACTTGCGCCGCTGGAGTGGGAGGATGGCTACGCCGTTACCGTGGTGCTGGCCGCCGAGGGCTACCCAGCTTCCCCGCGCAAGGGTGATCCGATCACCTCGCCGGATCTTGATGATCCCGCCCGCGTCCTCCACGCTGGCACCACCACGGGGGAGGGCGGATACGTATCCAACGGTGGTCGTGTCCTCAACGTCCTCGGCCGCGGCGCTACTCTGGCCGACGCCCGCGCCGCTGCCTACGAGGTGCTCGACGGCATCAAGCTGGAGGGTAGCTTCTTCCGCAAGGACATTGCGTTGCCAGCGGAAAAGGGTCAGATCAGCATCTAATCCGCTGATAATGCCTCCTTTGGGGCGAGGCGTGGAATAATGAGCGACGTGGCTGAAAAGAAGAACATTTCCAACGTCCTGTCCGCTCGATACGCCTCCCCAGAGATGGCTGAAATCTGGTCTCCAGAACACAAGATCATTCTGGAGCGCCAGCTGTGGATCGCGGTGATGAAGGCGCAGAAGGATCTCGGCGTCGATATTCCCGCCCAGGCCATCGCCGCCTATGAGGCGCAGGTAGAGAACGTGGACCTTGCCTCGATTGCCCAGCGTGAGCGCGTCACGCGTCACGACGTCAAGGCACGCATCGAGGAATTCAACGCCCTGGCCGGCTGCGAGCACATCCACAAGGGAATGACCTCGCGTGACCTGACGGAAAACGTCGAGCAGCTGCAGATTCTGCGTTCCTTGGAGCTGGTGCGCAATAAGGCCATCGCGGTGGTCTCGCGCATTGGTGAGCACGCCGCGCAGTACCAGACGCTGGTGATGGCAGGCCGCTCCCACAACGTTGCTGCGCAGGCGACGACCTTGGGCAAGCGCTTCGCCTCGGCTGCCGACGAGCTCCTGCTCGGCATCGAGCGCGTGGAATCCCTGTTGAGCCGCTACCCGCTGCGCGGCATCAAGGGCCCGATGGGCACCTCGCAGGACATGCTCGACCTCATGGGAGGCTCCGAGGACAAGCTTGCCGCGCTGGAGACGCGCATTGCGGATCACCTGGGCTTCTCCCGCGTATTCAACTCGGTGGGCCAGGTTTACCCGCGCTCCCTCGACTTCGACGCTGTGTCTGCGCTCGTTGAACTGGGTGCTGCGCCCTCCTCGCTGGCCACGACCATCCGCCTGATGGCCGGCAACGAGACCGTGACTGAAGGATTCAAGGAAGGCCAGGTCGGCTCCTCCGCGATGCCGCACAAGATGAACGCCCGCTCCTGCGAGCGCGTGTGCGGTTTCCAGGTAATCCTGCGCGGCTACCTCACCATGGTGGCGGATCTGTCTGGCCAGCAGTGGAACGAGGGCGACGTGTTCTGCTCGGTGGTCCGCCGCGTGGCACTGCCGGATGCCTTCTTCGCCATTGACGGTATGTTTGAAACCTTCCTCACCGTGCTCGCGGAATTCGGTGCCTTCCCGGCGATGATCGACCGCGAACTGGAGCGTTACCTGCCCTTCCTTGCCACCACCCGCATCCTCATGGCGGCGGTGCGCGCGGGCGTGGGCCGCGAAACCGCGCACGAGGTCATCAAGGAAAACGCCGTCGCCGTGGCGCTCAACATGCGTGAGAATGGCGGGGAGCAGGATCTGATTGAGCGCCTGGCTGCCGACGAGCGCCTGCCGCTCGATGCCGCCGCCCTCGAGGCCGCGCTGTCAGACAAGCACGCCTTCATCGGCGCTGCCGAATCGCAGGTGAGCCAGATTCTGGGCCGCATCAAGGCGATTGCTGACCAGCACCCGCAGGCCGCCGCCTACACGCCGGGTGAAATCCTCTAGTTTCACCCTTGGCGGTACGTTTCGATCAACTAAGGGTGCCAGATCTTCAATTTTCTAGCCCCTATTTGATCGAAACGACCTCCCATCGGTCGACGGGCTCACCCGGCATTAGCTCCTAGGCCATCCCGGGGATGCGCAGAACCGGCAGCTCGAAGCCGCCGAGGGATTCGCCGTTGGTAGCAAGGTAGCCGCCGATCATCAGAGCGGTGAGCACCGCCATGATGCCGAGAACCGTAGCACCCGTGGACGAGGTTTGCTGCTGCGTCGTCTTGCCCGGAATGGGTAGCTCTGGCACCGGCTGGATGCCCTCCTGCGCACCGCGGCTGCGCAGCTCTTCCACGCACTCGGCAAAGGACTGCACCTGCGCTGCGTTGAAGGCCTCGACCGCCTCCTTTTCCTGCGCCTGGTTTTCTGCCAGAGCGGCGCGCAGCTTGGGGCTGAAATCGCTACCCGTAGACAACAACGGCGCCGGGCCCTTCTCAGTCCGGGACTTCGCCGCATTGATGGAGTACTCCGTATCCCCCGGCAACAGCACCGATTCATCCTCCACCAGGTCCTCCGGGGCGGACGCGCCGACCATGATGATGACCATATCCGCGCCCGTGTAGCCGGCCTTGCCCAGCGCGGCCACCGTCGCCGCGTAGCCCGGCGCCTTGCTGATATCGCGCGAGGTGTACGCGGAGAAGTCCAGCTTCGGGAACTGCGCTTGAATCTTCTCCGAGGTCGTGCGGATGGTGTTGATGTAGCCCGCCCGGACATCGCGGGCTAGTGCGCGATCCGTGGAGGACGCCGACATCGTGCACAGCCACTGTCCGTGGGCGGACTCGCGCACGGAGATGTCGGCTGCGTGCGCAGCGGGCACAGACAGGGCGGCGCCCACCAGCGCAGCGGAGGTCAAAAGGGAGGTCAGGCGAGAGTGCACGGGCTTAGCTCCTCGGGATTGGGATGTATCTTGAAGCAGTCTAGACGGGTCTAGAATGTATGTCATGCGTCCAGAACTTTCTTCCTATGCCCACATCGCCTCCGGCAAGGTGCGCGATATCTACGAAATCGATGACAAAACCCTGCTCATGGTGGTCTCCGACCGTATTTCCGCCTATGACCACGCCCTCGAGCCGGCCATCCCCGACAAGGGCCGCGTGCTCACGGCGACGTCGAAGTTCTTCTTCGACGCCATCGACTTCCCCAACCACCTGGCCGGACCGCTCGATGATGAGCGCATCCCCGAGGAAGTCCTCGGTCGCTCAATGGTCGTGCAGAAGCTCGACATGCTGCCCTTCGAGTGCGTCGCCCGCGGCTACCTCACCGGCTCCGGGCTCAAGGAGTACAAGGCATCCGGCAGCGTGTGCGGAGTCGAGCTGCCCGAGGGTCTGACCGAGGCTTCCCGCCTGCCCGAGCCCATCTTCACCCCAGCCACCAAGGCGGAGCAGGGCGAGCACGATGAGAACGTCTCCTTCGACGTCGTCGTGGACAAGCTCGGCCGCGAACGCGCCGAGGAGCTGCGCGATGCCACCCTGCGCATCTACGCCACGGCCGCCGCGTTGGCGGAGGAGAAGGGCATTATTTTGGCGGATACGAAGTTTGAGTTTGGCGTCGATAAGCACGGCACCCTGGTGCTGGCCGATGAAGTCCTCACCCCGGACTCCTCGCGCTACTGGCCGGCCGACACCTATGAGGAAGGCAAGGTCCAGCCTTCCTTCGATAAGCAGTACGTGCGCGATTGGCTCACTAATTCCGGCTGGGACAAGGAGTCCACGCCGCCGCGCTTGCCGGACGACGTTGTCCAGGCCACCCGCGCGCGCTATGTTGAGGCCTTTGAGCGCCTGTCCGGAACCACCTTTTAAGGAGGCTGAATGAACGCACCGATTGCTGCCAAGCGCCCCATCACGCGAGAGTTCCACGGCCGCAGTTTCGTCGATAACTACGAGTGGCTGCGTGAGAAAGACGCCCCGGAGACCCGCGAATACCTCGAGGCCGAAAACGCCTATACCCAAGAGCGCACCGCACACCTGGACACCTTGACGGAGAACATCTTTACCGAGGTCAAGTCCCGCATCAAGCAGACGGACATGTCCGTGCCCCAGCGTCGCGGCAAGTACTGGTACTACGGCCGTACCGAGGAGGGCAAGGAGTACGGCTATAGCTGCCGCATCCCGGTGTCGGAAGGCTCCGATCCGTGGACCCCGCCGACCATCCCGGAGACGGGGGCACCGGAAGGGGAGCAGGTGCTTCTCGACGTCAACGCGCTCGCCGAAGGCCACGACTTCTTCGCTCTGGGTGCGTCCACGGTGAGCGATTCCGGTGACCTGTTGGCCTATTCGGTCGACGTGGCCGGTGATGAGCGCTTTGAGCTCTTCATCAAGGACCTGCGCACGGGCGAGCTGTTGGAGGACCGCCTGGAAGGTATCTTCTACGGTGCAACGTGGGTGGGGGAGGAGTTCATCTTCTACACCACCGTGGATGATGCGTGGCGCCCGGATACGGTGTGGCGCCATCGCGTGGGCACCCCGCAGTCGGAGGACGTCGTGGTCATGCGCGAGGAGGATTCGCGTTTCGGCATCGGTGTGGGTACGACCCGCAGCGAGAAGTACATCATGATCGTGTCGAGCTCGAAGATGACGAGTGAGGCATGGGTACTCGAGCAGGACAACCCGGAGGGTGAGTTCCGCTGTTTGTGGGCGCGCGAGTCCGGAGTGGACTACGACGTCGACCACGCCGTGGTGGCAGGGACCGATTATTGGGTGGTCACGCACAATGCCATCGGCCCCAACTTTGAGCTCGGCTACTGTCCGGTTTCTGCAGAGCTGCCGGCGCTGCGCGAACTCACCGTCCTCATGTCGCATGATGACACCGTGCGCATAGAGGGCGTGGATTGCTACCGTGACCAGATCGTCGTGGGCTATCGCCGCGGCGGCATCGGCCGTGCGGCGGTGATGGATGTGCGCCAAGGTTGGGCGCGCTTCGACGAGCTTCACTTCAACGAGGAGCTCTACACCGTTGGCGTGGCCGGCAACCCGGAGTGGGACGCGCCGGTGCTGCGCGTGAGCTACACCTCCTTCATCCAGCCAGCCCAGCTCTTTGATTACCGCGTGGCCACCGGGGAGTACACGCTGCTGAAGGAACAGGAAGTCCCGGGCGGCTATGACAAGGATGAGTACGTGGCCTATCGCGTCTGGTCTGAGGCTCCCGATGGGACCAAGGTACCGGTGTCCATCGTGCACCGCGCGGACCTGGACCGCACGCAGCCGAACCCGACGCTGCTGTATGGCTACGGCTCCTATGAGGCGAATATGGATCCGTACTTCTCGGTCTTCCGTTTGTCGCTCATGGACCGCGGCATGATTTTTGCCATGGCGCACGTTCGCGGCGGTGGTGAGATGGGCCGCAATTGGTACGACGACGGCAAGATGCTGGCGAAGAAGAACACGTTTACTGACTTCATCGCAGTGGCCGATGACCTCATCGCGCGCCGGGTGACCACGCCTGACACCTTGGTAGCTGAGGGTGGTTCCGCCGGTGGTCTGCTCATGGGCGCGGTGGCGAACATGGCGCCAGATCGGTTTAAGGCCATCGAGGCGAACGTGCCGTTCGTGGATCCGTTGACGTCTATTCTGATGCCGGAGTTGCCGCTGACGGTGGTGGAGTGGGAGGAATGGGGCGACCCCTTCCACGACCCGGAGGTCTACGACTACATGGCCTCCTACTCGCCGTATGAGAACATTGCGCCGCAGAAGTACCCGAATATCCTGGCGTTGACCTCGCTCAATGACACCCGCGTGCTCTATGTGGAGCCGGCAAAGTGGATAGCCAAGCTTCGTGACGTCGCCACCGGCGGCGAGTTCCTCCTCAAGACTGAAATGGCTGCCGGCCACGGTGGTGTGTCCGGACGCTACGCCAAGTGGCGGCAGGCGGCATTCGAATATGCGTGGCTTATTAACCAGGCTACGGGGGCGGAAGCTTAAGCATCTACCCCCGCTCGGCGCGCGGCGGCGCGGTGGCTGTGCGATAATTTTTCTTATGCATGGCCACCTTTTGGTTTCGATTTCCAGTATTTTCGATGACACCCGAAGCCAGGCCTCCGGTCTGCTCAAGCAGCTCGATAAAGCCACTATCCCCGTCTCGTTGCTGGTGGCGCCGCACATTGATGGCAACTGGCACTTGGCCAAGGATGCGGCTACGCAGTCTTGGCTTCGTGAGCAGGCAGAGTCGGGTCGCGTGCTCATTCTCAACGGCTTCGACCAAGCAGTTCAGGGCCGCCGCGCGGAGTTCGCGAACTTGGATGCGCACGAGGCGCGTCTGCGCCTCAAGGGCGCAACGCGGCAGATGGCAAAGATTGGCTTCGAGCCCACTATCTTTGCGCCGCCGCGCTGGCGCATGTCGGAAGGCACGCTCACCGTCCTTCCCGAGTTTGACTTCGACTTCGCCGCCTCCACCCGAGGTATCCATGATTTGCGCTCCGGCGAGCTCCACCAAGCCCGCAACCTGTCCTTTGGTGAGGGGTTTGGTTCGGCGAAGTGGTGGCGCCGCAACATCATCCGCGCTGCAGAACGCTCCGCTGAGCGCGGCAATACCGTGCGCTTGTCCATTTCTGGCCGCAACCTTGATGATCGTAAGGTTGTCTCTGATTTCCTCAAGGCCGCTGAGCGAGCCGTGGCTGCAGGCGCTCGACCTGCGGACTATTCCGTCTTCCCGCACGCCGAATAGCCCACCAACCTCTTTTCTTTTCTAGCGCGTACTCGGTACTACATGGGGAAGTTGGAGACGCCACGACTCGGTGGTGTTGCGTCAACTTCTACTTGGAAAAGCCAGTTCTTGTGGCTAGCTTCAAACAGATCATCGCGATGTGCATTGAAGGTGATGGGGTCTTTACGCGTTAGCGGCCAACTGCCCGCGCAAGGACTCATGCAGATAAGTGTTTGGTGCTCTTGGGACAGAGGTTTAAAAGCGTTCATTTGCTTGAAAATGCTGTTTTGCTGCGGTCATTAAATGCGCCAGCTTCTCATAAGGGCGTGTACGAAGGTACGGTTCCCTCTCTAATTAGGCGTGGTTCATTGAAAAGCGTGTGCCCCGAGGAGTTTTCACGGGGGCACACGCGTGTTTCTCTTAGCTCTTTAGAACCAAGGAAGTTAGGGCCAATCTACTTAACAACAATCTTTACCATTACCGGCTCGTCATTGACAGTTACTTCCTGACTACCCTCGAGCGCTCGCGCGGAGGAAAGGCTGGAAAGCCCCGAACAAGATGCGTTGATGGTATGCGAACCAGGTTCCAACGCGTAGAAGTACACGCCATTGGCATTAGTCGTGTGTACCTTTTCCTGCGAAAGACCAATAAGCTTACATTCGCCTGCCGGGTTACCACTGGAGGTTACAACTTTAATCGTTGATTCTCCTGCATTGGGCTTGGTCTGCCCATCGTTGGGGAGGCCTTGGCCGACAGTGATTGCAACAACTAGGGAAATAATGCCCAGAACGGTACCAATGAGTCCGAGAAGATTACTGGGGTTATTAATGAGAGCTTGAACCTGAGCTGGAACCGGGATCTGTGGTTGCATTGTTTTGGATCTCCTTAATGTCATTGAAGGTATTTAGCATGCTTGGACTGATGCGTAGGGCACTGTTTTCAGGGCAGCCAAGCTGACTGATGCCATGCGTGTGAATGCCGATGGCAGCGTTGTCTGTGGTATAGACTGGCGAGCCGCTTTGTCCGCCCGTGGTGTCTAAGTTATAGCAGAGTCGAGTTTGGGTTCCTGGCTGAAGGATTCCGCTCATTGTCCACAGTTGTCCGTAGTCGCGAATCAGGCTATTCCCCTTCTCTCCTGGAAATCCGGTGACAGTTGCCTTTTGCCCGGAGAAAGCGGAAGAAGTATCGCTCGGTTTAATTCCAAACCAGCTGGAAGAAATCGGCTTTGCAAACTTTACAACTCCCCAGTCGTGATCGGCAGACCCGGTAGTGGGGTATTTTGCGGATACCCACTTTTGGGACGCAAAGGTATAAGACCACTGGCTCCAATCTGATGGACGGAAAATGAGCTTTGGAGTCCATCGCTGCTTATCTTTTTCGTAAAGGCAGTGGGCAGCCGTAATGAGAGTATCTGGTGAAATCATCCAGCCAGTACAATGGTTAAAGCCGTCTCGCTGGATCTGGACGATAGCCGGGTTGGGAGACGCCTTTTGCCGATCATCGGTACCGATAATCGAGTAAGTCCCTACCGTGGTATCGCGGTCTTGGGAGGTCGCCGTGTTTGGAAATTCGGAAAGCCCAACTGCTGCCGTGCCAGAGTTGAGGTCATCGTTATCAGTTTCAATTGGCAGGAATAGCTCCTCGCCTGTTTCTGACACGCCCACCACAGAGTCGTGAAATGCCGGGGTTTGAGCATTTGCTATGGTGGGGGACAGACACGTTATTGCAGTCACTACTGCTGCGATAGCAGATTTCCGAAGAGAGAACTTCATGAGTGTCCTTTGCAGGGAAGAGATGGTGATGTGTGGGGTGAGCTGGGGTAAGTCCCTTTCACCTTGTAGTGGATTATGAGGTATCGAAAAGGGGCCTGCAACCGTCAGGCGGTTTGATGTTGCCCTGTGCTCCCCCGAATAGGGGAGGGGTGGCCTCTTGTTTCATCGGGTTCGACTGGCCGGCTGCGCTGGGGATCCCATATAGGTTGTCAATCTCGTGGGTGGGTTAGTCGGGGTTAGTTTTCTCAGTGGGAGCTATATGGACGTGTTGTTTCCGGGCATGACTTTGAAGCTCATCCATGACGGACAAAACTTGGGGCGCTTCAGACCGGTGGTTCGGCACCCCACTGAAGAACCTGTAGTGCCACTGGAATTAGCCAAGTAACAAGACTTCGGACGCCAAGGAGAGAAAGCACCACGCGCTGCCTGGGCGAAAGAAGATCTCAAACGGCGCGGCCACCCAGGCGGCGACCAGCCACATACGAAGCCCACATCGACAACGAATGGAACCCTAGCTTAGGCGTAAGAAAAGGCTGGGTCGGGCGCTCCTAAATCCACGCGAAATGTCCCTTAAGCTCGGAGAAAAATGACCTTGAGTCCAAGGCTTACATACAAAACGAACACATTAAACTCAGGCGGCGCTTTACTCAGACTCGGCAGGGGCGCAGGCAGCAGCGATTATGCCGAGGGCAGCCAGCAAGCCGATTCCACCAGCAGCGTACTGAGCTTCGCGTGGGATGCTGCGCGTGACGTTGTAGGTCAGCGACTCAATCTGCTTCTGTACCGGTTCAAGACCCGGGATGTTGAACTGTGCGCTGGCGTTACCGAGGAAGGCCAGCGGAATGGCGAGTGCTGCTGGGATGGTGAGGCCGAGGACCGTCGGCAAGCAGCGCTCACTCACAGAGGAACCACCTGCGGGGGCGGCTGGCTTGTCGCCGGACTTGACGGTTTCTGAGGTGCCGTCGGTGTAGGTGATGACGAGGTTACCGTCGGCATCCGTGGTCACGGACTTAATGCCGCGGCCGTCTTTGCCGTCCTTGCCGTCTTTACCGTTTGCGCCGTCGGTGCCGTCGTGGCCTGGTGCGCCATCAGAGCCATCACGGCCCGGCGTGCCCTGGTCGCCCTTCGAACCGGCGAGGGTACCGAGAATTTCAGAGGTGCCGTCGGTGTAAGTGACGACCACCTCGCCCTTGTCGTTGGTAGTCACGGACTTGATACCACGGCCGTCTTTACCGTCGACACCATCCTTACCATCGGCACCGTCCTTACCGTCGGTACCGTCTTGGCCGTCCTTGCCATCGGCGCCGACGACCTTGCCAACGTTCTGCTCTCCGCCATCAGTGAACGTCACAATGAGTTCACCCTTGTCGTTGATGCGAACAGACTCGATGCCGCGGCCATCCTTGCTCGGCTCACCCTTGTCGCCCTTCGGGCCAGAAACCTTGCCGGCGTTCTCGGTGGTGCCGTCGGTGTAGGTGATGATGAGTTCGCCCTTGTCGTTGGTGGCTACGGACTCAATGCCGCGTCCATCTTTACCGTCTTGGCCGTCCTTGCCATCGGCGCCGACGACCTTGCCAGCATCCTCCGTGGTGCCGTCGGTGTAGGTGATGATGAGGTGGCCATTGTCGTCAATGGTGACGGACTTGATGCCGCGGGCGTCGTCAGCCGGGGCTGGGTCTTCGGACGGGTCGCAGTCCTTCAGCTCGTCATCGGTGCGCTCGACAGCGGCGAGGTTGAAGCCCACTTTGACCGGGTCGTGGTCTGAGGAGCGGTACGGGTTATCGGCCTCAAAGACGTCGCCGCCGGTGTAGTTGCGGCGGGAGTATTCCATGGCAATCGGCTCATCAGAGTTGATGTTCCACGTCTGCGCGGCCTGAGCATCGACGTGCTCGTTGGCCAGGATGTGGTCCAGGGAGCCGAGGCGGCCGGAGAACTGGTAGGAGGCCACGTCCTGCCAGTCCTCTTGTGCGTTGAGCTCCTCTACCGGGATGGTGTAGCCGGCGTTGCGGAAGACGGAGATGGCGTCTTCCTTGGAGTAAGCGTTCAAGTCACCCATGACGAAGGTGGCCTTCTCCTGCCACTGTGGCTGCTTGGACAGACCATCGAGGACAGCCTGGGCGTGGGCGTTGCGCACGTTCGGGTTATTGCCTTGGCCGTCGCCAGTATCGGCATCACCGTTGGCCACCGAGCCCTTGGACTTGAAATGGTTGGTCACCACCACGAAGGAATCGGGGCCCTCAGGAGCGCACTTGTCAGCAACCGGTTTAAACTCCGCAGCGAGCGGGGTGCGGGCGGTACCCTTGAAACGCTCGTCCTCAAGCAAGGTGGCCTCACCGACCGGCTCGACGCGGTCCTTCTTGTAGATGATCGCGGTGCGGATGACGTCTGTATCGGCTGACGCGTTCGCCGGGGCCTTAACGTAATCCCACACCTCGGAACCTGCGCGCGAGTTGAGCTCGCCCACCAAGTACTGCACGGCGTCGTCGTAGTTTCCGCCCACGGTATTCGCGGCGTTTTCAATCTCAGACAGACCGATGACATCGGCGTCCAGTCCCTCCAGCGCGGTGAGGATCTTGCCCTTCTGGTCGTTGAACGCGGACTCGGACCACGCGCCGCGGAAGGTACCACTGTCAGAGCCGACGCCGTTGCCGAAGCGGTCCTTGTACGCTTTCGCGCCGTTGTCCTCACCCAAGTTGATGAAGAAGTTCAGCACGTTAAACGCCGCCACGGTGTAGTCGCCGGCTACCTGCGGGGCCTCCGGACGAGCCGGGTCCCACGTAATCGGTAGGTCCGCGGTGGCAGAGTCACCGGTAATCATCGTGGTGGGCTGGAAGCGCCATTGGTTGTGGCCATAGCCCAAGATGACGCCGGAGTCCGCAAACTCCACCTGGTTGGTGGTGCGGATAGTCTTCACATCCGAGCCGTTCTGCATGATGTACGGCAGCTTCGTCGAGGCACCATCGCGGGTGAAGTCACGGGTCGAGCCGTCGTCGAGGATGACGTACTTCGCCGCATTGGACTCTTCCAGAGCATGCATTTCCGCGCTGCCTGGGGCGAACTTGTCCGTCGGCTGGCGCAGCGCCTCCGTGCCTGGGGCTAGCCCCAGCTCGCCGTAGCGGTTAAGGCCGTAGTTGTCAGTCACCGTGTGCACGCCGGGCTTGAGCAGCATGGATTCGAGCTTCTCACGAGCCTCGTCACCTTCCGGCAGCGCCTCGAGGGACAGAGGGGTGACGGCGGGGAGGGCGTCGGTAAGCACAGAGCCCTGGGTCAGGGCGATTTGGGTCTGGCCGTAGTACTCATCAACGCTGCCGGTGACCTCGACGGACTCGCCGATGGACGGGTAGAAGCCAGTGCCGCCGGTGTAGACGAAGACAGCCTCAGAGGCCTCGGTCGGCGCAGTCGCACCCGTGCCCGGGGTCTGGATGGTGAAGCCGTTGAGGGACTTCTCGCCCTGCCACACCGCGGTAACCACGCCCCGCGTGGTGACGTTCTGGCCCTTGAGCGGGGACTCCGCGCCGGTGCCCTGGATCTCCGGGATGGTGACGGCCGCGCCCGGCTCGGTCGGGGTGGGGTCCGGCTCCGGCACGGTTGCGCCACCGCCGGCCTTTGGAGTCGGGGCAGACGCAGTGAAGTCCGCGGAGTTGTCGTCGGTATCGGTCCCCTCGGCGTCGCGCTGCGCGGAGGTGGAGTTGCTCAAGGCTTTGGTGGGGGAGCCCTCGCTTAGCGACGCCGCCCCGTACCCCACGAGGTCCACCTCGGCCCCGGAGGCGTCGTAAAGCTTCACCGAGCCCTTGGAACCGGACATGGACAGCTTGCCCTCGTGATCCGGGGTGGGCAGCGGCTCGCCTGCCCCGCCGCCACCTTCCTGGATGAGGAAGTAACCCCCGGCCGGGATGGAACCGGACAGGTCGTGCTTGCCGCCCGAGTTGCCGGAGGAGGAGAAGTACTCCACGGACCAGCCGGTCACGTCAATGGCGGTATCCGTCGGGTTGTAGAGCTCAATGAAGTCGTGGGTAAACGGGGCGTTCTTGTTGCCGCCGCCACCGTAGACCTCAGAGATGACGGCGTTGGAGCCGTCCGCCGCCGCACTGGCCTGAGGTGCGACGATGCAGGTAGAGACAAGAGCAGCGATGGCGAGTGAGCCAATGCGGGTGAGGCGCATGAGAGAATCCTTAAGTCAGCGAGAATATAGCAACGCATCTCGTTCTACCTGTCTTCGCCGCCACGGGATACCGGAGGAAAAGGCGCGAGCTGGGGGTTAAGGTGGGATTCCCCAAGAATTCTTCAGCCGTTTGGTTTGAATTCATCACCCCCAAAGATTCCGAATCTTCCTTGCCGGCGGGATAGACTGGCGGGGCACCTATACTCACGCACAGTAAGGCAAAAATTTTCATGGCTCGTGTAGTTGTCAATGTCATGCCCAAGGCCGAGATTTTGGACCCGCAAGGTCAGGCCGTTGTTCGCGCGCTGGGCCGCCTGGGGGTTGCTGGTGTCAGCGACGTGCGCCAGGGCAAGCGCTTTGAGATTGAAGTTGATGATTCGGTCAGCACCGAGGAGCTGGAGAAGGTTGCTTCCACCTTGCTGGCCAACACCGTGATCGAGGATTACGAGGTCATCCAGTAATGAAGATCGGCGTTATTACCTTCCCCGGCACGCTTGACGACGTCGACGCGGCCCGCGCCGCCCGCACCGCCGGCGCCGACGTCGTGTCCTTGTGGCATGCGGATGAGGACCTGCGAGGAGTGGACGCCGTCGTGGTTCCCGGCGGTTTTTCCTACGGTGACTACCTGCGCTCCGGCGCGATTTCGGCGCTCGCCCCGGTGATGCGCGCGGTCGTCGATGCCGCGAACAAGGGCATGCCGGTGCTCGGCATCTGCAACGGCTTCCAGATTCTGACGGAAGCTGGCCTGCTGCCCGGCGCCCTGACCCGCAACCAGGGCCTGCATTTCCACTGCGTGGATACCTACCTCGAGGTGGAGAACGCACAGACCTCCTGGACCAGCGAGTTTGAGCAGGGGCAGCGGATCCTCATCCCGGCGAAGCACGGCGAAGGCCGTTTCCAGGCGGATGCGGAGACTGTGGAGCGCTTGGAGGGCGAGGGCCGCGTGGTCTTCCGCTATACCGATAACTTCAACGGCTCCATCAATGGCATCGCCGGCATCACCAACGAGGCCGGCAACGTGGTGGGGCTGATGCCGCACCCGGAGCACGCCATCGATCTTCTCACCGGCCCGTCCACCGACGGTCTGGGTTTGTTTGTGTCCGCCCTCAAGGTCGTCGCTTAACCCGCGCCGACGGTTAAAGGAGAAACAATGACCGTACACAACGACACCGTCGAGCAGGCATCCGAGCAGCCTGAGCTGGACCAGCCCTACCGCGAATTGGGCCTGAAGGATGACGAATACGCGCACATCCGCGAGATTCTGGGCCGCCGCCCGACCGACGCCGAGCTGACCATGTACTCGGTGATGTGGTCGGAGCACTGTTCTTATAAGTCCTCTAAGGCGCACCTGCGCTACTTTGGCGAGACCATGACGGAGGAGATGGGCTCCAAGATCCTCGCTGGCATCGGTGAGAACGCCGGCGTGGTGGACATCGGAGACGGCAACGCCGTGACCTTCCGCGTGGAAAGCCACAACCACCCCTCCTACGTGGAGCCACACCAGGGTGCGGCGACGGGCGTGGGCGGCATCGTCCGCGACATTATGGCCATGGGCGCGCGCCCGATTGCCGTGATGGATCAGCTGCGCTTCGGCCCGGCGCATGCACCCGACACCAAGCGCGTTCTGCCGGGTGTCGTCGACGGCATTTCGCACTACGGCAACTGCTTGGGCTTGCCCAACATTGGCGGCGAAACCGTTTTTGATGAATCTTATGCGGGTAACCCGCTGGTGAACGCGCTGTGCGTGGGCACGCTGAAGGTCGAGGACCTCAAGCTGGCCTTCGCTTCTGGTACCGGAAACAAGGTGATGCTCTTCGGCTCGCGCACCGGCCTCGACGGCATCGGCGGCGTGTCTGTGCTGGCGTCTGACACCTTCGAGGATGGCGCGGAGCGCAAGCTGCCGGCCGTCCAGGTGGGTGACCCGTTCGCGGAGAAGGTCCTCATCGAGTGCTGCCTGGAGCTGTACAAGTCCGGCATCGTGGTGGGCATCCAGGATCTGGGCGGTGCGGGCTTGGCCTGCGCCACCTCCGAGCTGGCGGCGTCTGGCGACGGCGGCATGGAGATCAACCTGGACAACGTCCCGCTGCGTGCGAAGAACATGACCGCGGCAGAGATTCTCGCTTCCGAGTCCCAGGAGCGCATGTGCGCCGTGGTGACCCCGGAGAACGTGGAGAAGTTCAAGGAGATCTGCGCGCACTGGGACGTCACCTGCGCCGAGATCGGTGAGGTCACCACCGGCAAGCACCTCATCATTCGCCACCAGGGCGAGGTCGTCGTCGATGCCCCGGCACACACCATCGCCAACGAGGGCCCGGTGTACGACCGCCCGTACGCACGCCCGGAGTGGCAGGATGCTCTGCAGGAATTCGAGGGCGTCGAGAAGCAGGACATCACTGTGGCGCTCAAGAAGCTCGTGGCCTCCCCGGCGTTGTGTTCACGTGATTTCATCACTGAGCAGTATGACCGCTACGTGCGCGGCAACACCGTGCAGTCCCACCACGCGAACGCTGGTGTTCTGCGCATTGATGAGGAGACCGGCCGCGGTATCGCGGTGTCGGCTGACGCGTCTGGCCGCTACACCAAGCTGGACCCGAACATGGGCGCACGCCTGGCTCTGGCGGAGGCCTATCGCAACGTGGCCGTCACGGGTGCTCGCCCGGTCGCCATCACCAACTGTCTCAACTATGGCTCCCCGGAGAACCCGGACGTTATGTGGCAGTTCCGCGAGTCCGTGCACGGGCTTGCCGACGGCGCCGTGGAACTCGGCATCCCCGTCTCCGGTGGCAACGTCTCCTTCTACAACCAGACCGGCGAGGAACCGATCTTGCCGACGCCCGTCGTGGGCGTCCTGGGCGTCATCGATGACGTCCACTCGTCCATTGGCAACGAGCTCGGCCTCGTGGAGGAGCCGGAGGTTCTCGTGCTGCTGGGTGAGACCAAGGATGAGTTCGGCGGTTCCATCTGGCAGCAGGTGAGCGCCCACGAGCAGGGCCATGAGGCGAACAACGGGCTCAACGGTTTGCCGCCGCAGGTCGACCTGGCTAATGAGCAGCGCCTCGCTGACTTCTTCGTGGGCAACGAAGGCCTGACCGCCGCTCACGATATCTCCGAAGGTGGCCTCGCCGTCACCGCGTTCGAGATGGCCAAGCGCAGCGGCGTGGGCCTGAACCTGGATCTGTCCAAGGTTCACGAGGATGCCTTCGTGGCTGCCTTCTCCGAGTCCGCCTCCCGCGTGCTCGTGGCAACGACCGCTGACCGCGTCGACATGCTGCTGCACCGCGCTGAAGAGTGCGGCGTGCCAGCCGTCGTCATCGGCCAGACCACCGACAATGGCGAGTTTGAGCTCGGCGGCGAGTCCATTGCTGTCTCCGAGCTTCGTGAGGCCTGGGCAGCAACCCTGCCGGACCTCTTTGGCCACGCGGTGGGCGCCAACTCCGTCGTGGAGTAAAGCGCACGCAGCGGCATTTCAGTAGCGCTGCCACACGCGTAGCACGAGCCCGGCTTCGGCCGGGCTCGTGGCTTTCTGAGCCACGCTCGACGTTATCGGTGGTGGCAACCTGTTACTACCTAAGCGTCGATGGCGCGGGCAATAGTCTGGTCCCAGCTCAGCTTCATCGTTCTAGGGGAGTTGCTGTCAACTGGCTCGCACGACTCACCATATTCACTTGTGTCCGTTGCTCCGAAGGTACGAGAAGAACCTAAAGTGTTTCTTCGTCCCAATTGCCGTGAATACCGATACTGGCTTTTTCGACAAGTGGATTGGTGAGGAAGTGCTCGTTTAGTAAAGCCACTACCTTGTTGGGCCAGGTTGATCCGGGAGAGACGGTCCTCAGTAAATGCGCCATGATAATCAAAGCACCAAATAGCCTTTCACTCTGATTCTCTGGAAGCAGGAATAGGTTTCCGTTGTTCCGGATCGCTCCACTTGGAGCCGGAGCAAAAGAACGATTCCAGAGCCTACCGTGGTGCGCGCAGGTATTCCGAATGACAGTTAGCTGCTCGAGCCAACTCGCCAGCGGATGTTTCTTCTTAAGCCTTTGCTTCTGATTCCTATTCAAACTGGAGAAGTTGATCTTTATATCCAGCGCTTCCGAAATCGATCGTTGATCGTTGGATCCTAAGCCTGCATAGAGCTTTGAAATGTCCGAAAAATCGAGCACTTCAGCCACAACCCACATGGGATACTGTCCACCGTATTGTTCAATGTAGTGCTTCACGGCGTCGTTCTTCTTTGCCCTCGCGAGTCGTCCATACGCTGTACTCAGCCACGACACGTGGTCAAAGTTTGACCGAAAGTCGTCTGAGCGGAGGTAGAAAGTAGGATCCTTGGGGTGTCGAGCACACAGCAGTTCGACGAGCTTGGTTCGCATCGCTACTTCGATTCGCTCCATTCCGTCATGGATTAAGGTACGGAGTTTCCTATCGGCTTCATATAAGGAGATGACGTGTGCAAAGTCGGTACCATCGACGAAGTGATTAGAACGACTAGTTCCGTCTTCATTGAATTGTCTGGCTGGATACCAATAGGCAGAAAGCCGGTAGTAGCTAACGTGTGAAAACCATTGTTCAGCTAAAGCTCTGTCGATTCTCATGCCACGGCTTTGCAGTCGAATAATATGCTCGTCAATGGTCGCTGCTGGCTTGAGCGATGAAGACATGGGAAGCCAATCTAGAGAGGACGAGTTGTTGTGGGGATCGCTTCGGCGGAACGGTGCAAATAGAGATCCAGCCCACTCCGAGTTTCCGAAGAGAAACCGGGCGGGCTGAACTATTAACCAGAATTTTACCGCAGGACCTTGAAATGCGTCAATCCCACTTTTCAGGTAGACGTGCATGTTGAAGGTCTAGTTGTTCATCCGAGGTTCGGTGAAATTAGGGTGTATCGGGGACATCGTCCGGAGTTGTGGCAGCGCTGGGGAATCGCGCCCGAAGTGAGGCGGCAACCTGTTACTACTTAAGCGCTGATGGTGCGGGCGATGGTCTGGTCCCAGCTCAGCTTCATCTGGTGGGAGAAGAGGTTGAAGGTGTGCGAACCCTGGGGGCTGAAGTAGCGGTTCACGCGCACCCCGGCGTTGCGGGCGTTGCGGGTGAATTCCTCCGAGCACTGGTTGGCCACCATCTCTACCGCGCGGGGCCCGAGCCACTGGGCGGGGTTGTTGGTGCCATCGATGGGGCCCGGGGTGCCGGAGGCCGAGCCCACGAAGACCTCGACATCGCGCAGGCGCCCAGGGTTGGCGTTGGGGTCATGCTCGAACCACTGCGGGGAGCCTGGCAGGCCCCAGGCATTGAAGGAGGAGCCGCCGCCGTAGGCGATCATCGCAGTGGAGGTGGGGAAGCCAATCGCGCCGGAGCGCACCGGGCAACCGGAGTAGGAGGCCGCTGCTTTGTAGCGCTGTGGGGCGTGGCCGGCGATGTCGAGTGCGGCGCCGCCCGTGGAAGAAATACCGCCGATGGCATCGCGACCGGTGCCGTGGAATTCGGCGTCGATTAGCGGGGGCAGCTCAGCGGTCATGTAGGTGTTCCACTTGTTGACTCCCAGGATGGGATCCTCGGCATTCCAATCGGTGTAGAGGGAATAGGCGCCGCCGAGCGGCATCACCACGTTGACGTTCTTGCCCACGGCCCAGTGGCGGATGTCGGAGTGCGTCATCCAGTTCATGCCGGCCTGGCCGCCTTCCACGCCGGGTAGTAGGTAGAAGGAGGGGCGCGGCTTATCGCCCTCGGGAAGCAGGACGTTATTGGAAATCACCGCGCGGTTGGCCGGGGACCACACGTCTACCACCCAGTGGTTGCCACCCATGTGGCGCTTTGAGGTAATGAAGGCCTTGTCACCGAGCCAGGGCTGCGGGTTGGTCGCGCGCGAGGAAACCTCGCCGATGGTGCTGGACTGTGCGGAAGCGGAGCCGGCGCTTGCTGACGCCGCCCCCAGCGCCACCATGGCAGCTGCGAACAGCGCCGCGGCGCGGCGAGAGCGTGAGACAAAGGAAAGCATAATGTGGGTAGTTTACGTGGCCAGCGCCCTCGAACTGCAAATATTGGAAGAAAACCTGGCGAGAAACTTTCGCTCAACCCTTGTCTGCCACAATGCTCGTCCGTATAGTTACGGGTACGTAAGTTTTGGGAGTGAATGCGTCATACGCATGACCCGCATCTCAGGCAAGGCAAGGCCCCCACTATGAACGCACCCAGTGCTCAGAAATCGTCCCCGCAAGAATTTCCAGTTCAAGAAGGCTCTGTGCAGGAAAACAGCACGATAGAGCAGCTCATCCAGCGCACGTACTGGATGGCGGACCGCGGCCCGCGCCCATTAACACGCGGCTGGGGGCACTTCTTTGCGGCCATTGCCTCCCTGATCGCATCGACGGTTTTGATCACCTTTGCGTGGATGACGCTGCCGTGGTGGCAGGGGCTCGCGGTGACGGTTTATGGCGTCGGCGTGGTGGGACTCTTTACGGTCTCGGCGTTGTACCACCGCTGGCCGTGGGTATCCATGCGTGCGGTGCAATGGTGGCGACGCGCTGACCATGCGACGATTTCGGTATTTATCGCGGCGACGTACACGCCCTTGTGCGCCATCGTGCTGGAGCCAACGCAGGCGCTATGGATGCTGACCTCGGCGTGGGTGGGCGCCATCATGGGCGTCATCTTGAATCTGGTGTGGATTAATCACCCACGTTGGCTGGACGTGGTGGTCTACCTCGTGCTGGGCTGGCTCATCCTGCCGCTATTGCCGAACCTGTGGCAGTCCGCGGGGCCGGCCGTGGTGTGGCTTCTCTTTGCCGGTGGCGTGGTCTATTCAGTGGGTGCGTTGATGTACGGCTTCAAGTGGCCAGGGCGCAACGCGCGGTGGTATGGCTACCACGAGCACTTCCACACCGCGACGATTGCCGCGGCGGTGGTGCACATGGTAGCCATCTGGATGGTTGTGGCGGGTTAGCCGAATACGGGGGCTAGCTTCACGGAATTTATGGGGGAGCTTATTCAGCGTCGGTGAGGTCCTCCGCGAGGGGGAATTCGACGACTAGGCCTTGGCACAGCACGCGTGCGTTAGGGTTGCCATCCCACGTGGGATTAAAGCCAACCGCACGCAGCGCTTCGACGAGTAGCTCGCCAACGGCCACAGGTGTGCTGAGCTCGGCATCGGTTTTCATAGTGCCGAAACCAAAGAAGAGGTCTCCGGTGTGAATCAACCTGTCGACGTCCTGCATGTGGCAATAAACATATCCAGCGGCACCGTCTTCTTCCGCCTTTTCGGCGCCGCATTCAGCGCCGTCGGAGGCGTCCCAGCCCTCGTTAAAGCTGAAGGCTAGGTTGCGCTGTTGCAGTTCATCGCGGAGGGCGTCGAGGCGCTGTGCATCTGCGGACTTCTCTGTGACCTTCTGCGCGTACTCAGCGGCAACCTCGTCGATGATGGAATCGAAATCTTCCGGGAAGGGATCCGTGCGCACTGTCGTCCACTCGGAAGGATCGTCGAGAAGCTCAATGAAGTCGTTGTGAATGTCCTGGCGTGAATGGCCATGGCACAGATGCAGCGAGATGTCGTTGCGAAGGGTTCCGGAGACCAAGATGTCTTCGGAAGGCGGGAAGGAACTGGAGAACATGGAGTGTGATGTGGTCATGCCTGTGGATGGTAGATGCGCGATACTGACAGTCGTTGAAAGCAGGGAGGGCACCCCGCCAGGTGGCGGAGGTGCCCTCGAGATGCGTGGCGTGACTAGACGTGGAGCGGATCCACACCGGCCTCGGTGAGCATCGGGATGTTGTGTACCTCAGGCGGAACGCCGAAGGCATCCACGAGCACGACGGACCATGGTGCGAGCGAATCGACGAGGTCATTGATAGCAGCGCGGGCGGCCTTCATGCGGCCGGCCGGAATCAGGTTGTGCTCCTGGTACCAGCCCGCGTGCTGAACCAAGGTGTCGAAGACGAAGAGGTGGCGCAGCTGCTCGAAAACCTGGCGTGCCAGCGAGCCTTCCTCAAGGCGCTCCTCTGCCTCAATCATGGCCTGGACCAACAAGGTATCCACGCGGGCCCAGCCGGCGGCGATGAGGTGATCCTGGCACTGATCCACGATGGCGGCAGCCTGCACCTTATCGGCCTTGCGGGCCGGCTGGATGCGGCGCACGAGGGAGAAGAGGATGGACTGGGCGCGGTCGTCGATAAGCTTAGCCTGGTAGGTGGCGTCGAAAAGCGAGGCTTCTGAAGGATTCACGCGGTCCACCAGGCCTTGCAGACGGGTGGTGAACCCGTAGCGGCGGCGAACCACATCGGTGGCGGTGGTGGCCGCGTACTTCACGGTGTCCCAGGGGCTCATATCATTCATCGCGCGACCATAGGCGGTGAGCAGGTTCTTGCCCACCATCTGAATGAGCACAGTGTTATCGCCCTCGAAGGTGGCAAAGACATCGGAATCGGCGCGGTAGGTGGTCAGGCGGTTCTCGGACATGTAGCCGGCGCCGCCGCAGGCCTCGCGGCACTCTTGGATGGTGCGGGTGGCGTGCTGGGTCTGCGCGGATTTGATGGCAGCTGCCAGGGATTCCATCTCACGGGAGGCAAACTTCTGCTCTTCGGTCGGTTCCGTCACAGACCAGGTGCCAGCCTCGTGCTGATCGTTTTGCTCCTGGTAGCGCTCCAGAATCTGGTTGTAGAGCAGGTGCAGCGCGTACGTGCGGGCCAGCGGAATGAGCAGGCGGCGGCGGTGCTGGCGGTGCTCAATGAGGCGCTTTTCGGCGCCGGTCGCGCCTTCGAACTGGCGGCGGCGGTTGGCGTAGCGAATCGCGATGTCCAGGGATGCCTCGGTGGCGGCACCCGCTGCGCCGGATACGCCGATGCGGCCGCGGATGAGAGTGCCCAGCATGGTGAAGAAGCGAGCATTCTTGGACTCGATGGGGGAGGAGTACTTGCCCTTCTCGTCCACATCGGCGAAGCGGTTGAGCAGGTTTTCGCGCGGCACGCGGACGTTGTCGAAGCGCAGGGTGCCATTATCGACGCCTACCAAACCACCCTTGTGGCCATGATCGCCCAAGGTCACGCCCGGCAATTCGTTGCCTTCTTCGTCGCGGATAGGGACGATGATGGCGTGGACGCCGTGGGAGCGGCCGTCGCTATCCGGGGTGATGAGCTGGGTGAAGACGACTGCGGCGCGGCCATCCTTGGCGGCGTTACCGATGTAGTTCTTCACCGCGGAATCGGAAGGGGTGTTGATGATGAACTCATCGGTTTCCGGGTCGAAGGTGGCGGTGGTCTCGAGAGATTGCACATCGGAGCCGTGTCCGCGCTCAGTCATGGCGAAGCAGCCCGGTAACTCCAGGCTGGCGGCCTTCTTAACCCACTCGAGGTGGCGCTCGGTGCCTAGCTGATCCAGCGCACCGCCCCACAGGCCCCACTGCACACCGGACTTAATCGCTAGCGAACCGTCGACCCATGCCAAGCCTTCGAGGGTGAAGGTGGAGAGATTTGGCTTGCCGGCACCGCCGTGCGCGCGGCGCAGGCCGTGGTTGAATCCGCCGAAGTCACGAACCTTGGAGAGGTTCTCAAAGGTGTGTTGGCGCTGCTCCGCCATGGGCAGATCCGGGTTCGGGAAGAGCGAAGGATCGTTGAGGAAGGTGCGCAGCTCCTGGCGGAAGGCGGCGTGTGGGCCGTCGAGAAGCGCGGCAAGTTCGGTGGCAACAGCAGGCTTCGGGGTGGTGGGCAGGCGGTGTGGGCTGCGGGCCTCGGCCTTGGGAGCGTCGGTGGTGGCCTGGTTGTTGAGCTCCGGGGAGATGGACTTTTTGTCAGCGGAAGACTTGGTCAGTGGCATGAGTGGTCCTTTCTGGGAGGCTTTTCTTAACGTTCGACGATGGCTGCGACGCCTTGGCCGCCGGCGGCGCAGATGGAAATGAGGGCCCGTCCGCCGCCGTTTTCTTCGAGAATCTTGGCGGTGGTGGCGAGGATTCGGGTGCCGGTGGCGGCGAAGGGGTGGCCGGCGGCCAGGGAGGAGCCCTTGACGTTGAGCTTGGCGCGGTCAATGGGGCCTAGCGCGGACTGCAAACCGAGGCGCTCGCGGCAGTAGGTCTCGTCCTCCCATGCGGACAGGGTGGCCAAGACCTGGGAGGCGAAGGCCTCGTGGATCTCGTAGAAATCGAAATCTTGCAGGCTTAGGTTGTTGCGCTCGAGCAGGCGCGGGACCGCGTAGGTGGGGGCCATGAGCAGGCCGTCGGGACCGTGGACAAAGTCGACGGCCGCGGTCTCTGAGTCCACGAGGAAGGCACGGGGCTCGATGTTGTGCTCGGCCGCCCATTCCTCGGAGCTGAGGAGGGCGACGGAGGCGCCGTCGGTCAGCGGCGTGGAATTGCCTGCGGTCATCGTGGCCTGCGTGCCGTGTTGCTCGGCATCGCGCTTGCCAAAGACCGGCTTGAGCTTGGCCAAGGACTCCAAGGAGGAATCCGGGCGCAGGTTGGTATCGCGGTTGACGCCGAGGAAGCCCGTGGTGAGGTCTTCAAAGAAGCCCTCCTCCCAAGCCTTGTGGAGGTTCTGGTGGGAGGCGAGTGCCAACTCATCCTGGGTCTCGCGGCCGATGCTCAGTTCGCGGGCGGTGATGGCGGCGTGCTCACCCATGGAGAGTCCGGTGCGCGGCTCACCGTTCTGTGGCTGTTCCGGGGCCAGCTGCGAGGGGCGGATAGAGCCTATGAGCTGGGCGCGCTGAGCGGCCGTCTTGGCGCGGGTGAGGTTGAGCAGCGTGCGGCGCAGCGTGTCATTAACGGCCAGCGGGGCATCCGAGGTGGTGTCCGTTCCGCCCGCGATGCCGGCGGAGATGCGCCCTTGGGCGATGGCATCGCCGACGTGGATAGCTGCCGCAAGAGAAGTGCAGCAGGCCTGTTGTACATCGATGGCGGGGGTTGTGGAGTCGAGGGCGGAGCCTAGAACTACCTCGCGGGTGAGGTTGAAATCGCGGGAGTGCTTGAGTACAGCGCCGGCGGCGACGAGGCCGAGGCGTTCGTCGTGAAGCCCGTAACGTGCGACGAGTCCATCCAGCGCACTGGTGAGCATGTCTTGGTTGGACGCGTGGGCGTACTGCTTATTGGAACGAGCAAATGGGATTCGGTTGCCACCCAGGATGGCTACGCGGTGCGGGGGGTTGGTCATTAAAAGCTCCTTCGCGAGTGGTCTCGTGCGAATCATCCCAGCGGGAGGGGGTAGCAACCCGGCTGTTCGTTTCGCGTCACAACTAAAGTGATATTGTTAGTTCTATCACTCAATTAACTAACCTTGCAACCAGCTCAACAAAGCTCGCAAGGTTGTGAAGAATCGAGAAAGGAACATGCCAGCCTATGCCGAACGTCACAATTGCTGAGAAGCTCATCAACTCACCGCTCGCCGCCAAAGCAGGAGTACCCCAAGGCCACCCCCTGCGCCGCCACAAGGCTGGGGAACCAGCGCTCGATGGCCCCATCGTCATTGGCGGCAAGGGGCGCATCGCTGAGTTTCTGAGTTCCCAGCTAGCCGTGGACTACCAGCTCATCAATGCTTCCTCGGAGGCGAAGCGCGCCGCCCTCGTCTTCGACGCCACCGGCCTGGAGACCCCAGAGCAGCTGCGTGAGCTCTATGACTTCTTCAACGCACAGATGCGCAACCTTCTGCCGTGCGCGCGCTTGGTGGTCATCGGCACCACCCCGGAAGCTGCGGACACTATCGACGCCCGCATTGCCGCCCGCGCACTCGAAGGGTTCACCCGTTCCCTGGCCAAGGAAATGCGCAAGGGCGGCACCGTGAACCTGGTCTGGGCAGACCCTGCTGCCACCGCAGAGGTGGAGTCCACGCTCCGCTTCTTCCTGTCTGGGAAGTCGGCCTTCGTGGACGGGCAGGTTGTGCGCGTCAGTGCCCAGGGGCACGATTCTCCGGCAACCAATGGCGAAGCGCAGAACTGGAAGCAGCCGCTCGACGGGCGGCTGGCGGTGGTGACCGGTGCTGCCCGCGGCATCGGCGCCACCATTGCTGAGGTGCTGGCGCGCGATGGTGCGAGCGTCATCTGCATCGACGTTCCGCAGGCCAGCGAGCATTTGGCCAAGACCGCGAACAAGGTCAAGGGCACCGCGCTGCCCCTCGACGTCACCGACCCCCAAGCCGCAGACAAGATTGCCCAGCACGCGCAGGAGCGCCACGGCCGAGCCATTGACGTCATCGTCCACAACGCCGGAATTACCCGTGACAAGCTGCTGGCCAACATGAATGAAGGCCAGTGGGACTCTGTTCTTGCCGTTAACCTCTTGGCGCCGGTTCGCATTACCGAAAGCCTCTTGGAATCCGGTTCCCTCGCGCCGGGTGCCGCAGTGATTGGCGTGTCCTCCATGGCTGGCATTTCCGGCAACCGCGGTCAGACCAACTACGCCACGACCAAGGCCGGCATCATTGGCCTCGTTGATTCCTTGCGCTCAGTGTTGGCGGAGAACGGCTCCACCATCAACGCCGTGGCGCCGGGCTTTATTGAAACCGCAATGACCGCGGCGATGCCGACCGGCCCGCGCGAGATCGGCCGCCGCCTGAACTCACTGCAACAGGGCGGTTTGCCTGTCGACGTCGCGGAGACCGTCGCCTTTTTCGCCTCGCCGGCCTCCGCGGCGGTGAGCGGCAACACCGTCCGCGTCTGCGGTCAGAACCTCATGGGAGCCTAAATGAACGTCACCACACTCAACGAGATTCCGGACCTTCCTGCTCTGTACCGCAGCCTCATGCTGGGTGCGGTCCCCATCCCCGGGCTGGGGGCGGGCAAGCGCAAGGTTGAGGACCCGCAGACCGCGTACCGCGTCGACAGCGTGGGCGTCGACACCGAGCACCTGGCTCGCTACTGCCAGGCCACGGGCCTGCGGCTGAGCAACGAGCTGCCTGCTACCTATCTCTACGCGCTGGCCTTCCCGCTCGCCATCAAGGTCATGGCAACACCGGACTTTCCGTTCCCAGCCGTGGGCGTGGTGCATCTGTCCAACCGCATCGAGCAGAAACGCCCGCTGCGCGTTGACGAGCGCTGTGACATCGCGGTGCATGCGGAAAACCTGCGCCCGCACCGCAAAGGGTTGGTCATCGATATGGTGACCACTTACAGCGTTGGCGGCGAGGAGATCTGGCGCCAGACATCAGCCTTCCTCGGCCAGGGGGCGAAGTTTACGAAGGAAACCCCGCGCCAAGTGAGAACACGTCCGGAGGCCGAGCGCTTCCTCGACTTCCCCGGCGATGAGGCGGGAACGCCTACGGCAACGCTGCGCTTTAGCCCCGAAAGCACCCGCGTCTATGCCGCCGCATCGGGGGATAAGAACCCCATCCACGTGTCCACGGTGGGTGCCAAGCTCTTCGGGTTCCCCGCGCCCATCGCGCACGGCATGTACACGCACGCTCGCATGCTGTCGGTGCTCGATGGCACCCTCCCCGGTGCTGTGCGCATCAGCGCGGACTTTTACAAGCCCGTCATCCTTCCGGCGACCACGGGGGTTTACGTAGCGCCCGGCGGTACCACGGACAGCGGTAGTGAAGCCCGGACCGTCACCTTGCGCAAGGCCAAGGACCCAAGCTCCCTCCACGTGGCGTGCCGGGTTGAGCCTCTAGAGTAGGCGCGGCCCGGTGGATGAGCCTCTGGCTCATCCACCGGCTAATCCACGTGTTGGTGCTTTGGTGCCACCACCAGTGGCTTCGGGGAGTACTTGCCGCGTAGGCCGCGGAGGATGCCGGCGTGCTCCCAGAGGCGCTTGTCTTCCTCGGTGCGGGGAGTGAATTGGCGGGCAGCCAGCGGCTGCCAGTCAGCGTCCATCGCCATATAGGAGACTGTGGCGTGGATGGCGGTCTCCAGTTTTTCGCGGCCGCCGCGCGGGTTGCCCGAGCGCACGTGGACGGACATCTGCATTGAGCGCGTATCTGTGCGCATCATGCGGGCATCAACCTCGATGAGATCACCAATATGAATTGGCCGGTAGAAGCGGATGCCGCCGGCATAGACCGCGACGGTGTGCTCACCCGACCATTCCATGGTGCAGGCAGCACCTGCCTCATCAATCCATTCCATGGCGGTACCACCGTGGACGTTGCCGCCCCAGTTGACGTCGGTGGGCTTGGCCAAGAAGCGGTTGACCATGCGGGGAGCATCGGACGGGCCATCATAAGTTTGCTTTTCCATCTCCGCTTCGATGGCTTTGCGCAGCTCGATGCGGGACTCCGCGGCCTCCCATACACGCTGGTGCTCAGTGGAATCCGGAATGAGCGGCGGCACGGCCATCGACTTTCCGGTCTCGGTGTCCTTGGCCACGAAGATGACGAGGCAGTCGCAGGCACGCGTGAAGATGCCATCGCGCGGATCGGCGGAGAGCACCTCGTTGACGATGTGCATGGAGGACCGCCCCGTCATCGCGATGCGCGAGCGTACCTCCACCAAGTGGCCCGAAGGGATCGGGCGCGTGAAGTGGATGTGGCCCACGTAGGCCGTCACGCAGTAGGTGCCGGACCATTGAACCGCGCACGCATAGGCGGCCTTATCGATCCATTCCAAAACACGCCCGCCGCCAATGCCTTGGGCGCCGGCGATGGTGAGATCTGTCGGGGCGGCCATAAACCGCAGCGTGATGGAGGGGGATTTCCCGGTTGGGACAGGATTCTTTTCTTCCGAGGAGCTTGGTGGCATGGTTGGTGACATGGATAACAAAGTATCAGGGAGTGTGCATAGCGTATGAAAAAGGCCGTTGATGCCGCCACCACCCGTGCTGCCGTCGAAGCGGTGGCGGAGTGGATCCGTGACCCTGAGAGGACCGAAAAACCAGGTCGCTCTGCTCTGGCAAAGGCCACCCGCACAACAGCCCGCCTGGTGGAGGCGGACGCGCCGGGACATTCCGTGGAGTTGCGGGTCCCCCCATTCGTGGCAGTCCAGTGCATCGCCGGTCCCCGGCATACCCGGGGTACCCCTCCGAATGTGGTGGAGATGGATCCCCTGACATGGTTGCAGCTGGCCACGGGAGTCATTGGCTGGGAGCAGGCGCTTAACGCCGGCCGCGTAGACGCCTCCGGATCCCGCTCCCACGACATTGCAGCCTGTTTGCCCGTGATTCCGTTAGTTTTCACAGGCCCAAACAGCTAGGATTGGCGCCGTGGTAGCTGAACACGTCCAGAGCATGACTAAGCCCTTGTCGACGGATCCCAGCCTGGATCCGGAACCCCGCGAAGAATGCGGAGTTTTCGGTGTTTGGGCACCAGGAGAAGAGGTTTCAAAGCTAACCTACTTCGGGCTTTTCGCCCTCCAACACCGCGGGCAGGAGGCCGCCGGTATCGCGGTGGGCGATGATGATCGCATCGTCGTCTTTAAGGATATGGGCCTTGTCTCCAATGTCTTCGATGAATCCATCCTGAGCTCGCTGCATGGAAACGTGGCCGTCGGCCACACGCGTTATTCCACTGCAGGCGGCAAGGAATGGTCGAATGTGCAGCCGATGTTCGGGACGTCGCCCAGCGGCGTTGACATCGCGCTCGGCCACAACGGCAACCTGGTGAACTACCAGGAGCTGCGCGCAGAGGCCGTGGAACGCGGGCTCATCAAGCCCCAGGAAGAGTCCGTCTCGGATTCCATGTGCTTGTCCATCTTGTTGGCGGACGGCGTCAACGAGGACAACACCGTCTTTGATTCGGCCCTGCAATTGTTGCCCACGGTGAAGGGTGCATACTGCCTCACCTTTACGGACGGGCACACTCTCTATGCCGCACGCGATCCGCATGGCGTGCGCCCGCTTGCCCTCGGCCGCCTCACTACCGGCTGGGTGGTAGCCAGTGAGACCTGTGCGCTCGACATCGTCGGCGCGCAGTTTATCCGGGAGATCGAACCGGGCGAGCTCGTTGCCATCGATGAGACCGGAATCCGCTCCGAGCGCTTCGCCGAGACCAAGCGCCATGGTTGCGTCTTCGAATACGTCTACCTAGCGCGGCCGGATACGAATATCAAGGGCCGTTCTGTCAACGCCACGCGCGTGGAAATTGGGCGTCGTCTAGCGCGCCAGTACCCGGCACCCGATGCGGACATGGTGATCCCCGTTCCGGAGTCCGGCAACCCGGCTGCCGTCGGTTATGCCCGCGAATCCGGGTTGACCTTCGCGCACGGCTTGGTGAAGAACTCTTATGTGGGCCGCACCTTCATCCAGCCCACGCAGTCCCAGCGCCAGATGGGCATTCGCCTCAAGCTCAACCCGCTACGGGAGGTCATTGAAGGCAAGTCCATCGTCGTGGTGGATGATTCAATCGTGCGTGGTAACACGCAGCGCGCGCTGATCCGGATGTTGCGGGAAGCCGGTGCTGCCGAAGTCCACGTGCGCATCGCCTCCCCGCCGGTGAAGTGGCCGTGCTTCTACGGCATCGACTTCGCCTCCCCAGGCGAGCTCATTGCCAACGCCAACCCTTCCGATGATCCGGAAGAGGTAGCACAGACCATCTGCACCGCGATTGGCGCGGATTCGCTGGGATTTGTCTCCACCGATGAGATGGTGGCGGCTACTCAACAGCCGCGCAACGAACTGTGCTGCGCATGTTTCGACGGTAAGTACCCACTCGGACTGCCTGCCGGAAACCCCAATGCTGAGGCCGTGCGCACCCTGCAGGGCTCGACGACAACTAACGAATAAGGACTAAGTCACTCATGAGCGAGAACACGTATGCTGCCGCCGGCGTCAACATTGAGGAAGGCGACCGCGCAGTAGAGCTAATCACCCCCCACGCCAAGCGCGCCACCCGCCCCGAGGTTATGGGCGGGCTCGGCGGATTCGCCGGCCTATTCAAGTTGGGGGAGTACAAAGAACCGGTCCTTGCGGCTGGCTCTGATGGCGTAGGCACCAAGCTGGCTGTGGCCCAGGCCATGGACAAGCACGACACCATCGGCATCGACCTCGTCGCCATGTGCGTGGACGATCTTGTCGTGTGCGGCGCTGAGCCGCTCTTCCTGCAGGACTACATCGCCGTGGGCGAGGTAGTGCCGGAAAAGGTAGCAGAGATTGTCAAGGGCATTGCTGAGGGCTGCGTCCAGGCTGGTGCAGCGCTCCTCGGCGGCGAGACCGCCGAGCACCCAGGGGTGATGGGTAAGGATGAATATGATGTCTCCGCTACTGCGGTTGGCGTTGTAGAGGCTGATGAGCTGCTCGGCCCGGACAAAGTGCGCGAAGGCGACGTTCTCATCGCCATGAAGTCCTCCGGCCTGCACTCCAACGGATACTCCTTGGCGCGCTACGTGCTCCTGGAGCAGGCGGGTCTGCCGCTCGACGGCTACATGGAAGACCTAGGCCGCACCCTCGGCGAGGAACTTCTGGAGCCTACCCGCATCTACGCCAAGGACTGCCTGGCGCTGACATCGGAGTGCGCGGTGTCTACCTTCTGCCACGTCACTGGAGGCGGCCTTGCCGGCAACCTGGAGCGCGTCATCCCGGAGGGCCTGAGCGCTGAGGTGAGCCGCTCGACGTGGACTCCGGGCCAGATCTTCAAGACCATTTCTTCGGTGGGCAAGGTTGCCCTCGAGGAGATGGAGAAGACCTTCAACATGGGCGTTGGCATGATCGCCGTCGTTGCGCCGGAGGATCGCGAGCGAGCATTGGCTATGATGACCGCCCGCCACGTGGAGGCGTGGGAACTGGGCACCGTTCGTGCTGCCGAAGAGGGCGAGCCGCGCGTTGTCATGACCGGCGAGCACCCAGGGTTCTAAGTCCTGAGAAAAGGAACAAGGCCGGAGGCGCTTCCCCTTAAGTAGAGGGGAGACGGCTCCGGCCTTTCGCTTAGGTGATGTACAGGGTGGGACAGTGACTCGCGCGCCTAGCGCGCGTCGGAATCATCCTCATCCCACTCATCCGAGTCCCAGCGATCTGCGTAGTCCTCGTAATCCGCGTACTCCGAGTATGGGTCTTCGTCCTCGTTGTGGGAACGCTTGGAGTTCTGTGAGGCGAGCTCACGCTGGAGCGAATCCAGATCCATCTCGGGCGAATTGTACTTCAGCTGGCGTGCAACTTTGGTCTGCTTTGCCTTTGCGCGTCCGCGTCCCATGTGCATGACCCCCTTGAGGTGTGTAGGGCGGTCCAGGGATTCTTGGCCGCCCCATCGTCTTAGTCAGATATGTGTATGTTCCTGTAAGACACCATAGCCTGTGTGAAGAAAAAATTCCGAACTACCCCCCAGTGGTGCGTGGAAAAGTGCGCTAGCCCGCGGCCAACGGGCAGTGTGCATTTCGCCACTATTTTCCGCGCAGCCGGTCCACAGCGGCGCGCCCGGCCTTGGGGCCCTCGTCGGCGGGAATGGAGTCCGGCTCGACCGATGCCGCCACTGGACCAATGCTCAGATCCCCGTGGTTGAGGGCGCTGCGTTTCACTAGACCAAGCGCGATGGGGCCATAATCGCAATCCTCTACCACGGTGCCGAGCTTGCCGACGCGCCGTCCCCCCAGCGAAATATCCGCCCCGCTTACGGGGAGCTCCGGAGCGGAGCCGTCGAGGTACAGCATGACCAACAGGCGCGGAGAGCGCCCGAGGTTCTCTACGCGCGCGACCGTCTCCTGCCCGCGGTAGCAGCCCTTCTCCAAGTGGACGAACGCGGGGTTATCATCGCTGCGTCGGATCCACTGGGGAACCTCGTGGGCGATGGTTTTCGCATCGAGGTCAGCGGCCAATTCTGGTTCGCGTGCGCGCACTCGTTCGGCGGTATAGGCCATGAGCCCCGCTAAACTTCCGCCTTGCTTTTCCAACTCTGCGACTGCTGTCTCCAGCTCACCCCGTGGCACAAGGAAATCCTGGCGCGGGCAGCCCGGCCAGTGCACGCAGCGCTCCATCACGGCGCTGGAAGGCTTCTGTAGCGGCTTACCCAGCACGGTGATGATCGCCGCGTCCGCTTCCTCCACGGTGACCTGGGACCAGAAAATCATGGCGGTGAGGAAGTCCCGCAAAGATTCGAACTGGGCCGGTGGCACATCGAGGTAAAAGGCTTCCCCGTCGAAGGACAGGTCGATGTGGTGTAGGACGTGGCCCTGCATGTCCAGATCAAGGGCGCCGGCAGAGAATCCGGCGTCCACGTCATCGAGCTTCTGGCTCAGGAGGTTGTGCAGGAAAGCCCGGGCATCGGGCCCGGAAACGGCAATGACCCGGCGTTGGGAACGGTCGATGATGGCGGAACCTGTCTCCACCGCGCGCTGCTCCACGAGGGGGTTGCCGTAGTGCCAGGGGATACCGGAGACGTCGACAAGCGAGGTGCCCTGGAACTCAGCGGCCCCGGGCCGGGAAAGAAGTGGCGAAGTATAACTCACGCCCTCCGATGGTAGGGCATAATCGGGTCTATGAGCCTTCAGCGTAGGAAAGAGCCGGTCATCTACGTCGTGGAACCGTTTGGAGGGTCGGTGCGGCGTCATATGCCGAACCTACCGTTGGTCTATTGGGACGATGCTGCGGTCACACGCGGTGACGGTATCTTCGAGTCCCTCCTCGTGCGTGACGGCAAGGCGGCCAATTTTCATCGCCACGCGGAGCGCTTCCGGCATTCCGCGAGTGCTCTCGATCTTCCGGAGCCACCCATCCACAAGTGGAAAGAAGCCACCGAGCTGGCCATCGCGGACTATTGTGGTCCCACCGCCGGGGAAGGCGAGGACGGTTTAGCGCGAGAGGCCAAGTGCACGTGGACCTATACCCGCGGGCGGGCCTCGACTGGGGTGCCCACGGCATGGGTGGTGGTTCAGGAGATTCCGGATGACGTTGTGGCGCAGCGTGATACCGGCGTCAAGGTGATGAGCACGCCGCGTCTGTGGCAGGTGGCGGAAGAGCTGCCGGCGAAGACGCTGAATTATGCGGCCACGATGGCCACGCTGCGCCTGGCCCGCGAGCGTGGATTTGATGATGTGATCTTTACCGATCCCGATACGGGGCTGGTCTTGGAAGGGGCCACCTCCACCGTGGTGGCGGTCAAGGGTACAAAGCTGCGCACCCCGGCGGGCAAGGGAATACTGCCTGGCACCACGCAAGCTGCGCTCTTTGAGTATGCCTCTGAACAGGGATATCGCTGCAAGGCGAAGGAGCTGAATCTGCGCTACCTCGAGGAGGCTGACTCAGTGTGGCTCGTCTCCTCGGTGCGCACTGCGGTGCGTGTGACGCGCCTGAATGAAAAGAAGCTCAAGGCGCCGGCGAACGCGGAGAAGATACGCGCGCTGATCGACGCCGCCCTGGCACGCTAACTTCGCCGCACTGCTAGTTAGCCAGCCACACGGGTGAGCTCGGCGGACATGTAAGGGCGCATTTCGCCGTCGACAAGCCGCTCATCCACCCAGCCGAGGTTGTTGTTCGGCATGAGGCCATACATGCGCTTGCCGGGGCCGAGGTTGGCGGGGCCGGTTTCGGTGACCATCGTGGACGCAGACTCGAGCTGCCAGGCGCGCTCGTTAAACAGTGAACCATAGAAGATCTCGTTGATGCCGTTGGACGAGGTATAGGTCATCTCAATCTCGTCCTTGAGTGAGATGCGCCAGAACCCAGACTCGCGGACATCGGGGCCAACCGGGTTGCCCTCGGAATCAATCTTCCAGGTGCGGGACGTATAGGTCAGGTAATTCTCACCGTCGTGGGCGATGATGAGCTGCTGGCCAAAGGCGTACTGTTCACCGTCGGTGCTGTGGGCTTGGCCTTCCCCTTGCCATACACCGACGAGGGGGAGAAGCCCGAGCAGACCATCGTGCAGCGACGGGCCCTGACGCAAGTTCGCCGTCTCATCCGGCAGGGGATTATCTGCTACATCAACGGTGGGAATGTTGCGGGAGGCTGCATCCTTCCATGCCTCCGCTGCCTGGTTGACGGCCGCGTTGCCGTCTACCTTGGTGTTCTCCGGGTGGGTGTTTTCCGTGTTTTTCTCGCTATTTGTCTGTTCGCTCATGCTGCCCCAGCGTAGTCGTGGCAGCGCCGCGGAAACCACTAGGCTCCAGTAGTCTAGGGAGCCATGCGCGCTTTGCTGATTTCAAACCCTAATTCTACGAGCCAGAATGCGGCTCTCTTCCGAGAGGTTTTGCCCGTCATTCGGGAGGTGGATGGGTTGCAGCTGCTCGCTCGCTTCACGCACTACCCGGGCCACGCGGAAGACATGGTGCGAGGTATGACCCGGGAGGACTTTGACGTCATCCTGGTCTTCGGCGGCGATGGCACGGTCAATGAGATCGTCAATGGGTTGCTCGGCCCGGCGAATTCCGCACAGCGCCCTAGCCCCCAGGAGATCCCGGCGTTAGCGGTGATCCCTACTGGTTCAGCAAACGTCTTCGTCCGCGCCCTTGGTTTCCCCAATACCCCTGTCGAGGCGGCGCACGTGCTGGCCCGGATGCTGGAGCGAAATACCCGCCGCACCGTGTCGTTGGGTATGTGGAATGACCGGTGGTTTGCGGTCAATGCTGGTTTCGGGCTGGATGCAGACGTGCTGGCTCGCGTGGACCGTGCACGGGAGATGGGCTTTTCAGCCACCCCGCTGCGCTACCTGGCGGTGGCCTTTCAGGCCTATCAGCGCGCCCGCATCCGCCCACCGCGCATTAATGTGCGTGCGCGCTCGAGCTCGGGCGAAACCTTCGCGGCCGATGACGTTCCCGTCATGTTCACCTCCAACACCAACCCGTGGACCTTCCTGGGGCCGCTGCCGGTGGTGACCAATCCGCGCAATTCCTTCGATCAGGGGCTTGGCCTTTTTGGTGTGTCGGACCTCGGCGGGATTGATGGTCTCGTGGGCGTTCTCCACCTGTTCGGCGTGGATCACCGTCACTGGTTGAATAAGGTCACGGATGCCCGCACGCTGCATTTTGAGGATGCCGTTGAGGTGGACTTGGTCTGCCCTAAGCCGCACCGCTTCCAAGCGGACGGGGAGTCGGAAGGCACCTTTACGGAGGTGCACTTGGAGTCGGAAGCAGACGCGCTGGAAGTCTTTGCTCCCATCGACCCGGCACCGCCTATTCACCGCAGCTTCCGCCGAGTCCTGCGAGATCTCATCCGTATTAAGTAGCCGGCGGTAGTAAAAAGCCTACGGTGCGGGTACCGCTGGCGCACCGTCGGCTTAGTTCTGCCTGTTTTGGCGCCAGCTCGGCGGCGTCGTCGGCGCGCTACCTACTTCGTTGGCGGTGTCTTGCGCTTTTTGCGCGGCATCCTCGACGGCCTTTTCCTCCGAACCATCGATCTCCAGCGGGGAGAGCTGTGCCGTTTTCAGCGTGATATTGCGTCGCTGTACCTCGAAGGTGATGGAGCCGCCGTGTAGTTTCACGGAGGTGGCTTGAGAAGGCAACGGGAGTTGGCGCGTGTCCAAGACCAGGCCGAAGGCCTTTTTCAAGCGTTCGTCATCCGTCCCGTAGACACTCATGCGAAACTCTGGGCCGACGAGGCGCAGCGTCACCGTCGCGGTGGACTTGGTGGTATCCCCCGGCAGCGTGCCGGTGAGCTCAGCTTCGGCGGAGGGCCCGCCGGTGGGGGACATATTATCGGGGTTGGCAATGGAGAGGTCAGTAATACCCAGCATGCGGCCCAAGGCCACTCCGTCGAGGCTGATGCTGCGCGTATAGGTGGATACCGGTGAGCCTTCCAGTTCGCCGCTGAAGAGTTGCTCGGGGCTAATTGTGATGTCGCGCAGTGTTGTGGAGGCATTGACCATGCCGAGTTTCGGAACTTCCACGTCGGAGGAGTTGACCTCCAGGTATGGAATCTCTTTGGTTAGCGCGGCAAGGGAGAAGGGGACGCCGCCGATGTAGACATTCGGGGTGTTTTCCAACTGGGAGCTGGCTTTCGCTTTCTGGGCCACGGTATGTTCTGCGTGCATCGCCACCGCTGAATCCGCCAGCCATGCTGTCAGGGCCACACCCGCAACGGCGGCAAGGCGTACGGCAGTGCGGTTGAGGTAGATGACAGTCACCCCTCTATTACTACCGCACGTAGGGTGGGAAACATGAATATTGAGACCAAGACTCTGCCACAGAACCCAGATGTGGCCCAGCGCGTGGAGGAGCTGGCCACTGCTGCTGAAGCTCACGACGGCGTTGCGCCCCTCTCCGAGCAGTTTCTTTTAGGGCTCAGGGATGAACGCCTTGGGCACCATCATCTTCTCGCAATTGAAGATGGTGCGGTAGCTGGCGTGGCTGCCCTCGATGGGCAGACTGTAGAGCTCTTTGTTGACGTGGAACACCGAGGGCGAGGGGTAGGGCAGGCGCTTGTCGACGCCCTCCCAACCTCCCCCCAAATCTGGGCCCATGGCAATCTTCTCGCTGCGCAAGCGCTGGCGAAGCGCAACGAGATGGACGTCGTCAGGCGCCTGCTTGTCATGGCGATTGAGGGGCAGGACTTGCGCGCGGCCGAGGAAGCGCCGGCAACGGTTGATGGCCTAGAGATTCAGACCTACACCGAGTCAGTGGAGCGCTTCGGGCGCGAGCACGTCGAGGCGGAATGGGTACGCACGAACAATGAAGCCTTCGCGTGGCATCCGGAGCAAGGAGGCTGGGATCTGGAGCGCCTGCACCGCGGGATGGAGGCGGAGTGGTTCGATCCTGCCGACGTGCTTTTCCTGTGGGATTCTCCGAATGACTCCCACAGCCACCCGGTAATGGCCGGCTTCCACTGGCTGAAGTGGCACGACGAGACTACCCCAGCCTTCGGTGAGGTCTATGTTGTGGGATTGGGTGAGGGCTATCGCGGGCGCGGGCTCGGTGGACCGCTGCTGAGTGCTGGGCTGCAGCGCATGACGGCTAAAGGTGCGGACAAGGTCATTTTGTATGTCGAGGCTGATAATGCTCCGGCGGTAAAGGCCTACGAGCGTTTGGGCTTTGGCATCGCTGAGGAACACTGCGTCTGGGCGAAAAGTGACTAGCCTCACCGGCTTTTGGTACAAGTTCACCGATTGTTCATCTCTTGATCCCTGTGGGGTTAACCCGCCCTGTATAGCTTTACAACACGTGAGTTAATCGCGCTCGTCTCAAGAAGATCGCTCAAAGAAGAGTAGAGGGCGATTTGCTCGGACAATCATTCTCTTGTATCCGCACCGGAAAGGTTTCCCGTGATCCGCAACTTCAAGCGCACCGCCGCTATCTTCGGCATCGTCGCCGCCACCTCCACTGCTCTCGTTGCCTGCTCTGAGTCCAACGAATCTGGCTCCGCTGAAGGCGGTTCCGATGGGGCAGAGGTTTCCGGCGACCTCTCTGGTGAGGGCGCATCCTCCCAAAAGTCCGCTATGTCCGTCTTTGAGAAGGCATTCCTGGAGGCATACCCGGATGCTAACTTCTCCTACACTTCTTCCGGCTCCGGCGCTGGTGTGAAGGCTTTCAACGGCGGCACCGTTGACTTCGCCGGTTCTGACTCCGCTCTGAAGGAAGATAAGGGCGAGGTTGAGGCCGCCAAGGAGCGTTGCGGTGGCAACGACGCATGGCACCTGCCGACGACCATTGGCCCCGTCGCCATCGCCTACAACCTGGGTGACACCGAGGTCAACCTCTCCACCGAAACCCTCGCCAAGATCTTCAAGGGCGAGATCACCAAGTGGAACGATGACGCCATCAAGGCTGAGAACGAGGGCACCGACCTTCCGGACAAGAACATCACCGTCATCTTCCGCTCTGACGAGTCCGGTACCTCCGATAACTTCCAGAAGTTCCTGAAGTCCGCTACCGGCAACTGGGACAGCGAAGGCAAGCAGTTCCCGGATTCTGTTGGTGAGGGTGCTAACGGTTCCTCCGGTGTGGCTGACCAGGTTGCCTCCATCGAGGGTGCTATCACCTACGTTGAGGCTGGCTACGCTCACCAGAAGGAAGCCGATGGCGTCAAGATTGCCAAGATTGACTTCGGCAACGGCCCGGTTGAGCTCAGCTCTGAGTCCGTCGGTGTCGCTCTCGACCACCTCGCTTTCAAGGAGACCAACTCCGAGCACGACATGGTCGTTGACTCCGACAAGCTCTTTGCTTCCAAGGATGAGGGCGCTTACCCGCTCATCCTGACCACCTACAACATCGTCTGCTCCGCTGGCTACGACGAGGAGACCTCCGCTCTGGTGAAGGCCTTCTTTAACACCGTCCTGGACAATCAGTCCGAGGAGCTGGAGAAGGCAGGCTTCATCCCGGTTTCCGGTGACCACCTGGAGCGCCTGAAGGCAGCCGTCGAGGCTATCCAGTAAGAGCGCGTTACTACGCGGGTTTCTTTGAACCCCCGTAGCGTCCGTTTGAACACACACTTCCGCCCCCAACCCGCCCTTCACGAGCGCTTTGGGGGCGGCAGCATGTCCCGTATTTTCATTGTTTCCGTTGAAAAGGATTCCCTAGTCTCATGGCAGACAACAATCTCACCACAGCGTCGTCCGTGAAGGAGGATGCCGTTTCAGCGACCCGCCCTAGCGCGCATGCGTCCGAGGCGGACGCCACCTCTACGCCCGCCGTCAAGTCCGGTGTGAAGCGCCCTGGTGATCGCATTTTTGAATTCTTGTCCACTGCGTCCGCAACGCTGATCACGGTGATGATCGCTGCCATCGCGGCCTTCCTGATCTGGCGTGCGGTTCCTTCTCTGTCCGTCAATGAGGGTGGCATTCTGGGCTTCTTCACCTACGGTGACCGTTGGGAGACCAACGACACCGATGCTATGAAGTTCGGTATCCCGACCATGTTCGGCCACACCGTCTTGATTTCCATCGTGGCTCTCATCATTGCGATGCCGGTCGCGCTCGGTATTGCCATCTTCCTGTCCAACTACGCGCCGGCCAAGCTGGTCAAGCCGTTGGGATTCTTGGTAGACATGCTCGCCGCCGTGCCATCCATCGTGTACGGCCTGTGGGGCTGGCAGGTGCTCGGCCCTGCGCTGTCCGGCTTCTACACCTGGCTGCACTCCTGGGCTGGTGGCTTCTTCCTCTTCAAGGTCTACGACAACTCCCCGAACTTTGCGACGGGCCGCAACGTCCTCACCGGTGGCATTGTTCTGGCGGTGATGATCCTGCCGATCATCGCTGCCACCGCCCGCGAAGTCTTTGTGCAGACCCCTCCCGGTCAAATCGAGTCCGCCTTGGCCCTCGGCGCCACCCGGTGGGAAGTCATCCGCATGACGGTTCTCCCCTTCGGCATGTCCGGCTACATAGCCGGCTCCATGCTGGGTCTGGGCCGCGCGCTGGGTGAGACCATGGCTCTCTACATGGTTGTCTCCCCGCTGGTGGACTTCCGCTTCTCGCTGTTCGACGGCGGTACCACCTTCGCAACGGCCATTGCCCTGGCGGCTGCTGAGTTCGGTAATGAGATGCGTGCCGGTGCGTATATCGCCGCTGGCCTCATGCTGTTCCTTCTGACCTTCTTGGTCAACGCTATTGCCCGTTCCATCGTGAAGAGCAAGTAAGGAGGGCTCAGAGATGACTACGACTACAACTTCCAACTCTGTCCCGGCATCTTCCGGCCCGACCTTCCTGGATATCTCCTCGAGCCGAAAGACCACCAATACTGTTGCCACCGTTCTCGTGTGGGCAACGATGATCATCGCCATGATTCCGCTGCTGTGGGTTCTCTTCGAGCTCATTTCTCGCGGTTCGGGCGCTATCCTGAGCCCCGAATGGTGGACCCACTCCCAACGCGGAATCCTTGATACCGAGGCCGGCGGCGGTGCGCTCCACGCTATTATCGGTACCTTTGTGCAGACCGTCATCGCGACCGTCATTTCCGTTCCGATCGGCATTTTCACCGCGATTTACCTGGTGGAGTACTCCCGCGGTGGAACGCTGAGCCGTCTTACTACTTTCATGGTGGACATCCTCTCCGGTGTGCCTTCCATTGTTGCGGCCCTGTTCATCTTCGCCATGTGGATTACTCTGTTCGGCTTCAAGCGTTCCGGTATGGCGGTGGCGCTATCGCTTGTGCTCCTGATGATTCCGATTGTGGTCCGCAATACCGAGGAGATGCTCCGCGTGGTCCCGATGGATCTGCGTGAGGCTTCCTATGCTCTCGGTGTGCCGAAGTGGAAGACCATCGCGCGCATCGTTCTGCCGACTGCACTGTCCGGCATCGTCACCGGCATCATGCTGGCCGTGGCCCGCATCATGGGTGAGTCCGCGCCGGTGCTGGTGTTGGTGGGCTCCACCTCCTCCATCAACTGGGACGCACTCAAGGGTGCGCAGTCCTCGTTGCCGTTGATGATGCTGGATATGTACAAGTCCGGCGCTGATCCGGCCGTCCTGGACAAGCTGTGGGGTGCCGCCCTTACGTTGGTTCTCCTCATCGCGATTCTCAACATTGGCGCGCGCATCGTTTCGGCGAAGTTCTCCGTCAAGAAGTAACCGTATTCACTTTCTACCTACCCCATAGGAGCACTACTCATGTCCAAGCTTGAGCTCAACGACGTGAACATCTACTACGGTGACTTCCACGCCGTACAGAACGTCAACATGCAGATCCCGGCGAAGGCCGTGACTGCCTTCATCGGCCCTTCCGGCTGTGGTAAGTCCACAGTCCTGCGCACCCTGAACCGCATGCACGAGGTCATCCCTGGTGCTTATGTCAAGGGTGAGATTCTCCTGGACGGCCAGAACATCTACGGGCCGAAGGTCGATCCGGTGTCCGTTCGCAATACCATCGGCATGGTCTTCCAGAAGGCCAACCCGTTCCCGACGATGTCCATCGAGGATAACGTTGTTGCCGGCCTGAAGCTGTCCGGCGAAAAGAACAAGAAGAAGCTGAAGGAAGTCGCCGAAAAGTCCCTGCGCGGCGCCAACCTTTGGGATGAGGTTAAGGACCGCCTGGACAAGCCGGGCGGCGGCCTGTCCGGCGGACAGCAGCAGCGTCTGTGCATTGCTCGCGCGATTGCCGTGGAGCCGGAAGTCCTGCTGATGGACGAGCCCTGCTCGGCGCTCGACCCGATTTCCACCTTGGCCGTGGAGGACCTGATCCATGAGCTGAAGGAAAACTTCACCATCGTTATCGTTACCCACAACATGCAGCAGGCAGCCCGCGTGTCGGACAAGACCGGCTTCTTCTCCCTGGAAGCCACCGGCCGTCCTGGCCACCTGGTGGAGTTCGATGACACCACGAAGATCTTCGAAAACCCCGCAAAGAAGGATACCGAGGATTACATCTCTGGCCGCTTCGGCTAAACACTGACAGCGCCGAAAGCCGGCACCTCTTCTAAAGGTCTAGAAGAGGTGCCGGCTTTGTGCATGCACTGTGCGCTAGGTGTGGCGAGCGGTAGGGGCTAGCGGTGAAACTGGCGCTCCAGCTCCGCCATGCGGGCCTCCAGCTCTGCCTCTCGTTGCTCCTGATCACGCTTGCGCATGTAGCGGTCGGGGTCCAAGCCCGTTGCCAGGTAAATGATGCGGCCGGCAGCTGCTGCGCAATGATCGGCGAAACGCTCGTAGTAGCGCGAAAGCTGCGAGGTTTCCACGGCCTGGCGCACCGTTCCTTTCCACTCGCGCTGCGTCAACATACGAAGCAGGTGTTGGTTGATGTCATCGACGGCGTCGTCGTCCTCGGTCAAACGGAGCGCCAGCTCCGGATCGCGGGTGATAAGGATGTCTTTGAGGCCTGAGGACATGTCGAGAACGAGGCGGGCGTATTCCTCGAAATAGCCCATAATGTCTGACGGAACAACTGATTCAGGGTGGCGGCGGCGGGCGCTGGTGGCAATGTGCTGAGACAAGCGGCCCATGCGGTAAAAATCTTCCACAATATAGATGGAAGCGATGACCTGGCGCAGATCCTTGGCCATCGGGTTCTCCAAGGCCAGAAGGGACACTGCACGGTCTTCGCAGCGCGAGCGGACTTCATCCAACTCATCGCGCAACGACAAGGCCTCTTCGGCTGGTTGCAGGGAGGATTCGATTAATGCCTGAGAGGCAAGAGTCATCAGCTTATGAACCGCAGTGCTCATGATGATGAGGTCATGGGCAAAGTTGTCCAACTGTTCACGGTAGGCAGCGCGCATGTCACGTACTTTAGCTGAACAATTGGTCTAGTGCCTGTCGAGCGACACAAAAGGGGTTTTCGTGGCTAGCCGCCGGAATGCATAATCTCCGCGCCTTCCGGAACGGTTGCGTCCTCCGGATCGTCGAGCCACCCCTCGGGAAGGACTACCTTGGCGGGCGAACCCTGGCGGCCGCGGGCGCCATCGGCATCGTCGGCAAGCGCAGACGAATCCGCCCACGGCTCGAGCAGCTCCCGGAGAGCGTCGAGGGAGTTCACGCGGGACAGGCCAGCACGGACCTGACCTCCCACGGGAAAACCGCGTAGGTACCAGCCGATGTGCTTGCGGATATCGCGGCTGGCCTGGTCCTCGCCCTCGTGCTGCGCCAGCAGTTCTGCGTGGCGAATCATGATCTGCGTGACCTCTCCCAACGTGGGCTCGGCCGGCACCGGCTCGCCACGAAGGTGCGCGGAGAGCTCTGCGAAGAGCCAAGGACGGCCCAGACAACCTCGTCCCACGACGACGCCGTCGCAGCCCGTTTGTTCCATCATGGCGTGGGCATCCGTGGCCTTGAAAATATCGCCGTTTCCCAAGACAGGAACACCGGTATGGGCCAAGTGCTCCTTAAGGCGCGCAATTTCATTCCAGTCCGCATGGCCCGAGTAGCGTTGCGCGGCGGTACGTCCGTGGAGCGCGACTGCCGACGCCCCTTCTTCCACCGCAATGCGGCCGGCGTCGAGGTGCGTGTGGTGCTCCTCGTCGATGCCCACGCGCATTTTCACGGTGACCGGAATATCGGTGCCCTCCGTGGCCTTGACCGCTGCGGCGACGATGTTGCCAAAGAGGCGGCGCTTATAGGGGAGTGCGGAGCCTCCGCCGCGGCGCGTGACCTTGGGAACCGGGCAGCCAAAGTTCATATCGATGTGGTCAGCCAGATTCTCATCCACGATCATCTTCGCCGCCTTGTAGGTGTACTCCGGATCGACGGTGTACAGCTGCAACGAGCGCGGATTCTCCTGTGGATCGAAAGTGGTCATGTGCAGCGTCTTGGGATTTCGCTCTACCAAGGCGCGGGCGGTAACCATTTCGCAGACATAAAGGCCGGAGACGGTGCCGGTCTTCGCTATCTCTTGCTCGCGACACAGCACGCGAAAGGCCACGTTGGTCACGCCCGCCATGGGGGCGAGGACAACGGGGGAGTTGAGCTGGATTTTTCCGATAGCAAGAGTCACGCCGCCAATTGTGCGCGGAAAGAGCCTGGGGTGGCAAATTCTCACGAGGAAAGTGAGGGGTGCACACAGTTTGGGGCAGAGTGCGGTAAATCCTCCCCCGATTCGCTAGTGTGGTGCATGTAACTAACAGGAAAGGACCGTAACGTAGGTCGTTTCTGCACATAAAAGGAGGACTAATGTCTGAGAGAATTGCATACGCACCGTTTGAGAAGCTCGTGATGAGCGCTGACGAGGCCGCAAAGTTCGTCAACCACGGTGACCGTGTGGGAATCTCCGGCTTTACCGGCGCTGGCTACCCTAAGGCGCTGCCGACCGCCATCGCGGAGAAGGCGAAGGCAGCTCATGAGGCGGGCGAGGAGTTCAAGATCGATGTTTTCTCCGGTGCCTCTACCGCTCCGGACTGTGATGGTGTGTTGGCTGAGGCAGACGCCATCCGCTTCCGCTCTCCGTATAACTCTGATCCGGTTTTGCGCGGCCGCTTCAACGACGGCTCCGCCCTGTACCAGGACATCCACCTCTCGCACTCTGGCCAGCAGGTGGAAGAGGGCTTCTACGGTGACTTCCAGGTAGCCATTATTGAGGCCGTTCGTATTGATGAGAACGGAAATATCGTTCCGTCCTCCGCCGTGGGCAACAACCTCGAATACATCGATGCCGCCGACAAGATCATCATTGAGATCAACGAGTGGCAGTCCCTCAACCTCGAGGGCATGCACGATATCTACAAGATCGAGAAGCTGCCGAACCGCCAGCCAATCCCGATTACTAAGCCGGCTGACCGCGTCGGTACCACCTACATCGAGATTCCGGAGGAGAAGGTCGTGGCTGTGGTCAAGACCAATGCCCCGGACCGCAACGCTCCGTTCAAGGCCCCGGATGAGGTTTCTGAGAAGATTGCTGCGAACTTCATCGAGTTCCTCGAGGGCGAGGTTGCTGCCGGCCGCCTAGAGTATGACAAGTTCATCATGCAGTCCGGTGTGGGCAACGTCCCGAACGCCGTGATGGCAGGTCTGTTGGACTCCAAGTTCGAAAACATTCAGGCCTATACCGAGGTTATCCAGGACGGCATGTTGGATCTTATCGACGCCGGCAAGATGACCGTCGCCTCCGCAACCTCCTTCGCCCTGTCCCCGGAGTACGCGGACAAGATGAACGCTGAGGCTGATCGCTACGCCAAGCACATCATCCTGCGCCCGCAGCAGGTATCCAACCACCCGGAGGTTATTCGCCGCGTGGGCCTGATTTCTTCCAACGGCATGATTGAGGGCGATATCTACGGCAACATCAACTCCACCAACGTCTCCGGCTCCCGCATCATGAACGGTACCGGCGGCTCGGGTGACTTTACCCGTAACGCCTATATCTCCACCTTCGTCTCCCCGTCGGTGGCCAAGGGCGGCGCTATCTCCGCCATCGTGCCTTTCGTTTCTCACACCGACCACACCGAGCACGACACCATGGTCATCATCACCGAGTATGGCGTTGCGGACCTGCGCGGTTTGGCCCCGAAGGAGCGCGTGGAGAAGGTTATCGCCGTGGCTCACCCGGATTACCGCCCGATGTTGGAGGAGTACTTCGAGCGCGCCAAGGCTAACAAGTTCCAGCACACCCCGCACGACCTGAAGACGGCCTTCGACTTCCAGGTGAACTTCATGGAGAAGGGTGACATGCGCGGCTAATTCTTAGACCCGCAAGGCCGTGGCCCTTACCGCTGAAGGTGAGGGCCATTTCCTTTTCTTTGGTGCCACCGGCTAGGATAGGTGAGCGTTGGGCCTTTAGCTCAGTTGGTAGAGCTACGGACTTTTAATCCGCAGGTCGTGGGTTCGATCCCCACAGGGCCCACAAAAAGAGCCGCCTTCGGGCGGCTCTTTTTTATTTTGGGGCCCAAGCGCAGGGCTGGGTTCAGGGCTAGCTCTTAACGAGCTTCCTGATGGCCCGCATGGCCTCCTCGAGCTTCTCTGTGGCTACTTGCCCGTCTTCGGCGGCTGCTCCCGCCACACAGTGTTCTATGTGGTCCTCCAAGAGCGCTAGGGAAACGTTCTCGAGCGCTGAAGTAACCGCTGAGATCTGCGTGATGATGTCGATGCAATATTGGTCCTCCGCGATCATGCGGTGGATGCCTCGGGTTTGGCCTTCGATGCGCTTGAGGCGAGCCAAGTACTTTGCTTTCTGCTCATCATCGGAGTTGTAGCCGTGCACACCCGGCTCGTGACAGGAACAGGTATCCCGCTGGTCAGCCATGGTTTTCTGCCTTTCTGCCAGGACGATTTGGTTAAGTGAGGATGTCTCCAGTATATTTTTACAAAGTTGCCTCAAGGCAACGGGCCCCCATCGTCTAGCGGCCTAGGACACCGCCCTTTCACGGCGGCGGCACGGGTTCGAATCCCGTTGGGGGTACCAACACTTTTGTGTTGGTGCACAAGAAAATACTTATGGCCCTGTGGCGCAGTTGGTTAGCGCGCCGCCCTGTCACGGCGGAGGTCGCGGGTTCAAGTCCCGTCAGGGTCGCCATATTTCAGCCTCGGAGCATTGTTTATAGAACATATGCCTCGGGGCTTGTGTCGTTTTATGGTGGTGTGTGGAGGCTCCTGCAACGTCGCAAATGGCGCATAGATCTGTATAGGTCTAGGCGCTGTGGTGACAGTGTGTATTGAGGGGCTGCATCACCGTGAAAACGGTGAATGACATGCTGATTTGGTGTGCTTATCTAGCTTTGTGTAGAGTACTTATTCGTGCCCAGCGCACAACAGATAATTGAAAATGGCCCTGTGGCGCAGTTGGTTAGCGCGCCGCCCTGTCACGGCGGAGGTCGCGGGTTCAAGTCCCGTCAGGGTCGCCGAAGTCCTTGTGGCTTCTGGCCAGATAGCTCAGTCGGTAGAGCACACGCCTGAAAAGTGTGGGGTCGCCAGTTCGATCCTGGCTCTGGCCACAAGACAGCCCCTTCCATTGGAAGGGGCTTTTTTGTTGCTCTTTTTGGTTTAATGGGCGGCATGACTACTTCAGTTGCGCACCAAACCGATCAATCCCGTTTCGTCATCACCGTTGATGGGGAAGAAGCAGGCTTCGCCGAATACAGTGATTCCGCTACCACACGCGAATTCACGCACACGGAAATCTTCGAGTCATTTCAGGGCCAAGGACTGTCCAAGCCGCTAATTAAAGCGGCACTGGATGATGACTCAACGGCCGGCCGCCAAGTCATTCCAACGTGCAGCGCCGTGGCGCGCTTCATTGAGAAGAATCCCGATTACCAGCGGCTGACTGCCCGTGAAGGCAGCCTTTAAGGGCACGGTCTATTAGATGTAGTAGTCCGGGTCCACCAGCTTGATGCGCTCATCCTTCTTGCGCGGGCGGTTGGTGGCCGGGATACCGATGGCAATGTGCTCCGGTGGCACGTCCTTCGTCACCACGGCGTTGGCACCCACAGCGGAGCCGTGGCCGATGGTAATCGGGCCGAGCACTTTGGCGCCCGCGCCAATGGTGACGTTGTCCTCAATTGTTGGGTGGCGCTTTGTCTGTGTCAGCACCTGACCACCGAGCGTGACGCCGTGGTAAAGCATGACGCCATCGCCAATTTCGGCGGTTTCACCGATGACGATCCCCATGCCGTGGTCAATGAAGAAGCGCCGGCCAATGGTAGCGCCGGGGTGAATCTCGATTCCGGTGAAGAAGCGGTTAAGCTGCGCCAAAATACGGGCTGGCCCACGCCATCCACGTTTCCACATGCGGTGGGCGATTCGGTGCGCCCAAATGGCGTGAAGGCCGGAGTAGACCACGGCATTTTCGACGTCGCCGCGCGCGGCCGGATCATGCTCGCGCGCGTTGGCGAGGTCTTCACGAATCATCTTCAAGATGTGCATGCGAACCATCCTATCTAGAAAGAAAAAGCGCCCCCTAGCACAGAGGGCGCTTTTATTCGGAGGGCTTTCCACGGCGCCGTGCTTGGCGACGTCCCGTGGAAAGCCACGTTAGCGTTTTCCTTAGGCCTCGCGAATGTGTTCAGAAGACTGAAATGGTAGCGGTGTGGTGAGTATCTGGTAGCGCCTGAGTGAGTATCCGGTAGCGGTGTCTTACTCAGGCGTTGTTGGTGGTTATGTGTTGGTGGTGAGGCGCATGTTT
>NZ_JAMKFF010000007.1:0-158381 GCF_023574125.1 Corynebacterium intestinale
ACTTTCCAACCACCACACTAAAGGCAGTTCATATCCGGTATTAGACCCAGTTTCCCAAGCTTATCCCAGAGTGCAAGGCAGATCACCCACGTGTTACTCACCCGTTCGCCACTCGAGTACCCCAGCAAGCTGAGGCCTTTCCGTTCGACTTGCATGTGTTAAGCACGCCGCCAGCGTTCGTCCTGAGCCAGGATCAAACTCTCCACAAAAAAGGCCGTGAAAAGCCCAAACCTAGACAAAAAGACAAACCACAACAAACAACACCACAAAAAGCAGCATCACCTGAACTGGCTATCCAAAAATTACATAAAGAAAAAATCTCGAAACCAACCCCCAACCCGACGGGGATATAAAAGGAGTTGGCCTAGTTAGAAGATTTTAAATCATTTACGCCCAAACAACTTATGTTATTTACAATGACGCCGCTAAAGGAAAAGCGCCATCCGGCATACACCAACCACAACACACATACAATGCATCACGGCCAAAATGAATAAAACCAACCAACACAAAAAGTACATTGGCACACTATTGAGTTCTCAGACATCGTCACCACACAGCCATACGGAACGCCTTTGGCGGTACGCAGTACTGCGAGTAAAGAAAATATTTGTTGTCAGGGCCTGTTTTCCTACCGCCTCTCTCCAAGAACCTCAGTTCCTGTGGGGCGCTGTCGGTCGCGCTGACTCATATAAAGTTACACACGGCCTTGATAAAACACAAATATGCACTTCAATGAAGGTTTTTGCCCCTTCTTGAAGTGCACAAAGACAGGCTTTTTAGGCAGACATTGGCCGGCTCTCAGCGTGCCCCAAACCAGCCCATGAGCCCCGGGCTAAACACGTTGGTCCTCTTCGCCATCCGGGGATATACGGCTACCCACACGACGTAGATGATTGCCATCCCTGTGAGCGCCCACCCCATCGCAACGCTGGGATTGATAAGCCACGCTATGAACAGCGCGGCGATTACTCCCGCTAGCGCAGTGGTGTAGAGCCACGTCAGTTTGTCGGTAATGGCGAAAGTTAAAAGTAGTGACGTCGTTGCAAGACACACGATGGTGAATCCGGCTGGATTGCCGGTCCACATCATGGATACAAGATCGGCCAAGACCGATAGGACCACGGGGATTGCCGTGCACAGCAAAGTGACCTTGGCCCACACACCGCGCGGCAGTCCAAAGGCCACTGCATCTTTGAGTGAGCTGCGGATTGAATCAGCAACTAGCGGCAGGACAATCAACGTAACAATGACACCCACGATGCCCACGCCGGTATCCCACAGCTTGATCAACACGAGATTCACCGCGATCGCGAGGGCGAAGCCGATCGCCGTCCACATCCAGGCGCGGATTTGGGGGCGCACCACAACTTGCGAAACCGGGGACGCTGAGAACCAGCCCGTCGAAGAATCACCATCGCTACCTACGATGAGGGAGCTAGTGGTCAGTCGTGATGGCTCGAAGCGCTTGGCCATGCATACTGCCCACATGAGCGCCGGCGCGATGAGAGTCCACCACGGAAAGGCGAAGGGCGCGCTAACAAGAATCAACAAAAGCGTCAGGGTGGCATTGATGCGCCGGTGCCCGTTCCATATACGCGTGCTGAGGCCAAAGGTGAGATAGCGGGAGAAATCAGGCTGGGATAGATAGACCGTAAGCACCATAAAGAGTGAGTAGCCGATGGCCCAACCTCGCCCGCTGCCCATCCCGATCACCGGCAAGACGACGATCCACAGGGCAAAGAAGAGGCTATTCCAGCTCAGCGCCATATGCCTATACAGCTTCATCACGCCTCCCCCAATGCCAGAACTGCCTTTTCGAGGGATACCTCGGTGGCGCGAAGCCCCATTTCCTGAGCCATGGCAAAGACGTTGGCGGTGTGGTTGGGGCGGGCGTCGACAAGCGCGCGGTCCGCCACGGCGGAGGTTTCGCGCTCGAGCACCGGGAGCTGCAAGCGCCCCAACGCGCGGTCGAGGGCTTCGGCAGAGCCGGTGAGCTGGACGACGCCCTCGATAAACTCATCGATGGGGCCGGACAAGGGGTTCTCCCCCATCAGGGCTACGGTATCAAGCAAACCGGACAGCTCGTTGAGGTGATGGGTGGAGACGATAATGGTGCGACCATGCTCCTCGCGCAGGACGTCATAGAAAACCTCCCGCTTAGCGGCGTCAAGGCCGAGGTAGGGTTCGTCGAGAAGCATGTACGGCACCCCCGAGGCCACCGCAACAATGAAGCTCGCTGCGGACTTTTGCCCGCGGGAGAGGCCCGAGTAGTTCTTCATCGGCAGCTCGAAGCGCTCAACCAGCTCCTCAGCGCGCGTCTTGTTCCAGGTGGACCAGCGCAGACTTGCCACGGTGAAGATTTTCTTCACGTTCCAACCTTCAGGCAGTGGGTTGTCTATGCCCATGAGGACGATCTTGTTGAGGACTTTTTCATTGTCGTAAGGCTTGTCACCATCGACGGTGATGCCGGAAGCATTCAGCTGACCGGCGATTTTACGCATCAAGGTGGTTTTGCCAATGCCATTGGGGCCGACGAGGCCGTGCGTAAGGCCGTCGCTGAAGGTGAAGTGCGGAGTGGAAATCATGAGTAGAGTCCTCGGCTTTCTGCGACAAGGTCGATGAGGTCGTGGAGTTGCTGGCGGGTGTAGCCCAGGTGCACGGCTTCGTCGATAAGCGGCGCGGCGTACTCGGCCGCGAATTCTTGGCGACGCCGCGCGCGGATCTTCTCGGCTGCACCTGAGGTGACAAACATTCCTATCCCCCTGCGCTTTTCCAGGATTCCTAGATCTACGAGGAGGGTCAGCCCCTTGCGGGCAGTGGCGGGGTTGATGCTATGAAAGGCGGCAAGTTCATTAGTGGATGGCGCCTGCGCACCCTCGGCGAGAGTGCCCTCAATAATGGCGTCCTCGATGAGCACCGCTATCTGCCGGAAGAGCGGCTGGGCAGAGTTGTCCATGCCGGCCTCCTCGTTGGTTGGTTACTCATGTAACTAACCATATAACCACACCGGATCTCTCACAAGCCCCCCCTTGGGCAACGCCATTGACCTGGGAATTTCCTCGGGGTTATCGACGTTTTGTGACTAATGGGGCACACTGGACTACACCGGCCCTAGGCTGGAAGATCTCACAGAAGTGACCCTAGAAAATTAGTTAGAAGAAATAGAACGGAATTTAGGAGCCATGCTTGAACGAACACTTGTCTTCGTTGACACGTCATACCTACTGGCCAGCTTTTATAACTCTTGGGAGACGGGGGCCCGCGCCCAGCTAGAGATTGATTTACCCGAAGTAGTCAGCTCCCTTGGTTCCATGATTGAGAACCAAGTAGGCAACCCCATCCACCGCCAATACTGGTACGACGGAATCCCCGATACCGGCCCCCACCGTTACCAGCGAGCGCTGCGGGTCTGCGATGGCGTCCAATTGCGCACCGGTCAACTCATCGAATGGGGCGAACGGCGAACCCAGAAAGCCGTGGACACCCGCCTCGTCGCCGATATGATCGTTTCCGCCATGAAGGGCCAAGTCACGGATTTCGTCTTGGTCTCCGGCGACGCAGACATGATTCCCGGGGTCCAGGAAGCCGTGAACAACGGTGTGCGCGTGCACCTTTATGGCTTCGGTTGGGACTCCATGTCTTCAGCTCTGCGCCATGCCTGCGACTCCACCACGATCCTCGATCCGCGGGAGGACTTCGCCGACGCGATGGAGCTCGAGGTCCTTGAAGGCCCGCTGCCGCCGACCATCCGCGAGCCCCAGAGCACCGGAGAAGGAAGCGAAGACGCTAGCGATTCCGCCACCGAGGACGCCCCAGAGTGCGACGAACCTACCGAAGCACAAGCTGCCTTCCCCTCTGCGCCAAAGCCTGGGCCGGCAACACCTTCCGCCGCGGCGCAAGACGTGGCTGCCACCGCCTCGCACCCAGAGTCGGCAGCACCGAGCGCCCCCGCCGACGAAGAGGAGCCCGCCCCCTGCGGCGAACAAGCCACAAAGCCCAGCGCCGCGGATCAGAAGCCCGCGGACGCAGAAGAGGAAACTGGCTCCGAAGCCCCGAAGCCTGCCCCCAAACCGGCCGCGCCCAAGCCGTCGATGATGGCGCCGCGCCGCAAGCTGCGCTCTAAGTATGTTCCCCTCCCCGAGGAAGTGTGGAGCTCCGCCGGCTTCCAGTCCCCCTTTGACGTGGGGCAGCAATATGCCTCGTGGTGGTTCGACAACGCCGCGAGCGCCGATCAGCGCGACCAAGCCCATCTCCTTTCCGGCGGCGGTCTGCCGCCGGAGATCGACCGTCCGCTGCTACAGTTCGCCTGCGAGACTCTGCACGAGTACACGCTCACCGAAACCCAGCGCGTGAACCTCCGCGATGGCTTCCACTCCGGCATCCGCGGCGTGCTTATCAATATCCGCCGCCAAGACAGCTAGAGCATCACTGCGAACCATAGATAAAGGGACCTTTTGGAGCGTGGGGGTGAAATCCCCTGGCCGCAGAATGCGGCCTGCTCCAGAAGGTCCCTTTTTCGCGCTGGCTACTACTTATCCTCAGCGTCCTTGGCTTCGGCGCCGGCCTCGAGCTCCTCGGCACCTGTCGACGCCGAGCCTTCCAGCTCCTTGTTCTTGGCCATCTCGGCGCGGATCTCATCCAAGCGGGACATAGCGGCCATATCGTGGCCCGCCGCCGAAATCTCCTGAATCCGGCTACCACCAGCTGCCTGGTGCAGCTCCTGGGCGCCGAGCGCATCAGCGTAGCGCTTCTCAATCTTGGCGCGTACCGAATCCATCGTAGGCGTCGAGTCATCCGGCTTGAGCTCATTCATGGAGTCCAGAGCCTCAGCGTTCTTCTCCTGCATCGCCGCCTGATCGGCTTGGGACAGCAACTGGTCCACCTGCGCGAGCTGCTCCTTCAGTCGGGCCTCCGACTGCTGTTGCTGGGCCTTTGCCTGCTCCGCCGCTTGCGCGGCAGCCTCGTGCTGGGACTTCAGATTCGCCAGCTCATTTTCTACGGCAACCAGCTGGCTCGCCACAACCTCCGCTGCCTGGTTGTACTCGGCGGCCTTCTGCGGATCCTCGGAAGCGTCCGCCAACTCCAAGGCCCGGCGCGTCTGATCCTGGTAGTCCTTCTGAGTCTTCACTAGGCGGTTAAGCTGCATTTCCAGCTGCGTTTTGCGGCCGATAATCTCCGCTGCGTGCTCGGAAATCTGGCGGTGCTGTTCCTTTGCACCTTCCACGGCCTGCTGGATTTGGACCTTGGGATCAGCGTTCTCATCGATCTTCTGATCGAAAGAAGCCATCACATACTTCCAACCTTTGCTGAATGGGTTTGCCATCGCGTTCACTCCTTAGTGGTTCCTGCAGCAGTAATCAATGCAGCGCTCGTTAGTGCTTTATATGTAAAGACGCTTTCCTGCGAGTGTAGCGATACTCACAGGAAAGCGCGCAGCGGTCCATCTCGACCGCCTTTTCAGAAGAACTATCCGGAATTATTCGGCCTGCTGGCTCTCCACCTGGGCGCGGACCTCATCCATATCGAGAGCCTTGACCTGGCTAATGAGATCTTCCAGGGCTGCCGGCGGCAATGCACCCGACTCGCGGAAAACCAAGATGCCGTCACGGAAAACCATCAACGTCGGGATGGAGTTAATTTGCAGCTTCGCAGCCAGATCCTCGTTTGCCTCGGTATCCAACTTGGCAAAGGTGGCATCAGGGTGCTCCTCGGATGCCTTCTCAAAGACCGGGCCGAAGCGCTTGCACGGACCGCACCATTCCGCCCAGGCATCCACGAGGGTGATGCCATCGCCGGAGATGGTCTCCTGGAACGTCTCTTCAGTGATGTCAATCGTTGCCATGTCTCTTCCTATCTGTTTCGGGGAAATTTGTAGGTTCTTTCAACTCTCAACGGTACACAAGGCTCAATTATTCCTTGCACCTATACCCCTAGGGGGTATACGCTCAACGGTGTATCTACCCACTACTTAAGGAGTCTGATCACGACCATGAGCACCACCACCTACACCGTTAACGGCATGACCTGCGGCCACTGCGAACTCTCCGTGAAGGAAGAAATCTCGGAGATCAAGGGCGTCACCGACGTCACCGCTGACCACACCACCGGCGCCGTCACCGTGACTGGTGAGGGCTTTAGCGATGACCAGGTCGCCGCCGCCATCGCCGAAGCCGGCTACGAGTTGGCCTAAGCATCATGACTACCAGCCTCACCCTCGGTATCACCGGGATGACCTGTACCTCCTGCTCATCCCGGGTTGAACGCAAGCTCAACAAGCTCGACAACGTCGAAGCCACAGTCAACTTCGCCACGGAATCTGCCTCCGTGAGCTACGACCCAGCCACAACAACCCCTGCCGATCTCATCGACGTCGTCGAAGGCGCAGGCTACGGGGCTTTTACGGTGAGTGATGAGGGGGAGGCGTCGGCAAGCACGGCGGAGGACGCCCGTGAGGGTGAGGCTTCCGACATCCTGCAGCGCACGCTCGTCTCTGCGGCACTCTCGCTGCCCGTGATGCTCCTCTCCATGGTCCCGGCCCTCCAATTCCAGAACTGGCAGTGGGCCTGCCTGGTACTCACAACGCTCGTCTACGTCATCGGAGGCGCGCCCTTCCACCGCGCCACGTGGGCCAACCTGAAGCACGGCGCCGCCACGATGGACACGCTCATCACGTTGGGCACCACCGCCGCCTTTGGCTGGTCGCTCTACGCGCTCTTCTTCGGCAACGCCGGCATGCCCGGCATGACCATGCATATGACGCTGCGTTCCAATGACGCGCAGATGGACCACATTTACCTCGAATCAGTGGGGATGGTCATTACGTTCCTGCTGCTTGGGCGCTGGTTTGAGCTCAAGGCAAAGGGCCGCTCCTCCGAGGCTCTCACCACGCTGCTCACCATGGGCGCTAAAGAGGCCACGGTGCTGCGCGGCGATACTGAAACCCGCATACCCATCGGTGACCTTCACGAGGGCGATATTTTTGTGGTTCGCCCCGGCGAGAAGATCGCCACCGATGGTGTGGTCCTCAACGGACATTCCGCCGTAGATGAATCCCTGCTCACCGGCGAATCGTTGCCGGTTGAGGTTTCACCCGGCAGCACGGTGACGGGCGCAACCATCAACGCCTCCGGGCGGCTTGAGGTGCGCGCCACCCGCGTCGGCTCCGACACCGTCCTTGCCCAGATGGGCGCGCTCGTCACCGCAGCCCAGACCTCGAAGGCCCCAGTGCAGCGCCTCGCCGACCGCATCGCCGCTGTCTTCGTGCCCATCGTCATCGGCATCGCTATCCTCGCGCTCTTAGCGCACCTGTGGGTCGGCGGAGTTGCCCCGGCCTTCGTGGCCGCCGTCTCCGTCCTCATCATTGCGTGCCCTTGCGCCATGGGCTTGGCGACGCCCACCGCAATCCTCGTGGGCACCGGGCGCGGCGCCGAACTGGGAATCCTCATCAAGGGCCCGGAGATCCTCGAATCGACCCGCCAGATCGACACCATCGTTCTAGATAAGACGGGCACCATCACCGAAGGCCAGATGTCAGTAGCGGCGGTTCAGGCCACTGCGGGGCACTCAGAGCAGGAGGTTCTCCGTCTTGCGGCCGCCGCGGAGCAGGGCTCCGAGCACCCCATCGCGCGAGCCATCCGCGCGGCTTACGACGGCGAAACCCCCACGGCCGAGGACTTCCACGAGCTAGCGGGCCAAGGGATCGAAGCAACCGTTGAAGGTACCCGCGTGCGGGTGGGACGCCCGCCTGCGGGCTACGACGGCACCGGGACGCAGGTCGGCGTCTACGTGGCGGATGCCGTGGTGGGGACCATCGAGCTACAGGACCGCGTTAAGGAGTCCGCAGCCGCCGCCATCTCCGCCCTCCAGGACCTAGGCCTCACGCCCCATCTGCTCACGGGCGACAACACCGGTGCAGCACACGCAGTGGCGCGAGCCGTTGGCATTGATGAAGCCAACGTGACAGCGGAGGTCATGCCCGCCGACAAAGTAGACACTATCGCTCGACTGCAGGATCGGGGACGGACCGTGGCCATGGTGGGCGATGGCGTGAACGACGCCGCGGCACTCGCACAGGCGGACCTCGGCATCGCGATGGGTGCTGGGGCTGATGTCGCCATCGAGGCCTCTGATATCACGGTGATGAATAACGACCTGCGCTCTGTGGCCGATGCCGTACGGCTTGCGCGCGCTACCCTGCGCATCATCAAAGGCAACCTATTTTGGGCCTTCGCCTATAATATTATTCTTCTACCTGTTGCCGCTTTTGGCCTGCTCAACCCCCTTTTCGCGGGTATAGCCATGGCGTTGAGTTCGGTTTTTGTAGTCAGTAATTCTTTGCGCCTGAAAAGCTTTCGCTCCGCAGAGTATGCTTAGCCTGCATGAATCGTCTTGATCATCGCTCTATCTCTCGCACGGAGAGGCTCGACCGCCTTCCCGTCACCGGCAAACACAAACGTCTCCTCTTCGGCTCTGGCATTGGCTGGGCGCTCGACGCCATGGACGTGGGCCTCATCTCCTTCATCATGGCCGCTTTGGCCGTGCACTGGGGAATCACGCCGACCCAATCCTCATGGCTGGCGTCCGTGGGCTTCATCGGCATGGCCTTAGGTGCTACCTTTGGCGGCCTTTTGGCCGATAAGTTCGGCCGCCGCCACGTCTTTGCCTTGACCCTGCTGGTCTATGGCCTCGCCACGGGTGCTTCCGCCCTGGCGACGGGCCTCACGCTTCTCATCGTCCTGCGCTTCTTCATCGGTCTCGGCCTGGGCGCCGAGCTGCCGGTGGCCTCCACGTTGATTTCCGAGTTCGCCCCACTCAAGGTCCGCGGGCGCATGGTGGTCTTGCTGGAGGCCTTCTGGGCGGTGGGCTGGATCCTGGCCGCGGTAGTTGGAACGTTTGTTGTGGGGGCGTCGGAAAGCGGCTGGCGCTGGGCACTCGCGCTCGGCATGGTGCCCGCGCTCTACGCCCTCTATGTACGCCTTCACTTGCCTGAATCAGTGCGCTTCCTGGAGTCGAAAGGCCGCCACGAGGAGGCAGAGGAGATCGTCGCCTCCTTTGAGGCAGAGGTGGACTCGACGGACATCGACCGCACGACCCCGGCACCGACCTACTCCGAGGAAGACGTCACCGCCGCCAGCATCTGGTCGCCGTCCCTGCGCGGGCGCACTCTCGCGTTGTGGACCATCTGGTTCTGCGTCAACCTGTCCTACTATGGCGCCTTCATCTGGATTCCTTCGCTGCTGGTCGCTGATGGTTTCTCTTTGGTGAAGTCCTTCAGTTTCACGCTGATTATCACCCTGGCTCAGCTGCCTGGCTACGCCGCCGCGGCCTGGCTCATCGAGGTTTGGGGGCGCCGCACCACGCTGGCTACCTTCCTCGTGGGCTCCGCGCTTTCCGCAGGTCTCTATGGCTTTGCCAGCACTGAGGCCACGATCATCCTGGCCGGTTGTTTGCTGTCCTTCTTCAACTTGGGCGCGTGGGGTGCTTTGTACGCCATCGGTCCCGAGCTCTATCCCACCGCGCTGCGCGGGCGCGGTACGGGTGCTGCCGCCGGCTTCGGCAGGCTCGCATCCATCTTGGCGCCGCTCATCGTTCCGCCGCTCATCGCGGTGGCGGGCACGGGCTGGCTCTTCGTACTCTTTGCGGCAGCCTTTGGCATCGCCGCTGTCGCGGCGCTGACCCTGCCAGAATTCAAGGGTAGGACCCTTGCTCAATAGGGTCGCCCTTGGCGCGTGGGTCGCGGTCATGGTCGCGCTGACTACGCTGAAGTCCTTCTTTCAGATCGGCTACCTCTGGAAGCCGGAGAACCAGCGGGTCCGCGATCTGCGCTTGGTGCCGCTCGATGAGTTTTCCGGCGGAACGTGGTTCGGCCCGCTCTTTGAGTACGCGGGCAATACCGCCTTCTTCATTCCCTTCGGCATGCTCGTCTTCAGCATGCGCCGTTCACTCAAGGCCACGGCCGCGTGGGGCTTCGCGCTGAGCCTGGCGCTGGAGACAGCACAGTACGCCTTCGCCCTGGGGCGCACCGATATCGATGACCTCATCTTCAATACGCTCGGCGCGCTGATCGGCGCGGCATTCGCCCGGCTGTGTGGCGAGCGCTTCTTCCCCGTGTGGCGGTGGCTCGCGCTCGCCGCAGCAGCCGTCTTCCTAGTCTTAGTCATTCTCGGCCCACGGTTGGGTGACCCCAACGCCGTGGTGGACCTGTGATTTAACCATGCGCCATGTTGACGAACTTGGAGTAGTGCAGCTGGTGCGCCACCTTCACTGTGTCAATCGGGCCGCCACGGTGCTTGGCCAAGATGATGTCCGCCTCACCGGCGCGGGGATCATCGCGGTCCTGTGAGTCTGGGCGATACAGGAGCATAACCATGTCGGCGTCCTGCTCTAGCGAGCCGGACTCACGCAGATCCGCCAGCTGCGGCTTCTTGTCGGTACGGGACTCCGGGCCACGGTTCAGCTGGGAAATCGCGATGAGCGGGACCTCGAGCTCCTTGGCCAACAGCTTGAGCTGGCGGGAAAACTCCGAAACCTCTTGCTGGCGGGACTCCACCTTCTTACCCGAGGACATCAGCTGCATGTAGTCCAGCACGATGAGATCAAGACCGTGCTGCTGCTTGAGGCGGCGGGCTTTCGAGCGAATCTCCATCATGGTGAGGTTCGGGGAATCATCGATGAACAGGGGCGCATCCTGGATGCGGTTGAGGGTGTCATCGATCTTTGCCCAGTCCTCAGTCGATACGCGCCCACCGCGCATATCCGACAGCTTCACTTCCGCCTCCGCCGACAGCAAGCGCATGACGATCTCTGAGGCGGACATCTCCAAGGAGAACACCACGGAGGTCTTGTTGTGCTGGAGAGATGCCGAGCGCATGAAGTCCATGGCCAACGTTGACTTACCCACGCCAGGGCGGGCGGCGACGATAATCATCTGACCGGCGCGCAAGCCATTGGTCAGGTTATCCAAGTCGATGAATCCGGTGGGCACGCCCGATTCCACACCGTTTTGCTGCAGGGCGGCGAGTTCGTCGATAGTGGGATCGATAAGATCGCTCAGTGCCCGGTAGTCCTCGGTGGTCTTCTTTTGCGCCACCGCGAAGACTTCCTGCTGGGCGCGGTCCAGAACCGATTCGATCTCCATGTCCTCGGAGCCTTGAAAGCCGAGCTGCACTACTCTGGTTCCGGCGTCGACCAGCTTGCGCAACACCGCCTTTTCCGCCACGATCTCCGCGTAGTAGCGAGCGTTAGCGGCGGTCGGCACCGTGGCCAGCAGGGTGTGCAGGTAAGGCGCACCGCCGACCCGCTCGAGGTTGTTGTAGCGATCGAGCCGAGCCGCCACAATCACCGCATCAATATCGGTGCCCGCGGCATAGAGGTCAATCATGGCCTGATAGATGAGCGTGTGCGCGGGGTAGTAAAAATCCTCCGGCTCTAGCTCTTCAATGACCTCCATCACCGTGTTCGGGCTCAAGAGCATAGCGCCAAGAACGCCCTGCTCCGCTTCCCGGTCCGCGGGTGGCTGGCGGAATTCGCCGTAACGCTTCGGCTCCTCCTGACGGTAGGAGCGGCGGGGTTCCTCCTCTACCGGTTCAGGCGGCGGTGGAACCTGATCGTCATCAAAACTGGCATTAGTCATTGTCCATCAATCCCACCGTTCATCGATCCCACCCTGACCGCCCCTGAAAATCTCAGCTTCTATCCGCGCCGGACGGCCAGGCTTTAAGGCAGTGCCAAGCGGCAACCGCGCGTAGTACACAACAGTGTAGCCGAGGCAATGGACACTGCCCCTTGGGCATAACTCCCACAGTTATCCACAGATCCCTGTGGAATTACCAGCTCAGCCAACGAAGGCTCCGCAAAGCACGAGGTCAGGCCTGTGGATAACTCTGCAAGCCCGTGACCAGCGAAGATAATTACCGCAGGTCAGCGCATGTTTTTGGAGGTGTGAATATAGGCACAAAATCCGTGAAAAAGTAGGGCCTTCAACCCGAAATCGGCGCTACCTGCGGGTTAACAAAAGGCGGCGTGAGTAAACTCACTGTAAACTGCACACAGGTTTATCCACAGGTTCCGCGAGTTATCCACATGCCCTGCTTGCCCTGCTTGACGACGATCCGCCAACCCACATGCCTAGAAAACGGCCAAAGGCCGTGCACCTTCCACCACCTCACATAGTGGGAGGAGCACGGCCTTAAACCTTGCTGTTGTCTGTGGGTCACTTACCTGCGTACCATCGCCGCGCCTCACACGCGGCTGGACGGAGGGTGACCGTCGTGCGCCTTAGTTCTTAGGCAGCGACGACCGAGAAGTTCACCTTGCCGATAACGTCAGCGTGCAGCTTCAGCTCGACTTGGTAGTTGCCGGTCTTCTTGACCAGGCCCTTGGGAAGCACAACGATGCGCTTGTCCAGCTTCGGGCCGCCAGCGGCGGCAACGGCCTTCACGATGTCCTCTGCGGACACGGAGCCGAAGAGCTTGCCGGACTCGGAGGTCTTCACGGGGACATTGACGTCCTTGAGCTCCTCCAGCTGGGTACGGATCTCGCGTGCATGGTCCAGGTCGCGGATTGCGCGAGCTTCCTGGGCACGCTTGATGCCCTCGATCTGCTTCTCAGCGCCGCGGGTGGCAACGATTGCCAGGCCGCGCGGAAGCAGGTAGTTACGTCCGTAGCCGTCCTTAACCTCTACAATTTCGCCGGGGGCGCCGAGGTTCTCAACGGCAGCGGTGAGGATCAGCTTCATGATCCCTGCCTTTCAATTGAGTTAAATGAATACTTGCGTGACAGTCTTAGAACGGGGGTTCTGCATCCGCACCACCGAAGCTTCCCGCTTGGGGTGCCGAATTCCACGGATCGTTGCTCGGAGCCGACTGCTGGGACTGCTGCGGGGCAGAAGACTGGGATTGGTTTCCAGAGAAACCACCCTGGTTTCCGGAGAAACCGCCTTGGTTGCCGCCGCCGTAGTTAGCACCACCCTGCTGCTGGCCGCCGCCATAGTTTCCGCCACCGTTGCCGGACTTGCGGTTTACCTGAGCGGTTGCATAACGCAGGGACGGGCCGACCTCATCGACCTCGATCTCAAAGACAGTACGGTTCTCGCCCTCACGAGTCTGGTAAGAGCGCTGACGCAAACGGCCAGTAACAATAACGCGCATGCCCTTGGTCAGGGTCTCCGCAACGTTTTCTGCGGCTTGGCGCCACACGTTGCAGGTGAGGAACATGGCCTCGCCATCCTCCCACTGGGAAGTCTGCTGATTATAGCGACGCGGGGTGGAGGCAACACGGAAATTTGCCACTGCGGCACCCGCCGGGGTGAAGCGCAGTTCCGGGTCGGCGACAATGTTGCCAACGACCGTGATATTGGTATCTCCCTGAGCCATGTCTTTACTCCTTAATATCGGTTACGTGAATTGCTCGAAACCCAGTATCCGCTATTTGCTGTCGGTGCGCAGAACCTTGGTACGCAGAATGGAGTCGTTCAGGTTCAGACGGCGATCGAGCTCGAGAACGGAGTGGGATTCGCACTCCAGATCCACGACTGCGTAGATGCCCTCTTCCTTCTTGTTGATCGGGTATGCAAGACGGCGCTTGCCCCACACGTCAACCTTTTCGACTTTGCCGCCATCCTTGCGGATTGCTTCGAGGAACTTGTCTAGGGACGGGGTTACGGTGCGCTCATCCTGATTGGGATCCAGAATGATCATGACTTCGTAGTGACGCACGGACCTCATCACCTCCTATGGTCTAGTAATTGGTATCGGCCATATCACCTTTGCGGATATGGCAGGAGGGTCTGTTGCGTCAAGCAACCCTCACACAGTACCGCACTGACCGGCGGAAAAGGAAATCCCTTGTCTCCTCGGCCGCCCCCTAGTGAGTCGCGGCGACGAAGATTGCCGAACTCACAGGTATCACCGTAAGGAAAAGCAGAGCCAGCAACCCCAGCATGATGGGCCAGGTTCGGTCTTCAGAACGCTGAAACAGGTAATAGGCACCCAATACGCACAAGAAACCTATCGTGATGGAGATGATGCCCACGATTGTTATGGTCATCGCGCAAAGTCCCCCGCCAGTGGATCCCTGCCACCGTGCGCGGCACGAACCTTGTCTTCCGACTTGCCCCACATCTGACGGATGATGAGCACGCCGATGGCGATGATGAAACCATCCCGGGTGATCACCGCGATGTCCAGCATCTCGTGCGGCAGGCCCTTGTTCTCCGAACCGAGCATGTGCCAGGTGAGGATGGGCCAGAGGAGGGCGTCGGCAAGCGCCCAGCTAAAGATGAGGCGCCACCGTGGCAGCGCCAAGAGCGCCGGGACAATGAGCCACAGCGAGTATTGCGGCGACCACACCTTATTGAAGATAAGGAAGGCCATGATGATGAGGTAGATCATCTCAGCCACCCGCGGCGCACGCGGGGTTTTAAGCCCCATGACGGCGATTGCTGCGCAGCTCACAAGGAAGGCCACGAGGGAGAAGGTGTTGAGGAATTCGGCCTCAAAGCTCACGTTCGTAACGCGAGTCAGGAGTGCGTAGATCGTGGTCCACTCCGCCCCACGCTCTTGGTTGAGCCGGAAGAATTCGCGCCAAGCTTCGGGGTAGGCCACCGCCACGGGAAGGTTCACCACGAGCCACGTCGCAATAGTTGCCACGAACATCTTGATGAACGGCGACCAGCGCTTGTTGCGGATAGCCAGCACCAGAAAGGCCCCCAGAATAAACAGGGGCCACAGCTTAAAGGCCGTGCCGAGCCCGATGAGGATGCCGGCGAGCCAGTTCTTACGCTTGGTCACCGCAAGCAGGGCGCCGACCATGAACGCCACCGACGGGATGTCCCAATTGGTAAAGGCATGCATGACCACGAGGGGGCTAGCTGCCATGAGGACGGTGTCCCACGCCCGGTTGCCCGTGAGCTGGAAGACCATAACCACGGTGCCTACCCACACGAGGGACATGATGAGCGCGGTCAGCCCGAAGTACCAGCTGACATCGGCAATCCCAATCCACTCGACGGCCGGATAGGTGGTGCGCGCCAGCCAACCGACGGCACCCTGGAACATGCCGGCCAACACCGGGTACTCCATGTAGCGCGTGATATCCCCCTCAACCCAGGAATAGGCATAGGGGAAGCCCGGCTGGTCTAGTCCACGGCCCCCGTAGAGCGGGATGATGTCGTTGTAGCAGAAGGACGTGTACTGACGGTTACCGTCCCAATTCAGGCTAATGAGGCCATCCTCGCCCTTGCGACTACCGGCACAGGTTGCCTTACTCAAGAACCCAAACGCCAGGAATGTCCACGCCAGCGTGATGATCACTCGCAGTGGAGTCCACCACCCGGAGTGGGCCGAGCGAGCAAAACGCCCCGTCGACCCGCCCAGGGCGTCGACGGCGCCGCGGGCCATCGACTCAGAAGAGAGAGGGACTAGCTGAGAAGTCATGTGTTGGCTCACCAGGGATCAGTCTCCTATTGGCCAAGTAGTTGGTCGAGGCCATCTCCATTGAGAATCTCATCCAGCGAGGGGACCTCAGGGTCGGCGGGCTGAGCCGGTTGCTCAGGCTGGGCCGGCTGCGCCGGGGCATCACCATGCCCCTCCTCATGGTGTTGGCCTTCCTCTGGTTTTGCCTCGCCCTCGCCCTCAGCGGCTTCGCCCTCCGGGCTTGCCGGGGTCTGGTCCCACGTCGTGGTCTGGCTCGGGTCATAGACATAGCCCGAACCCCAGCTGCCGACGCCGTAGTTGATCGGATAGGCCTGCGGGAAGGTCTGCTGCTCAGCATTAGCCAGAGAGGTATCCAAGATGGCCTTCCAGATCTTCGTCGGTGCGTCCGAGCCGTACATGATGCCGCCCCACTGATTGAAAATCGCGGAGGTGTTGTCGGCCGTGCCTACCCACACTGCTGTAGCGAGCTGCGGCGTGGAACCGACCATCCACGCATCTTTGTTCTGACCGGTGTCACCCAGCTGGGTGGTACCAGTCTTAGACGCAGACGGGCGCCCGCCAGCTAGCGCGCCATTCGACCATGCGGCAATTGGCTGCATCGCAGAAATAACGTTATTAGCCACGTTGGCGGAGACACGGCGCTCACCGCCGTCGGTCGGGTTCTCATACAGAATTTCGCCGTTGGCGTTTTCAACCTTCTGCACGAAGTGCGGCTGGTGCCATATACCTTGGTTGGTCAAGGTAGCCATAGCCGTCGCCATGTCGAGCGGGCGCGATTGGTACTGGCCCAGCACGATGCCTTCGTACGGCGTACCGCCGTTCTCCGTCAGGGTCTTTTCAATCCCCGGCAGGCTGCGCGCAACGCCCAACGCATGCGCCATGTCCGCGGTGTCCTGCATCTTGTTTTCCAGGTCATCCTGGAGGCGCAAGAAGGAGGTGTTATAGGAATTCTTCAGCGCTTCGGCGATGCTGCAGCTGCCGCAACCGCCGCCCACGTTGGTCACGATCTGCGATCCTGGCAGCTGGTAGGGCGCCGAGGAGTAATAAGTATTGAGATCGATGCCCTGCTGGAGGGCCGCTGCCAACGCCATGATCTTGAAGACCGAACCGGTCTGCAACGGAGAGTTGGCGTAGTCCCAACCATTGGCATCATCCCCGCCGAAGTAGCCGCGCACAGCACCCGTTGCTGGGTCGATGGTCACGGCGGCGGCGCGGGCGTCCTCCTGCAGCACTCCAAGCTGCTCGTGGGCAGCGTCGGTTGACGCGTTTTGCACGGTCATGTCAATGGTGGTGGTCACCTTGAGGCCGCCGGTGGCCAGCTGGTCCTCGGTAATACCCACACGCGCCAGTTCATCAGTGACCTGGTTCTTGATGTGCCCATAAGCACCGGGTGCCTCGGTGTAGGCGGAGTATTCGCTGGGATCACGGGTCTCCGGGAAAGCCATCTGGGACCGCTCAGCCGCATCCAGATCGCCCATCTCAACCAGGCCATCCATGACGTAGTTCCAGCGGTTCTGCGAGCGTTCCTCATCCACCCACGGATCCAAGACCGATGGGGACTGGATGAGGCCGGCGAGCATGGCGCCTTCCTCCACGGTGAGGTCCTTGGCGTCCTTATTGAAGTAGGCATTGGAGGCAGCCTCGATGCCGTAGGCATTGCGGCCGAAATAGACGGTGTTGAGGTAGGCGTTCAGGATGTCCTCTTTGGCCCACTCATTGGTCATCTTCACCGAATAGATGAGCTCACGGATCTTGCGGACGTAGGAGTATTCGTCACCCACCAGAGTGTTCTTCACGTATTGCTGGGTGATGGTGGAACCACCACCGGCGGTGCTATCACCCGTGAGCTTGCCCAAGACGGCGCGGCCCAGACCAGTGAAGGAAAAGCCCGAGTTCGTCCAGAACTCACGGTCCTCGGCAGCGAGGACCGAGTCCTCCACATAATCCGGGATCTCTTCCAACGTCACCTGACGGCGGTTACCTTCCGGCGGAACGAGCTTGGCCAACTGAGTTTCACCATCGCCGGCGACGATGGTGGAGATCTGGCTCGGCTGCAGCTCCTTGGGCCCGGGGACGTCGTATTGCGTATACGCGTAGCCGAAGAGCAGGGCAGGAATGCCCACTAGTACAAACAAAACAGCCAGCACGATCCACGGCCAGCGGCGCTTGCGGCCGGACGAACGCTGAGCGCTCCGCGAGGTGCTCTTCCTGCGATTACCTGACTTTCGCCCGGAGGTTTCCTTTTCGGTCACTGATCCGTGTCCTCATCAATCCTGTACAGAAACTGTAAATACATGCAGCTTACCGGCGTGAACTGGGAAGCCAAAACTACCCTAGAGCATAGACCGTGGCAGCTCGAAGCAGATGATTCCAGCGGCACGCCGGACACACTTCCACAAAATGCACGGTAAATTCCAGCCCTTCAGCGGCCATGTCCGCAATTTCCGCAGCGCTCCGCGCACTTCCCGCCCGGCGTTTTAAAGCATCTCCATAAACCCAACGGGTCAGCCGCATGTCTGAACCGCACACCGGGCACGGCTTGCGCATGTCGACGCCATGGTGTTCCGCCGCCGCGCGAAGGAGAAAGTCGGCATCACATAGCTCTTCCCGCGTCACCTTTCCCGCGCGAAGCTCGCGCAGATGCTGTGCACGCTCCCATTCATAAGAGACTTCGTTGCGGTAGGCCACTGCGGACCTTGTCTTTGCAGACTCTGCCTTTGACGGAGAATTCACGCCGGACAGTGTAGTGCCGGCGGCGTCAACAATCTAGACCCTTTCATAGTGCTTCGCGGTGGGAAACCAAATTTTTTAATCGGCTAACTACCGCTCCGCGAAATTACTAGCTACACTTATTTTCCATGAGTGAAGAAACTATCGAATCCCCCATCCCTTACGAGGATGCCCTGGAAGTCGCCCGCCAGATCCAGCCCGCGCTCAACAAACTCATGCTCATTTTCCAGCGCACGACAGAGGGCACATCCCTCACCACGTCGCAGGTCTCCATCATGAACCAGCTGCGCATGCGCGGCCCTTCGCGCGTGAGCACCATCGCCCAGGCAGAGCTCATCCGGATGCCTACCGCCTCCAACGCACTGTACCAATTGGAACGCCAAGGTTTCGTGGAACGCCACCGCGACGAGAAGGACCGCCGCGGTGTGCTCGTCGCCCTTACCCAGCTCGGCGAATCCGAGCTGACCATCGTCTCTCGCCAGCGTGCGGCGGCTTTGGCGGAGATCCTGCGTTGGCTCGATCCGGACGACATCAAGGATGCCAACTCCCTGGTTAACCTGATCTCCAAACTGGCCGATGTCTATCGGCCAATCATGGAAGGAAAATAGACCAAAAAGCGCCGGTAGAGCGGATTTTTATTTTAAGGCGTGAAGGGCCGATAATGAAGAAAACGACCCCGAACCTTTTGATGAATGGCTAAGAATTCTTCACACCCCGCGGAAGGACAGTGCTCCCCAGACGCCACGGTCCCTCCGCTCCGCGTCCTTGTTTCGTGGAGCCCCAGCTCCACCGGCACGGAAGCTATCGAGTTTGCCGCGTGGATCGCGCGTTCCACGCCCGTTCAGATCCGCGTGGTATCTACTATTTCGCAACCACTCACCGTGACGTCGCTCAGCAAGCTCACCGGTTCCTACAAAAAGTGGTTCAAGAAAGAGCGCGCCGCCTGCGAGCGGGCCGTCAAACAGGCGTTGAACGCGGCAGGGGTAGACAAGTCCCAGCTCGATAAGAACGTCTCCGTTCTCATCGCAGGGCCCTCGCGCCCGCAGCTCTTGGAGGAGGCGGCCAAGGAATTCAACGCAAGCGTCATCCTCCTCGGCGCAAACCAATCCGCACCCAAGGGCCGTTTCTTCTCGGGCTCTACCGCCGATGCGCTTTTGCATTATGCGCCACTCCCGGTGGGCTTGACTCCGCGCGGCATCAAGCTGTCTAAGCACGGCATCACCCGCATTAATTTTGCTTTCACCGATCTTGGCAGCGCCGATGATCCCGCCCTCATGCATGCGGCCTGCATTGCGCAGCGCGGCGGTATCCCCCTGCGCATCCTGGCGTTTTCAGCCAAGGGGCTTGTCGACGTCCCCCTCGAATACTCCCCCACCTTTCCTTCCGATGCCCCCAATTGGCGCGAGCACTCGCTTTCGTTGTTGGACCGGGCCCACGATTTCATCGCGGATGCCTACCCCGAGCTTTCGGTCACGACGGCCATCGGCAGCGGCCATGGCTGGTCCGGCGCAGTGGACTCGCTGAAGTGGAAGAAGGGCGACCTCCTCTGCTTAGGCTCCGACCCCATGGGCCCCATCGAGCGCGTCTTCATCGGCAGCACCGCCACCGAGCTGCTCCCGCATCTGGGTGTGCCCGTGCTGGTCTGCCCCAGCACCTACACCACCGAAGCGCGTTAGACTGGCAGACCATGGCAGCTGAGCACCCCGAAAACGATCTCACGTCCGACGCGGACTATACGAACCTGCCTCGCCCCGAGCCCCGCACATTTGACGAGCTTGCCGACGAACCCGATCCCCTCGCCGTCGCCGAAGCCAACCGCCGCTCCTCGCGCCAAGCGCTGTGGTTTATGATTGCCATCCTTATCGGCTCAGCGCTGTATGCGCTCCTCCTCGCGGGGATCTTTAAGGTCGCCGGAACCACGACCGACTGCCTCCGCGCCGAGTATGCCGCCTGGCTCTGCACGAGGACCCAGCGCACCGTGTTCGCCACGACGACGCTAATCATCCCCTTCATCGGCATGATCGGCTGCGCCGTCATCATGGTGCGCAAGCTCAAGGCCTATGTGCGCTGGCGCGGTTGGATGGCCATCTTCTGGGTCATGGCCGGCAACTTCATGATCTGGTGCATCAACGATATCCAGATCCTGCTCGCCCCGGTTATCGAAAACTAGCCCTGCGCCTGGGCAGCTGCCACCTCGGCGCAATCCGGCCGCCCACAGTGCTGTGTTTCCACATGCTGGATGCAGTCATCGCAGATGAGCACCTGCTTACGGCACGTGTCCTCGTTGATGCAGTTATGGAACGTGTTGGTTCCCGCCCCGCAATGCACACAGTGGCCGAGCTGAATGAAGCCCGGATCCTCTAGGCCCTGGCCAAACTCGTGGTGCATGCGCTTGTCAAAGACGTACATCGAGCCTTCCCACAGGCCATCGTTGCCGTACTTTTCGCCGTAGCGCACAATGCCGCCGTCGATTTGATAGACCTCGTTGAAGCCTCTGTTCTTCATCAGCGCTGAGAGGATTTCGCAACGGATGCCGCCCGTGCAGTAGGAGACCACGGGCTTGTCCTTCATCCAGTCATATTTTCCGGACTCGATTTCGGCGATGAAGTCATGCGTCGTGCGCACGTCCGGCACCACGGCATTCTTAAACTTGCCGATTTCCGCCTCCATGGCATTGCGTCCGTCGAAGAAGACGACCTCCTCGCCGCGCTCTTCTACTAGCTTGTTGACCTCTTCGGGTTTGAGGTGAACGCCGCCGCCGATGACGCCGTTCTCATCCACCTTGAGCTCACCCGGCGCGCCGAAGGCCACGATCTCATCGCGCACCTTAACCGAGAGGCGCGGGAAATCCTCCGCACCGCCCTCGGACCACTTGAACTCCATCTTCTTGAAGCCCGGGTACTCGCGGGTTTCGCGCACGTAGCGCTTGCAGGCCTCCATGTCCCCGCCCACGGTGCCGTTGATGCCGTGCTCCGAAATGAGGATGCGGCCCTTCAGCCCGAGCTTCTCGCAGAGGTTACGCTGCCACAGCATGATCGCGGTGGGGTCCTCAATGGGAGTAAAGCAGTAGTAGAGGAGAATCTTGCCAATAGTCACGCCCGCAAGTCTAGGCCTGCTAATGGCAAGATCCCCAATTTTTCGGTGGAGTCTTAGCGCTTCTGGTACAGCGCGCTCTTGCGGGCAAAGACTGGATCGGAGGTCACCAGGACACCCAGGTTGCGGAAGATGCCCTCATCCACGGAACCCAAAATGGTGGTGGTGTGGACATCGCAGCCCTCGAGTTCCTTCAGCGCGTCGAGCGCGCGGCGGGCGTTCTCGTCCTTCGCCGCCGATACCGACAATGCGATGAGCACCTCGTCCGTGTGCAGGCGCGGGTTCTGCGAACCCAGGTGCTTGGTCTTCAGCGTCTGGATCGGCTCGATGGATTCCGGCGAGAGCAGGTGCAGGTCATCGTCGATGCCCGCCAGGTGCTTGAGTGCATTGAGCAAGGTGGCCGCCGAGCAGCCCAGAAGTGGGGAGGTGCGGCCGGTGATGATGGTGCCGTCGTGAAGCTGCAGCGCGGACGCCGGGCCGTCGGTCTCCTCCGCCTTCTGACGTGCCGGGAGCACCACCGGGCGGTCGGTGGATTTGATGCCGGCCTTCGCCATGACCACGGCGGCACGCTCGGACTGCGTGGAGTCGAGGCCGTTGCGGGCCTCCTCCACCAAAGTCTTGAAGTAGCGACGGATGATTTCCTGCCGGGAGGCCTCGCGGCAGACCTCGTCGTCGGTGATGCAGAAGCCCACCATGTTCACGCCCATGTCCGTCGGGGACTGGTAGGGAACGGTGCCGGTCAGGCGCTCCAGCAGGGACTTCAGCAGCGGGAAAGCCTCGACGTCGCGATTGTAGTTCACCGTGGATTCGCCGTGCGCGGAGAGGTGGAAGTGGTCGATGACGTTGGCGTCGTTGAGGTCCACCGTGGCGGCCTCGTAGGCCAGGTTCACCGGGTGATCCAGCGGGAGGTTCCAGATGGGGAAGGTCTCAAACTTGGCGTAGCCCGCCTGCACGCCGCGCACGTTCTCGTGGTAGACCTGCGATAGCGCGGTAGCCAGCTTGCCAGAGCCCGGCCCCGGCGCGGTGACCACCACAAGGTCACGGGTGGTCTCCACGTAGTCATTCTTGCCCAACCCCTCCTCGGAGACGATGAGGTCGATGTTGGCGGGGTAGCCCGGGATAACGCGGTGACGTGCCACCGTCAGCCCCAGGCGCTCGAGGCGCTCGATGAAGGCCTCCGCCTGGCTGTTGCCGTCCTCGAGCTGCGTCATGACGATGTTGTTGACAAGGAAGCCGCGACCCCGGAAGACGTCGACAAGCCGCAGCACATCGTCCTCGTAGAGGATCCCCAGGTCACCGCGCATCTTTTGGCGCTCGATGTCCTTGGCGTTGATGCAGACGAGGATTTCTACGTCATCTTTGATGCGCTCGAGCATCGCAATCTTGTTATCCGGGGTGAAACCGGGCAGCACGCGGGAGGCATGCATGTCATCGAAAAGCTTGCCACCCATTTCCAGGTAAAGCTTCCCGCCGATTTCTTTGCGTCGAGCGTTGATGTGCTCCGACTGCAGCTCAATGTATTTTTCACGGTCAAAACCGATTGCGCGCCCCATAGTATTTAGGCCCTTCCGTTCAACGGGTAGTACCCGGAAAGTCTACAGCAGCACTGCCCCCGCGTAGACTTCCTGACATGCCTGAGGGACACGTTATTCACCGCCTTGCTCGGACACTCAATGCGGACTTTCGCGGCGCGCCGCTGGCTGTGAGCAGCCCCCAGGGCAGGTTTGCTGCGGAGGCCGCGCTTGTCGACGCCTCACCCCTCTCCCTCGCCGAAGCCTTTGGTAAGCACCTCTTCCTCCACTTCGATGCGGATAACCCGCGCCACGTGATTTACATCCATTTGGGGCTCATTGGGTCCCTGCGCTTTGAGCCTTCCGCTGATGTGTGGGGGCAAATCCGGCTGCGCATCGATAACGGAACGATGGCCGCCAACCTGCGCGGCCCGCAGTTCTGCACACTCATTACGGAGGAGGAGTACAAGGCCAAGGTGGCGAAGGTGGGCCAAGATCCGCTCCGCACAGATGCCAACCCTGATGCGCTGTGGGCCCGCGTGCATGCCTCGCGGCGCAGCATCGGCGCGATGCTCATGGACCAAGGCCTCTTTGCTGGTGTGGGCAATATCTACCGCGCAGAAGCCCTATTCCGCCAAGGGCTCTCCCCCTTCATCCCGGGCAACCAGCTCGACCGAGCGGAGTTCGATGCCATCTGGTCGGACCTGGTGGAGCTCATGGACTATGGCGTCGAGCACGGCCGCATCGATACGGTCCGCCCCGCGCATACACCGGAGGCCATGGGCCGCGAGCCGCGCAAGGATGACCACGGCGGCGAGGTCTATGTCTACCGCCGCGCCGGGCTGCCGTGCCATGTGTGCGGCACCGAAATCCGGGAGCAGGTCATGCAGGGCCGCAACCTCTTTTGGTGCCCTACCTGCCAACCCGCGCGCTAGGGTGTGGGTTATGCGTCCCGCTTATACCGTTGCCACCGTCCGTGCCGCTGAAAAGCGCCTGCTGAAACAGCAGTCTCATGAGGATCAGCTTATGAAGCTGGCCGCCGCGGCGGTGGCAGACGCTGCTTCGGTGATGCTGGAGGCTCGCCCCGGTGCGGTGCTCATACTCGCTGGTTCCGGCGGCAACGGCGGGGACGGGCTTTTTGCCGGGGCGGAGCTGGCCTCACGCGGGGTTACGGTCCACGCTCTGGTGCCGGACCGCTGCCACGAGGAGGCCCTCGCCGCGTTCCGTGCCGCCGGTGGCACGGTCCTCTCCCCCGGCGAGGTCCCTACTGGTACCGCGCTGGTCATTGACGCCATCGCCGGCCTCGGCTCCGCCCGGGGCCTCTCCGGTGCAGCCCTGTCCCTCTACCGCCGCGCCACTTCTGCCGGGGCTACAGTCTTAGCCGTCGACATGCCCACCGGCGTCGATGCCGACACGGGAGTCTGCGCCGCGGATGCCGTCCACGCTGATGTCACCGTCACCTTTGGCTCGCCGCGCCTCGGCCACGCGCTGGCCGGCGAATGCGGACAGGTTGTGGTCTCCGATCTCTTCTTGCCCGGCGCGCCTTCTTTCGCTGAGACCCTCGCCGAACTCGATGAACCAGCGGCATTCATCGCCCACGAGCCCTCCGTGCCGACGCCCTTTGCGTGGCAATCGGGCGAACTCGATCTGCCGGGCGGGCGCGCTTCCCGCCCCCGGCCAGTTGGCTGCACTGGCCCCATCGTTGATCCCACACCGAGCGCGCGCTCCGATAAGTACTCCGGCGGCGTCGTTGCCCTGGCCGCCGGAAGCGGCACCTACCCGGGTGCGGGAATCCTCTGCGCTACCGCGGCGGTGCGCGCCACGCCCTCGATGGTGCGGTTCATCGGCGATAACTCGATCACTTCTCTTCTGCCCGAGCTGGTCTGCCATCCCGATGTGTCCTCCGCCGGTCAGGCCCAGGCCTGGGTCGTGGGTCCCGGCCGCGGTACCGATGCAGCGGCGGCCACCGAACTGCGCAAGGTGCTAGCGCAGGACCTGCCCACCGTTCTCGATGCCGACGCCCTGACACTTTTGGCGCGCAACACCTCCCTGCGCCAGAAAGCTACCGAGCACCCGATGACCATCCTCACCCCGCATGAAGGCGAGTTCAGCCGCCTCTACGAGGCCGCCTTCAGCTCTACGCCCGATGCGTCTGCTGGGTGGGGCGCTGCCCTCCACGAGCTAGCCGAAGAGTTGGACAGCATCATCCTGCTCAAAGGCCGTCTCACCCGAATTACCGCCCCGGGCCAGCCGCTCTATTCCTTCAATGCCGGTCACTCTTTTGCCGCGACCCCGGGCTCCGGGGACGTGCTCTCCGGCATCCTCGGCGCGGTCATGGCCCAGCTCTTCGCCGAAACCTCCACCGAAACCGCCGCCGCGACCACCGCCCAAACCATCACCGAGGTCCTCCACGCCGGCGCCATCCACGCGCATGCGGCGGCCATCGCGGCCGAGACCCCCGAGGGCTTCGCACCCTGTTCTGCGTCCCAGATCGCGGCAGCCATCCCACAAGCCATTGCGCGGCTCCTCAACGCGCAACGCTAGCTCCGTGGCCCGGCGCTAGCTCCGCAGCAAGGTACGTTTCGATCAAATAGCACCCCAGAAATTCGAAGATCTGGGACCTTATTTGATCGATCCGTACCTAGCCACCACCGTGTGGGTACGTTTTCGCAACGAAGCCCTCGAATTTCGCGGTTCGCGGGCCACTATTTACGAAAACGTACCGTGGCCCGGCGCAGGATCCCGGACGCGGTACCGACGGACTTGCGTATGAGCCCGCGTGGCCCCACCGCCACCGTGCCGCGGCGCAGCGAAGTGTTCTCCCAGGGCCACGTCATCCCCGCCCATGCTGCTGCGACGGCGAGAGTCTCTGCCGCGATGTAGCCGGGCCAGGGTCCCAGCAGGTTGATGATAGAGGGGCTTCCCGGCGCGTGGTTAAGGAAGCCATAATTGCCGTCGGTCTTCGCATTGACCGCCATGGCGGTGGCCATCCATACAGGGGTGACCTTCACGGCGAAGCGATAGCCCTTCCACGTCGGCCGGTAGCCCAAACCAAAGGTCAGCGCTAGCGGAACAGCAAGGGCCACGATGTGGAAGAACCAATAGGTACCAAACCGCAGCCAGCGCGGGGAGAAGTAGTAGATGACATCCGGGGTAATGATGGCCTGCGGGTTGAGGATGATGCCCCAGAAGTAGGTCAAGGTCAGGGCATGTTCGTTGCCGGTAATGAGCCCCAGCGCCAGGATAGGGCGCAGCACATCGCACAGATGCAAAGGCAAAGACTCGCGGATATCGAATTGCTTCGGATCCAGGGAGATAACCGTCCACGCAGTACCCGCCACCAGCAAGGCCCAGCCCACCATCCGGCGGATGAAGGTCTCGCGGGAGGTTCCCTTGATTCTGCGGGCAGCGACGATAAAGACCCCGCAGGCCACCACGGTGATGCTCAACATAAGCGCATGCAATGCGGTCCACTGCTGCATGCGCGGGTAGTCAGTCGGGCTTACTCGGGGTTTGCGGGGTCGAATCATAACGGGGTAATAATTTACCCCTTTGTATGAACATGTGAGAGATGAGCGGGTTCTTACGCGGCTAGCTCGGAATATTCGGAGAGCTTTCCATCCTTGACCTCGACCACGTTGTCGGCATAGTCGAGCAGGCTGCGGTCGTGCGTGATGAACAGAGTTGCGGTATCGAAGTCATCGGTGACACCACGTAGCAACTTGGCAATCTCGCGGGAGAGCTTGGAGTCCAAGGCGGAGGTTGGCTCATCAGCAAGCAGCACGGAAGGCTGGCCCATGAGCGCACGCGCAATGTTGACGCGTTGGCGCTGCCCACCGGAGAGCTGGTTCATGCGGCGGTTGCCAAAGCCCTCCAAGCCCACGAAGCTGAGCAGCTCGTCAGCCCGGTCACCGCGGGGCTTGCGGCCCTCCATGTGGTCAATGATGAGCAGCTGCTCGCGCGCAGTCAGGGCTGCCAACAGGTTGGCTTGCTGGAAGATGAGCCCGCGGGTGCCGTGCATCTCAACGGATCCGGAGTCCGGCTCGATAAGTCCAGCGGCCACGGAGAGCAGGGTGGATTTACCGGAACCGGACTCACCAATCACGGCGGTGAGCCCGCCGGGCTTAACGTCTAGGCTCACGCCGTCGAGCGCAGTTGTGCGGGACTGGCCGTCGGGGTAGGTCACCACGATGTCGCGCAGTGACAGGGCGGGAGTAACGGTGGTAGTCATTAGGCGTTGCCTCCTAGGGCGTCGAGCGGGTTGATCTTGGAAACGCGGCGGGTGGCCAGGAAGGCACCGGCGATGCCGAGCAGCCAGATGCCGAGCGCGGGGACGATGACGGTCATGGCGGAGACCTCGAAGGGCACAGCACCTTGGGCGGCCAGGCCCAGCAGCCAGCCGACGAGCGCGCCCACCCCAACGCCAATCGCCAGGATGATGGCGGCCTGCGCAATAGCATCCTTGAGCAGGTACTTCACGCTGGCACCAAGGGCGCGCAGGATGGACAGGTCACGGGTGCGCTGGATGGTCCAGATGCTCAGGAAGGCGATGGTGACCAGCGCGGAGATGCCGTAGAGGAAGGCCTGCATGGTCAGCAGGGAACCGCGCTCCGAGCTATAGGCCGGCAGGCCGGACAGGGCCTTGCCCATGGACACGGAGGCGTCGGTCGGCTCCTGGGAAAGCACGGCCACGCCCACCATGTCCTCGGGGGAATGGGAGACCTTCTGCCAGGTTTCGGTGGAGACCCACACCACCGGGGAATGGGAGTAATACTCATCCTCGACCACCGTGTTCACATCCAGGTCCACGCCGCCGAGGGTGCCCCGGGAGGGCGCATTCATATCTTCGTCGATGGATTGGCTCAAGACCATGCCTTCCTCCGGAATCACGGTGCTGGAGCCGGGGATCTGGGTGCCGGCGGGCAGGCCGATAACCGCCACGCCGCCGTGGCCCTCCAGCTTGGTTTGGGAGGTGCCCAGCGGAATACCAGAGGCGGGAACGTCCTCGGCGAAGATCTCCGACTCGGTGAAGGAGGGATCTTCCGTCGAGAAGGTCACATAAGGATTTTCCTCCCCAAGTGCCTCGAGTGCGGAGGTATTTTGCTTGGACAGGCCTTGGGTCAGGCCGGACAACATAACGAGCAACAACGTAATTAGAGCCACGACGCCGCCGATCAGGAAGAACCGACCGCGGGCGGTGACTATCTCTCTCAATGCCAGGAACATACTATTTATCCTGCGTGTGCGGGCGCTGAAAGTAATCGGGTAGCCAGTTGAACCTCTACTCAACCGGTTGGTTGATTCGCGCTCCCCCACCTAGGCGATAGGCTGGTGCCTCGTGATGATGAGCAACAAACTGTGGACCGTAGGCCTGCATGCCATGTTCGGCTTCCTCCTCGTGTTTGGAGTGCTCCGCGCCTGGGCCGATGAGCGCCTCGACGCCCGCGTCCTCGGCCTCTCCATCGCACTCGCAGTGGTCTACACGTGTTTCGTCATCTTCGGTTCCCGCACCATTACCCGCCCCGTCCCCACCACCCTCTGGCTCGCCGCCCTATGCCTGTTGTGGATCGGCCTCATGGTGCACGCCCAAGACTTCATGTGGCTCGAATTCCCGCTGGTCTTCGTCTTCATCCATGCACTGCCCTTCTGGCCGGGCATTCTCGCCAGCGTGGTCCTGTGGGCCGTGGCCGCCTTCGTCCCCGCGTGGATCCACCCGCAATTCTGGACCGCGGCCGCGGCCATCGGCCCGTTCATCGGCACCTGCTTCGCCGTGGCCGTCTATCACGCCGCCCGCCGGGTTCAGGCGGAGGCGGCGCACCACGAGGCCGTCGCCAAGCAGCTGCGTGATACCCAGGAAGAGCTCGCCGCCAGCGAGCACCAAGCCGGGCGCCTCGAGGAGCGGGAGCGACTCTCCCGCGAAATCCACGACACCGTGGCGCAGGGTCTTTCCTCCATCGTCCTGCTCAGCCGCGCCGCCAAGAACACCTCCACGCAACAGGACGTCACCGAGCAGCTCGCGCTCATTGAGAAGGTGGCCCAGGACAACCTGGCCGAGGCTCGGCGCTTCGTCAAGGAGCTCGCGGCCCCCGCCTCCTCCATCGATAAGGAACTGCGCGCACTCGTGGATGAGCTCCAAGCCCAGGCCAAAGGGCTCGGGCTGCGCACCCGCTTCGGGCTCAAGCTCACCGGCAGCGCCGACGTCCCCGCCGAGTTTTCCCATGTCATTCTGCGCGCCGCGCGCGAAGGGCTGACCAATGTCATGAAACACGCCGACGCCGACCAAGCCGTGGTCACCCTCGGCTCCTTCACAGATGAGATCACCCTGGATGTCGTCGATAACGGCCGCGGCATCGAGGGCCCACGCGGCTTCGGGCTCACCGGCCTGGAGCAGCGTGTTCGCAGCGTCGGCGGCAGCGTCCAAGTAGAATCATCACCCGCCGGCACCGCGCTCGCGGTGCGAATCCCAACAGGAGGCAGCAGCAATGGTCAACGTGATGCTCATCGATGATCACCCCGTGGTCCGCGCCGGGCTGCGCGCGATTCTAAACGCTTTCCCCGATATCGAGGTGGTGTTGGAAGGCTCCGATGGCTCGGCCGTCGAAAAGCTGGCGGATGCTGATGCTCCCCACATTGACGTGGTCGTCTGCGATATTCAGATGCCGGATGTTGACGGCATCGCCGCCACCCGGCGCGTGCGCGAGCTCGATGGGCCCCCGGTGCTCATACTGACCACCTATGACACGCAGGCGGATATCCTGGCCGCCGTGGAGGCAGGCGCGTTGGGCTACCTGCTCAAGGACGCCCCCGAGGACACCCTGCACGCCGCGGTGCTCGACACCGCCGCGGGCAAGCGGACCTTGGCGCCTGAAGTCACGAACCTCCTGGCGGAGCGCTTGGCGCAGCCGGAAACCGCGCTGTCTCCCCGCGAGCTGGAGATCCTGCAAGCGTTGTCCACGGGGGCATCCAACAAGCAGATTGCCCAGCGGCTTTTCATCTCCGAGGCCACGGTCAAAACCCACCTCATCCACGTCTATCAGAAGCTCGGCGTGGAAACCCGCACCGCAGCCGTCTCCGCCGCCCGCGAGCGAAAGCTCATCCAATAGATGCATACCTACGATTGCATCGTGGTGGGTGGCGGCCAATCCGGCCTGGCCACCGGCTACTACCTGCGCCGCCAGAAGCTCGACTTCCTCATCCTCGACGCCAACCCCTCCCCCGGCGGAGCTTGGCAGCACGTGTGGGATTCACTCACGCTCTTTAGCGATGCTCAGTCCTCCACCCTGCCCGGCTGGCCCATGCCCTCCTACCCGGGCTTCCCGCCGGCTTCCCACGTGGTGGACTACCTCACCCGTTATGAGCAGCGCTATGACCTGCCGGTCCGGCACGGGGTGGCGGTGGAGCGCGTGCTTGACGACGCCTCCCGCTTCCGCCTCCTCACCACCCACGGTGAGTTCCGTGCCCGCACCGTCGTGGCCGCGACGGGCACATGGTCCGCGCCCTTTATCCCCTTCTACCCCGGTGAATTTCAGGGGCGCCAATGGCACACGGCGAACTACCCGGGGTGCGGTCCTTTCTTAGAGCGCGGCCACAACAATCCTGTAGCCGTTGTCGGTGCTGGTAATTCCGGCGCGCAGATTGCCGCCGAGCTCGCCCTCGCCGGCGTGGACACCACGTGGTTTACCGCGCACCCTCCGCGCTGGATGCCGGATGATGTAGACGGGCGCGTGCTCTTTAGCCGCAACCGTCAGCGAATGCTGGCCAAGCTGCGGGGCGAGCCGGACCCGGGCCCCGAAACAGAACTGGGGGATATCGTCATGGTCCCGCCAGTGCTCAAAGCCCGCGATAGTGGGATTCTGAACGCCACCGGCATGTTCTCCTCACTCGAGGAGCTCAACCGCGAGGGCTTTAGCGATCTCATCTGGGCCACCGGCTTCCGGCCGGCCTTGCGCCCCTTCCCCGGGCTGCTGGCAGAAGGAAAGCCCACGGTGGAAGGTTTCTTCCCCGTGGGCTATGGCTCGTGGACGGGCCCGGGCTCGGCCACGATTACTGGTGTCTCACCCTATGCGCGGCGGGTGGCGGGGGACGTCGCCAAGCTCGTGCGTACGCCCAGCTAAGTACTACAGCACCACCAAAGCGAGGAGCACCACCGCTGCCAGCGCAAGGAGGAATCCCAGGCGCCGCAGAATCTTTGTCTGCCCTTCGCGCCCCAAGCGCGCCATGAGTACGGCGCCGAGAACAGAACCCACGGTGTTGTATAGAAGGTCATCGACATCGCTAAAGCCCAGGGCAAAGATATACTGGGCGCTTTCTATGCACAGGCTGACCATCAGGCCGATGAGCATCGCCCCGCCCAGGCCCCATTTAATACCCGACAGGTTGCGTCCCGCTACGTAGAGCGCCGCGCCCAGCGGCATGAAGAGAGCGATATTTCCCACGAGGTCGGTCCACCCGCCGTACCACACGGAAGAGTTCTCAAAACCGCCTAAGAGCTGGGTGTTCACCTGGCGCACGGCATGCGCGGAGCCGTCAACCACGCCTGGGATGTCCATGAATGGCTTGCCCACCGTCGCCAGCATCACGACCACCAAGGACAGGGCCGCGACTAGGAAGGAATCACGAAGCTGGTGCCGATACGGATCCGGCGCGGGCCGCAGCCTATTGCGCGGGTGTTGAGCTTTAATCCCAGTCATGCGCTTCACCCTAACGATGTTCTCTGGACGCTGGCTGAAGCATTAGCCGGAAAACGCTGCTTCACATCCTCTGTACGATAGTGCCCATGAGCACACTTATTGTCACTCGCACGGAGTCTGGAATAAGCCATTCCTTCCAAGAGCAGCCCTTGCTCGGGGAAGGTGACACGGTCGTGGATGTGCAGTTTTCTTCCCTCAATTACAAGGACGCCATGGCCTTGCAGGGCGATAAGGGGGTCATGCGCATCGATCCCCTCGTCCCCGGCATCGATGTGGTGGGTACCGTGGCGGAAACTTCTGATTCTCGCTTGAGCCCCGGCCAGCTTGTGGTCGCCTGCGGCGATGGCTTGGGCGAATTCCGCCATGGCGGCTACACCACCCGCCAGCGCGTCAATGCAGAGGCCACCATCCCCGTGCCCCAGCGCTTCAGCGCACACGATGCCGCCGCGATTGGCACGGCCGGCTACACCGCCGCTATCTGCGTGAACCAGCTGCGCGCGCACGGCACGACACAGGGCCATATCTTGGTCACCGGCGCCACTGGCGGCGTGGGCTCCGTCGCGGTCCAGCTGCTCAAGTCCGCTGGCTACGAGGTCACCGCCGTGACCGGCCGCGTGGATTCTCAGTCGGACTACCTCACCGCACTCGGCGCAGATCACGTTCTGGACCGCGCGGAGTTGTCGGAGACCGGCCGCCCGCTGCAGAAGGCGCTGTACGACGGCGCGATTGACACCGCCGGCTCCACCGTCCTGGCCAACGTGCTGGCGCAGGTGCGCTGGGGTGGTGTGGTTGCGGCCACCGGTATGGCGGCCGGCCCGGATCTTCCCGCTTCGGTGCTGCCGTTCATCTTGCGCGGCATCGTGCTGGCCGGCGGTAACTCCGTCGACGCGCCCCGCGAGGTGCGCGAGGCGGCCTGGCAGCTTCTCGACGAACACCTCGACCTCAACATGCTGAACTCGATCACGGAAACGGTGGCGCTTTCCGACGTCGCCACCGCAGCCACCGAGCTACGCGCCGGCTCCCGCCACGGGCGCACGGTGGTCGAGATTTAGGCCGACGCAGAGCTCACCGCGTCCCGCCGTTTAGTGCACGCGGTGGGACAGGGATTCGTCGTCTGTGCCGAGGGCATTGCCCAGCTCGCCCGTGGTGTCATCGTCGCTGCGGGCCAGCCAAATAGAGGAGATCACCAGTCCGCCCCAGATGACGACGACGAAGAGGATGAAGAGCAGGATTGCGCTTGTAGTCATTGTCGTTGACCTTTCCTAATACTCGTTACTTGTCATCCGCGGTTTGTGTAGCGGTGTTAGCCGTGGCAAGCGGGTTCGGGGTGCCGGCTGGGCGCCCACCTACGGGAACGCCGTAGTCCGAGGTCTCCATGCCATCGAGGTACTTGTTCCCGCGGAAGGCCACCAGCGGCATGAGGAAACTAGCAAGCAGGATGAGACCCAGCACCGCCCAGCCAAAGAGGCCAATCTGGGTAGAGGAGTAGCCTTCATAGCCCTCACGGGCAATGGTGAGGATTTCGTTAACGAGGAAGTAGACCAGCAGCAGCGGGGTGGCGATGAAAGTCAGGAACTGCCAGAAGCCACCGACCTTAAACTGCGACACGGCGTTGAGGTGCTGCTGAATCTCGCGGCGGCGGCCGGTGACCCAGCCGACGACCACCAGGGCACAAATAGAGCCGAAGACGATGCCCAGGTTGTTGGTGAACTTATCCATGATGTCCAGCGTGACCAGGCCCGAGGACGTGGAGAAAAGAACACACGACACCACAGCCATGGTGCCGCCTACGGTGATGGCGGAAACGCGGCGAGAGATGTTGAACTTATCTGCCACGGCGGAGACGACGACTTCCATGATGGAAATCAGCGAGGTCACGCCGGCCAGGAAGAGGGAGCCGAAGAAGAGAACGCCGAACAGTCCGCCGAGCGGCATGAGGTTGATGATCGTCGGGAACGCAATGAAGGCTAGGCCGATGCCGGAGGATGCCACCTCATCCACAGCCACGCCCTGCTGGGCGGCCATGTAGCCCAGGGTGGCGAAGACGCCGATGCCGGCCAGCACCTCGAAAGAGGAATTAGCAAAGGCCGTAACCAGACCGGTGTTGGTGAGGTTGGTACGCGGCTTGAGGTAGGAGGCGTAGGTAATCATGATGCCGAAGCCAATGGACAAGGAGAAGAAGATCTGCCCGTAGGCGGCGATCCACACCGACGGGTTGCTCAGCACGGACCAGTCCGGGGTGAAGAAGGCGTTGAGGCCCTCGGCGGCGCCGTCGAGGAAGAAGGCACGGATGACCAGGATGATGAACATGACGGCCAGGACAGGCAGGAAGATAGAGGTCAGCTTGCCGATGCCCTCATTGATGCTCGTGGCCAGCGTGGCAATGCAGACGATCCACACGAGGATCATGACGCCAAGGATGGACGGGACGATGTGCCCGGAGTAGGTTGCCTCCGGCTCAGCTTGGAGGAAGTCACCCATGAAGTACTCCGCAGGATCATCGCCCCATGCCTGGGTCACGGACTTAACGGTGTAGAGCGCCGCCCAGGCAATGATGGCGGCGTAGTAGATGGCGATGAAGAAGTTCACGCCGACCTTGAACCAGCCGATTCCCTCCCAGCGGCTGCTGATGCGTCGGAAGGCCAGCGGCGCGGAACCACGGAAGCGGTGACCAATAGCCAGGTCGAACCACAGGATGGGAATACCGGCGGTGAGCAGGGCAACCATGTACGGGATGAGGAAGGCACCGCCACCGTTGTCATAGGCAACATACGGGAAGCGCCAGATGTTACCCAGGCCAACGGCGGAGCCGATAGCAGCCATGAGGAAGACAAAGCGCGTATTGAAGGTATCGCGCGTTGAGCGAGTCTTGTGCGGGGTTGATGTGGTCATGAGAGAACTTTCTTCTTGAGCAAATATCGCGCACGAGCAAGACCGCAGGAATTGTTTATACGGGCCGCGTACGACGAGTATTAGCGAGAATCTTAGCCTACCTGCCAACCTATAGGTACCGTTTTGAGTTTTTATTTCTTGGCATCTAGCCCACCCCAACCCCATGGTCAGGAGCCCAAAACCGACAAACCCCTCAACGCCTATCCCCTGCCCGAAACGATGGGGTCCGGGAGGAAGCTAAGCGATGAAGGGTAACGGGGGAAGAAGCCGCGCGACTATACGTGCAGATCGCGGTCTTGAATCCCCTTGGGAACGGCGAGCACACCGATGAGGGAGACAATCGAAATCGCGACGCCATAAGCCGCGATAGCCATGGAGGTCTCAAACTTCGTGTAAAGCATCTCCGCGATCATCGGGGCGAAAGCACCACCGATAATGGAGCCGAAGGCATAGCCGATGGACACGCCTGACAGGCGCACCTTCACCGGGAACATCTCCGCGTACATCGCCGATTGCGGGCCATAGCTCGCGCCCAAGATGACGCCAAGGAGGAACACGGCCGCGCCGAAAAGCATGACATTGCCGGAATCGACCGCAAGGAATACCGGGGTGATGTAGAGCGCCAAGACGATGTAACCACCAATGAATGTCGTACGGCGCCCAATCTTGTCAGACAGGTGGCCAAAGTACAGCGTTCCGAAGAACCAACCGACAGACGCGATAAGGGCAACGGCTAGGGCTTGCGGGCGCGTATAGCCCACGACCTTCGTGCCATAAGCAGTGAAGTAGGCGATGACGAAGTAGCCGATAGCGTTGTTAGCGGCAAAGATGAGCGCGCACTTGATCACGGTTCCCAAGTGCCCCTTGAACAGGACTGCCAGCGGTGCGGAGGACTTTTCCTTCAGCTCTTCCATTTCCGCGAAAGCCGGGGACTCTTCTACCGCTCGGCGAATGAGGTAGCCGAGGACAATGAGCACCACAGAAGACAGAAATGGAATGCGCCAACCCCATGCAACGAACTGCTCTGGGGTCAGGACAGTGGAGAGGACCAGCATGAAAATGGTGGCAAGGAACATACCAAGAGGCACGCCCACCTGCGGGAAAGCGCCAAACAGTCCTCGCTTTCCTTGCGGTGCGTGTTCCACCGACAGCATCGCTGCGCCGCCCCATTCACCGCCTGCAGAAAGGCCTTGAAGGATGCGCAGGACCACCAACAAAATGGGCGCCGCCATGCCGATGGATGCATAGGTCGGCAGCACACCCATCAACATCGTGGCCAGACCCATGCCAACCAACGTGACCACAAGCACCGGCTTGCGGCCAAGCCTGTCACCCAAGTGGCCGGCCAGAATTGCACCGAGTGGGCGGAAGAGGAAGGAGATGCCCAGCGACGCCCAGGAGATGATCTGCGCGAGCGAGGCGCTTTCATTGGAGACCGGATCGAAGTACTGGGTGGCAAAGATCAGGCCGGCGGCCTGGGCGTAAATGAAGAAGTCGAACCACTCAATGGTGGTGCCGACCATCGAGCCGGCGAGCACACGCTTGTGCTCTGTTGTGATTCCCGGCCCTTGGGCAGGCTGTTGGGTGACTGGTGCAGACATAGTGGGATTCTTTTCTCTATGGGTGCAGAAGCACGGTGGATACAGTTAAGCCAGTGAAAAAGGGACAAATACTGAGCTAAGACGCGCCGGAAGGGCCGAGAACGGACTACTTATCGCGGTTGTCGACGATCCTCTTTGCCTTGCCCTCACCGCAATCGACATGGTCAGTGATTTCCACACCTACGGTGATGCCGATGCGCTCCTTGATCTGTTTCTTCAGCCACTGGGCAGAAGCGTCGACCTGATCAGGGGTTGCCTCCGAGGAGTGCTCAACCACTAGGGTGAGGTGGTCCATGCGGCCACGCTTGCTCAGCACACACTGGTAGCGCGGGCGCAGCACGCGGTCCTCGGTGATAATCTCTTCGAACTGTGACGGGAAGCAGTTCACGCCGCGCAGGATGATCATGTCATCGTTACGAGCGGAAATGCGGTCGATTCGACGCATCGAACGCGCAGTGCCCGGGAGCAAGCGGGTGATGTCGTGGGTGCGGTAGCGGATGATCGGGAAGGCCTCCTTCGTCAGGGAGGAGATGACCAACTCGCCGTACTCGCCGTCCGGCACCGGCTGAAGGGTGTCAGGATCGATAATCTCTGGATAGAAGTGGTCTTCCCAAACGGTCAGTCCGTCCTTGGTCTCAACACACTCCTGAGCCACGCCAGGGCCCATCACCTCGGAGAGGCCGTAGATATCGGTGGCCGTGATACCGAAGCCTTCCTCGAGCTCGCGACGCATTCCCTCGCTCCAGGGCTCAGCGCCAAAGACGCCGGCGCGCAGGGAGGATTCGCGCGGGTCCAGGCCTTCCTTACGCATGCGGTCAAGGAGGTTGAGCACGTAGGACGGGGTGCCCAGAATCGCGTCCGGCTGGAAGTCCTGCATGATCTGAATCTGACGCTCCGTCTGGCCACCGGAGGTAGGAATTGCCGTAGCACCCAAGGCTTCAACGCCATAGTGGGCACCCAGGCCGCCAGTAAAAAGACCATAGCCGAACGTAATCTGCACCTTATCGCTCTTTCGCAGGCCACCTGCGCGCAGCGAACGAGCTACGAGCTCCGCCCAAATGCGCACGTCGTTTTCGGTATAGCCCACGACAGTCGGGCGTCCGGTGGTACCGGAAGAAGCGTGAATGCGCGAAATCTGGTTCTGGCCTACGGCAAACATTCCGAAGGGGTATTCCGCACGGAGAGTTTCTTTATCCGTGAACGGGAACTGCGCAAAGTCCGACAGCTCCTTGAAGTCATCCGGGTGAACACCCTTCTCATCAAACGCGCGGCGGTAGTGCGGGACGTTGTAGTACGCGTGGCGCAGCTCATTCTTCGCGCGTGCGGTCTGCAGCGCGATGATTTCATCTCGGGAAGCGTACTCAATACCCATCTGGGGGCCGTGGTGGTCGGAGAAAATGTCAAACGTTGCGGTCACGTCATTTGCCTTTCATTTCGAGGAGAGGGGAACCACACCCTTTAAGCTCCCTCGAAAGTGCTGCAAGAAGTTGGTTAGCTGGGACAACGCACAACACGTGCGATACTTACTTACCGTTCGGTTAGGTAAGTCTTGTGACGTACACTACAGACCACAGCGGTGATAGACAACACATTTACACCAAGTTTTTGAACCACGGCACATCTATGCAGGCCACGGCGGTTTCACACGCAAAAGAAGCCCCCACCCCCGAATTGAGCGACAACGCCGGGGCGAAACGCAGGTTCGGAGCTACTTCATTGCGTGCGGCGCTAGGCCGCTGAAAACAACACTTTCAAACGTGTTGGCCAGCTCCTCGGCATCGATTCGCCCTTCCGGCTCGTACCAATCGGACGTCGAGTTGATCATTCCAAAAATCATGCGCGTCAACAGCGGGGCTTCAATGTCGGAGCGGATAGCACCCTCCTCCTGGGCTTCCTCCACCAGCGGAATCACAGAACGCGTCAACACCCGACGGCGCTCAAGCGCGGAGCGCTCCACCTCGGAGTTACCCCGCAACCGGAGCAAGAGCGCAACGGACTTCGGGTCAGAGCACAGCACCTCAATCGAGCCACGCAGCAGCCCACGTACCTTCTCCCCCGCCGAGAGATCGGCCGCCGCCATCTCCTCCGCAACCGCTTCCAACCGTTTCAGCGCCTGGACCACCGTGAGCTCCAGGATCTCTTCCTTCGAAGAAATGTGGTGATAGAGCGCAGACTTGGAGATCCCCAATTCACTCGCCACGTTATCCATCGACGTGGCGTCGTAACCGCGGGCAGTAAAAGCGCGGACAGCTGCACGAATGACATCTTCACGGGAGTAGCCGGGGCGGCCACGGACCGCGCCCTGAGCGATGGACTTCTCTTTATTCACGCAGTCCATTCAAGCAGAGAGCCCCGGGCGCCGTTAGACTAGTGAGCCACCACACCCCTTTACCCGCTCCCTCGGTAGCGCTGCGGAAGGCCCTTCCCAAGGAGGAATTCCCATGAGCACCGAACACCCCATCCTCGCCCCCGGCGTCGCCGAAGGCCCCGAGTTTACCCACGTGCGCGCCATGTTCGATGACGACCGAGCCACTGCGGAAATTGGCGCGAGAATCACCACGTTGGACCTCGGCAAATGCGAAGGCCACTTCACCATCCGCCCAGAGATGTGCAATGGGCATGGCACAGCGCAAGGTGGCTATCTGTACATGTTCGCCGATTCCATCTTCGCCGGCGCCTGCAACTCCGGTGGCGAGTTGGCCGTCGCCGCGCACAACTCAATCCACTACATCGCCCCCGCCTTCGAAGGGGACGTCGTTGATGGCGTCGGGATAACCCGCCAAGCCTGGGGACGCAATGGCGTCGTCGATGTCACCCTCAGCATCAAGGGAAAGCCCATCGCCGAATTCCGCGGCACATTTCGCGTTCTTCCCGCTAAGCCGCAGAACCGTAACTCCTAAAGCCCAGCTACAGACCTAGCAGCGATTCGTTCGAAAATAGGGCACAGCTCACAAACATGGTTGACATAGCTCACACCTGCCCCATATACTGACCAACCAGTCAGTAAGTATCACCGAGCCGACACTGAGCAGAGAGGGAACGATTCCTCCCATGACCCCATCAGAAAAGACACTCGCCGCCGTCCCGGCCGCGGATGACGCACAAGCACAGCAGCACTTCGACGAGCTCATCGCCGAAGACTCCCGCATCGAGCCCACCGACTGGATGCCGGCCGCCTACCGTAAGACCTTGACGCGCCAGATTTCCCAGCACGCACACTCCGAAATCATCGGCATGCAGCCGGAGGCCAACTGGATTACCCGCGCACCGTCACTTAAGCGCAAGGCCATCCTCATGGCGAAGGTGCAGGACGAGGCCGGCCACGGCCTCTACCTCTACTCCGCCGCGGAGACCTTGGGCACGCCGCGCGACGAGCTGGTGCAGCAGCTGCTCGACGGCACCGCCAAGTACTCCTCCATCTTCAACTACCCGGCGCGCACGTGGGCCGACATCGGAGCCATCGGCTGGCTGGTGGATGGCGCCGCCATCTGCAACCAGGTTCCGCTCTGCCGTGCTTCCTACGCACCCTATGGCCGCGCCATGGTTCGCATCTGTAAGGAAGAGTCCTTCCACCAGCGCCAGGGCTGGGAGATCCTCTACGAGCTTTCCCACGGAACGCCCGAGCAGAAGCAGATGGCGCAGGAAGCCATCAACCGCTTCTACGGGCCGGCACTGCAGATGTTCGGCCCACCGGACGATGACTCCCCCAACTCCAAGCAGTCCATGGCATGGAACATCAAGCGCTTTTCCAACGACGAGCTGCGCCAGCGCTTCGTGGACATGATCGTTCCGCAGGCCGAGGCCCTTGGCCTGCACTTCGAAGACCCAGACCTGAAGTGGAACGAGGAGCGCGGCCACTATGACTTCGGCGAGCTCGACTGGTCCGAATTCAAGGCCGTCATCAAGGGCGAGGGTCCCTGCAATGTGCAGAGGATGCAGCGGCGTCGCCAAGCACATGCCGACGGCGCCTGGGTCCGCGAAGCCGCCGCGGCCTACGCGGAGAAGCACCACTCGGCTGATACCTCGCTTATCGCCTAAGCCCAAGCACACCGCCCAACCAGCCTCGACACTTTAAGGAAAATTCCATGTCTAGCTCTAACTGGCCCATGTGGGAGGTCTTCGTACGTTCCTCCCGCGGCCTCTCCCACGTCCACGCCGGCTCGCTGCATGCACCGGATGCCACGATGGCCCTGCGCAATGCCCGCGATCTCTACACCCGGCGCAACGAAGGTACCTCCGTCTGGGTCGTGCCCAGCGAAGCCATCGCCTCCTCCGACCCCGACTCCAAGGGCGGATTCTTCGAATCCCCGCAGGGTAAGAGCTACCGCCACGCCACCTACTACGACAAGTCGGAAGGAGTGCCGCACCTGTGACCGGATTTGCAGCCGCCGATTCTGCGACGAAGCAATCGCAGGGCAACGGCATCACCGCAGAAGACATCGCCGCTTCCGGCGCAGTCGCCCCCGAGGACACCGCACGCTATGCCCTCATGTTGGGCGATGACGCCCTCATCTTGGCCCAGCGCCTGGGCTGGTGGATTTCGCGAGCACCAGAGATGGAAGAGGACATCGCACTGGGCAACATCGCCCTCGATCTCATCGGGCATGCCCGCTTCCTGCTAACCTACGCCGGTACCGCATGGGGCAAGACCGAGGATGACTTGGCCTACTTCCGTAACGAGGAGGAGTTCCGCTCCGCGCGCCTCGTCGAACAGGAGAACGGGGACTTCGGCTACACCATCGCCCGCCAGCTGCTCTTTTCCTATTACCAATACGGGCTCTACACCGCCCTGCTGGAGTCGAAGGATGAGACGCTGGCAGCTATCGCGGCCAAGGCTATCAAGGAAGTTGAGTACCACATCGACCACGCCAACCAGTGGATTCTGCGTCTTGGTCTCGGTACCGAGGAATCCCACCGCCGGATCACGGAGGGCCTGATGTACATGTGGCCCTACCTCGACGAGCTTTTCGAGGACCTCCCGCTCCACGAGAAACTCGCGGCAGAAGGCATCGCTGTTCTTCCTTCCAGCCTGCGCGCGCAGTTCGATGAGCGCATCGCCTATGTCCTGGACAAGGCTGGCCTAGCCATCCCGGACGTCAAGCAGGCGCGCTCCGGGCAACGCACTGGACGCTTCTCCGAGCACCGCGGCTACATCCTCGCAGAGATGCAGTCCTTGGCGCGCCAGCACCCCGGCGCGACCTGGTAAAGAAAAGGAAAGGACCAAGGTTTCATCGTGTCCATCACAGACAAATCCCACCCGCTGCGCCCCACGCAGCCTGACGACGCCCACGTGTGGGACGTCGCCGCCGAGGTGCCCGATCCGGAAATCCCTGTCATTTCCATCGCTGACCTTGGGATCCTGAGAGGTGCTCGCCTCGAAGGCGACACCGCGGTGGCCACGATTACCCCGACCTATTCCGGATGCCCCGCCATGGAGCACATCACGACGGACATCACCAAAGCATTGACGGATGCCGGCTACGCCAAGGTACGCGTTGACCTCGTGCTCCAGCCCGCGTGGTCTACCGACTGGATGACGGAGACCGGCCGGCAAAACCTCAAGGACTATGGCATTGCCCCTCCCTCCGGGAAAACCCGGGCCACGCCAGAAGGTCCCATCCCGCTAACGCTTGGACCGCCGCCGACCATCGAATGCCCCCACTGTGGCTCCCGCCGCACTCGTAAGCTTGCCCAATTCGGTTCCACGTCCTGCAAGGCCCTCTACAACTGCCAGGACTGCTTGGAACCCTTCGACTACTTCAAGGTGCACTAATGACCACGACCCCGTCTGCCCCCGCAAAAAAGAAGGCCACGTTCAACACCCTGACCGTGTCCGACGTGCGCGCATTGACTAAGGACTCCGTGGAGGTTTCCTTCGCCATCCCTCCGGAGCTGCAAGACGACTATGACTACATCCCCGGCCAGTACGTTGCCCTGCGGGCGACTATCGACGGCCGCGAAGTCCGCCGCTCCTATTCCATCTGCGATGTGCCACGCGACGGTATCCTGCGCGTCGCCATTAAGCGTGACCGCGGTGGCGTGTTCTCCACGTGGGCCAACGACACCCTGAAGCCCGGCGACACCATGGACGTGATGAACCCGCAGGGCGCGTTCACCTCAAAGACCCACCTCACCGGTCTCAACAACCCCGAGGCCGTGCGCGAAGAGCTGGAGAAGCTAGAGAACCCACACCTCGTGGCCATTGCAGCGGGCTCCGGCATCACGCCGATCATGGCCATCGCCCAGACCGTGCTCCATACCTCCCCCGACACCACATTTGAGCTCATCTTTGCCAACAAGGGCGGCGGCGACGTCATGTTCGCCGAGGAGATCGGTGACCTCAAGGACAAGTTCCCTACCCGCTTTGCCGTGCACCACGTCCTGTCCCGCGAGCAGCGCGTCAATCCGCTGTTTTCTGGGCGCATCGATGCTGAAAAACTCCAGACTCTACTGGATAACGTCGTGCGCACGGACACCGTCGACGAATGGTTCCTCTGCGGCCCCTTCGAGCTGGTGCAGCTGGTCCGCGACGAGCTGGCCAGCCGTGACGTAGGTGAGAAGGACGTGCGCTACGAGCTGTTTACCACCGGCAAGCCCTCCGGAGACCAGAACCAGGCTGGCCGCCACGTGGAGGTCGATCCGGAAGGCGATAACGTCACCATCAACTTCCAGCTCGATGGTCTCTCCGGCTCCGTTGAATCCCCGGTCTCTGCCAATGAGTCTCTGCTCAACGCCGCCTTGCGTGTGCGTTCCGACGTCCCCTTCGCCTGCGCCGGCGGCGTGTGCGGCACCTGCCGCGCCAAGCTGGTCGAGGGCGAGGTCGACATGGCGGAGAACTACGCGCTGGAGGCCGATGAGGTCAAGGCCGGCTACATCCTGACCTGCCAGTCGCGCCCCACCACGCCGAACATCGTCCTCGACTTTGACGCCTAGGAGTAACACACATGATCGACCTGCATCACGACGCCGAAGCCGGAGTCGTCGAGCTCGTACTCAACAACCCCAAGGCCCTCAATTCCCTCGCGGAAGAAGACCTCGCCGAGCTCTCCCGCTCCCTCGATGAGGCCGCGCAGCTTAGCCCCCGCGCGCTCATACTGCGCGGCGAAGGCAAGGGCTTTTGCGCCGGCCGCAACATCAAGGGGCTCAACCCGCGCGAAGACGACGCCACCGCATACCTCGCGGGCGTGGTTACCCCGGTGCTCAAGAAGATCGATAACTTCCCCGCCCCCACCTTCGCCGCCGTGCACGGGCCCTGCCTGGGCGTAGGCCTCGGCCTCGTCTTGGCCTGTGACGTCGTGTACGTCGCCGAAGACGCCAAGTTCGGCTCCCCGTTTGCCAACCTGGGCGCCACCCTGGATTCGGGCGGGCACTCCCTCTTCGTCGAACGTCTAGGAACGCACCGCGCGATGGACCTCATCATCACCGGCGATCTCATCTCCGGCGCGGAGGCAGTGCGCGCGGGGCTCTTCTCCCGCGCCATCCCGGCAGAGGAGCTGCTGGGGTTCACTCGGGACGTCGCCAAGCGCGCAGCCCACGGCGCCACCCAAGCTTTCCTCACCAGCCGCACCCTGGTCCAGGACATCCGCGATAACGGCACTGGGCTGTGGGCCAGCGTCGATGCCGAAAACGTTGCCCAGGGAAAGCTCTGCAATACCGAGGACTACTACGAAGGCTTCGCTGCTTTCAACGAGAAGCGCCCGCCGGTCTTCCACGGACGCTAGACCTCACGACCTTCTACACCACACAACAGCTACAACAGCTAAGGAATCACATGACTGCATACCTGGTATCCGGCTTCCGCACCCCCGTGGGCCGCTATGGCGGCGCACTGTCCTCGGTTCGCCCAGATGACCTCATGGCCACCGCCATCAAGAAGACGGTGGAGGAGGCTGGCCTCGACCCCTCCGCAGTGGATGAAGTCATCATCGGCAACGCCAACGGCGCCGGTGAGGAGAACCGCAACGTTGCCCGCATGTCCTGGCTGCTCGCCGGGTTCCCGGACACCGTTCCGGGCATTACAGTCAACCGCCTGTGCGCGTCAGGTATGTCCTCGATTGCCCTGGCCACTGCCCTCGTGGAATCCGGCCAAGCAGATATCGTCATCGCCGGCGGCGTCGAGTCCATGTCCCGCGCTCCCTGGGTCATGGAGAAGCCGAACAAGCCTTTTGCCAAGCCAGGCCAAGCCTTCGATACCTCCATTGGCTGGCGCTTTGCCAACCCGAAGTTCGCGGAGCAGGAGAAGATGACCTACTCCATGCCGGAGACCGCCGAGGAAGTGGCCAATGTCTTCGGCATTAGCCGCGAGGAAGCCGACGCCTTCGCCGTGCGTTCCCAGGAGCGCGCGCTCGTTGCTATCGAAGCCGGCAAATTCGCCCGGGAGATCGTGCCCGTCGAGGTCACTGACCGCAAGGGCAACGTCACCGTGGTCGATACCGATGAAGGCCCCCGCCCGGGCACCACGATGGAGGTTCTGGCCAAGCTGCGCCCGGTGACCTCCCTGGGAGATGTCACCACGGCGGGCAACGCCTCCTCGCTCAACGACGGCGCCTCCTGCGTCATTGTCGCTTCCGAAGAAGCCCTCAAGAAGCACAACCTGACCGCCCGCGCCCGCGTGGTGGCCAACTCCGCGCGCGGTGTGCGCCCAGAGATCATGGGCACGGGCCCCATCCCGGCGACCCGCGACGTGCTGGAGCGCGCCGGCTGGGAGCTCGACAGCGTGGACGCCGTCGAGCTCAACGAAGCTTTTGCCACTCAGTCACTGGCCTGCATCCGCGAGCTGGGCTTGGACGAGGACAAGGTCAACGCCTGGGGAGGCGCCATCGCGCTGGGCCACCCGCTGGGGTCCTCCGGTTCCCGCATCACGTTGACCCTGCTCAACCGCCTGGAAACGGACGGACTGCGCCGCGGCATCGCCACCATGTGCGTGGGCGTGGGCCAGGGCACCGCGATTGCGATTGAGAGGGTGTAGATGACTACTGCCATTGAGATTTCGACGCGTGGCGAGAACGACGAGATTGTCATCGCCAAGCTCAACCGCCCCAAGGTACGCAACGCCATCGATGAGCAGATGGTGACGGAGTTCCACGAGCTCTGCGCGCAACTCGAATCCGATCCGCGCATCCTCATCATCACCGGCTGCACCGTGGACACCCCGAAGGGCCCTCGCGGCATCTTCGCCTCCGGGGCGGACATCGCGCAGCTTCGTGAGCGCCGTCGCGAGGACGCCCTCCGCGGCATCAACTCCGGCATCTTCCACCGCATCGCCTCACTGCCTGCCCCCGTCATCGCGGCGGTAGATGGCTACGCTCTCGGTGGCGGTCTCGAGCTGGCCTTGGCGGCCGACTTCCGCGTGTCCACGCCCTTTGCCAAGTTTGGGCAGCCCGAGGCCGGATTGGGCATCGCTGCCGCCGCGGGTGCTACCTGGCGCCTCAAGGAGTGCGTGGGCACCCCGCTGGCGAAGGAGATTCTGCTGGCTGGACGCATCCTCAACGGCGAGGAGGCGCTGGCCAACCACCTGGTCAGCGAGCTGCACGAGCCGGATGCGCTTGTCGACGGCGCCCTGGAACTAGCCGGGCGCATTGCCAAGCAAGACCCGCTCGCCGTACGCCTGACCAAGCAGCTCATCGCCATGCCAGATGCTGCGCACCCAGCGGTGGATAACATCGCCCAGGCTGTGCTCTTTGAGTCCCCCGCCAAGTTTGAGCGGATGCAGGCCTTCCTGGACCGCAAGAAATAAACCTTCCACTCACAAGGAGATTCAACTCATGTCCTCAGTACTGCAGGTTCCTGCCAAGGTCGGCGTGCTCGGCGGCGGCCGTATGGGCGCAGGCATCGCTCACGCCTTCCTGGCCGCCGGCGCGTCCGTGACCGTGGTGGATATCAACGATGACGCCGTGGCCGCCGCCCGCGAGCGCGTGCACAAGGCCATCCGCGGCTCCCTCGACCGCGGCGCGGAAGGAACCTTCGAATCCTGGGATGAGCGTCTCAGCTTGTCCACCACTGCCTCCGCCTTTGCTGGCTTCGACCTCGTGATTGAAGCAGTTCCGGAGTCGATGGATCTCAAGGTGGCCGCCTTTAGGGATATTGCTGAGGCGGCCCCGCAGGCCGTCGTCGCCACCAATACCTCCTCGCTGTCGGTATCCCAGTTGGCGGAAAGCATCCCCAACGACGTCATCGGCCTGCACTTCTTCAACCCGGTCCCGGCCTCCAAGCTGGTGGAAGTGGTTATTGCCGAGTCCACCCCGGAAGCGCTCGTGGACACCGCCAAGGGCTGGGTCGAGGGCCTGGGTAAGACCGCCGTAGTGGTCAAGGATGCCCCTGGCTTCGCTTCCTCTCGTCTCGGCGTGGCCATCGCGCTTGAGGCTATCCGCATGGTGGAGGAAGGCGTGGCCTCACCGCGCGATATCGACAACGCCATGGTGCTGGGCTACAAGTTCCCCATCGGCCCGCTGGAGCTGACCGATATCGTGGGCCTGGATGTGCGCCTCGGCATCGCCGAATACCTTGAATCCCAGCTGGGTGAGCGCTTTAGCCCGCCGCAGCTCATGCGCGACATGGTCGCGCGCGGCGAGCTGGGCCGCAAGTCCGGCAAGGGCTTCTACAACTACTCCGAGTAGCCACTCCCTCCCGCGCCCGGCTCTGGCACCACGAAGCGGTACCCCAAGCCGGGCTCCGTGAGGAGGAAGGCGGGATTAGCTGGGTCATCCTCTAGCTTGCGGCGCAACTGGGAGGTGTAAATACGCAGGTAGTGCCCCTGCCCCTCAAAGCCTGGACCCCAGATTTCAGAAAGCAGATCCTCTTTGCGTACCAAGCCGCCGTGGGCGCGAAGCAACGTGGTGAGCACGCCCCACTCGGTGGGGGTCAGGTGCAGCGGCTCACCGTCTTTAGTGATGGAATGGCGCGGAACGTCGATCAGAACGTCCCCGGCGCGTACCACAGCGGTCTCAGTGCGCCTCACTGGACTCTGTGGGCTACCATGTCTTAGCGCCACGCGCACGCGGGCCAGAAGCTCCTCCATAGAGAAGGGCTTGGTGACGTAGTCGTCCGCGCCGCGGTCGAGAGCTGCGGCGCTGAACAGCGGATCAGAGCGTGCCGTCAAGATGATCACCGGTACTGCAGACCATCCGCGGATTCCTTCCAACACGACGGTTCCGTCCATATCCGGTAACCCCATGTCCAAGATGACTACGTCTGGCTGCTGCTGTGACACCACCTGCAGTCCCTCAGCACCTGTACGTGCTGGGTGAACCTCGTAGCCCCGAGCCTTGAAATTAATGCTCAGTGTGTTGAGCAGACGCGGGTCATCGTCCACGATGGCGATGCTAGTTTTCTTCGTCGTCATTTTTGTTCTCCTCCCGCGACGGGAAACCGCAAAATAAAGGTTGCGCCCGGGGTGGCAGCTACCTCGATGCTACCGCCCATGGCCTCCACAAAGCCTTGAACAACAGAAAGGCCAAGGCCCACTCCGTTGTCGTTGCTGGTATCACCCAAACGCTGAAACGCCTGGAACAGTTCCTTCTGTTTCTCCGGCGGGATACCCGGTCCTTCATCGCCGACAATCAGTTCCACCTGTTCGGCGATAGTCTGAGCACTCATCCTCACCTGGCCAGTCGGCGCATAACGCAGGGCGTTATCAAAGAGATTGGCCAAGACACGCTCCATGAGGGCTGCATCCGCGCAGCACGTAACTCCACGCACACTAGGGTCCAAATGGATGCGCCCAATTTGCTCCGGGGAATGCCCAAAGGCGCAGGAAGCGATGGCACGATGAGCCACCTCTGCCACCTCGACGACGTCGTGGCGAGCGGTGATTGCTCCAGCGGTAAGCCGGGAGTAATCCAACAAATTGGTGACCAACCCGGTGAGTTCCTCGATGCTCGCCGCAGTTTCTGCCAAAAGCATATCTTGGTCCTCGGGAGTGAATTCAATGTCGGCATTACGCAATGACGACACCGCCAACTTGGCCGTTGCCAACGGAGTACGCAAATCGTGGCTCACACTCGACAGCAGCGCTCGCCGCAGCTCGTCTGCAGCGGCTATCGCATCAGCGCGCGCGGCCTCAGCAGAAAGCTTTTCGCGGCGAACAATACCCGCGAGATAGCCCGCGACCACGGTGACAAGGCCACGATCCCGGGCAGACAGAGTCGGGCCCGCAAGACGAAGCTGAACCGTCCCATCTTCGCTCGCCACAACGGTGTCCACTGTCTGTTCATGGCGCACTTTCTCGGGAATATGAAGGTGCCTCGAGGTGCGCTCGGGGCTAACTGCGCGCCAGGTGGCAAGGACGTCACCGTTGTCATCCAACAGCTCCGCTCGACGACAATTGAATGCCTCCCCCACCTTGCGCATCACGGCATCTTTCGGGGAGGAATCCGCTCGGCGATTCAACGCGGCACGGGAAAACACCGTAAGCAGCTCAGCATCACGCGCAGCCACAGCTGCATTCGCCCGCTCAATCTTGGCGCGGCGCACAAGAATGCCGACTGCCAGAGCGATAGCCACCATGACCACGGCGATGACAGCGTTAGCGGGATCGGCGATGTCGAAGGTATGGATTGGCTCGGTGAAAAACCAATTGACCGCCAAACCGGAAGCCACCGCCACCACCACGGCCGGCCACAGGCCACCCACCAAACTGACAAACAGAATGAGTGCAAAGTAGAACGCAGAACAGGTACCTGTTCCCAAGTCCTGGCCGTCAGCCTGCACTAACAACGCAGTGAGTCCGACGAAGGCCAACGCTGAACTAAGCCACGCGATTGCACGCTGCGGGAAGGGCCGGAAAGGATGCAGCATACGTGTGAGCGGAAGCGGCTTTTCCGGGGGAAGATTGACAAGGTGGCAGTCAATCGAGCCGGATTCGCGCAGTACTGTCTCTGCTACCGTGCTGTGCCAGTGCACGCCGAAACGCCGCCGCGGCGACACCCCGACAACAAGCTGGGTAGCGTTGACGCTTCGCGCAAAGTTGAGCAGAGCTTCCGGCACGGAGTCCCCAGTAACCTGGTGCAGCCGCGCACCCACATCGTGGGCCAGGGTCTGCAGCCGGGCAAGTTGTTGCGCCGATCCCGCCACCGAAGAGGAACGCGACGTGAAGGAATCACCAAAAACGACGTGGACCACATGCAGTTCCGCCGAAGATTTCGTCGCGATGCGCCGCCCGCGCCGGATCAGGGTCTCAGCATGGGCAACGTTTTGGATGGCCACAACTACCCGCTCACGTGCTTCCCACGTATCGGTGATTTTTTGATCCGAGCGATACGTAATGAGTGCTTCATCAACCTGATCTGCCAGCCAGAGCAGTGCCAACTCGCGCAACGCGGTGAGGTTTCCCACGCGGAAGTAGTTGTTGAGTGCAGGTTCGATGCGTGCTTCGCGGTACACGTGTCCGTCGCTAAGCCGGGTGCGCAGAAGCTGCGGGGAGACGTCGACCAACTCGATTTCATTCGCAGCACGCACTACCTCATCCGGCACGGTTTCCTGCGGTGCGATGCCAGTAATCTGCTTAACAACATCGTTGAGGCTCTCCAGATGCTGGATATTGAGAGTCGAGATAACGTCGATTCCGGCATCCAGAATCTCTTCGATGTCTTCCCAGCGCTTCTCGTGCTCTTCGTCGCGAGGATTGGAGTGGGCAAACTCATCGACAAGGACAATGTCAGGTTTCCGCGTGATGACCGCAAAGGTATCCAACTCCCCGGCGGACAGACCGTCAACGGTGCGTCGCGGAATGATCTCCAAACCCTCGCACAAGGCTTTCGTATATGCGCGACCGTGGTCTTCCACAATGCCGACGACAACGTCACGGCCTTGGTTAATCAGCGTGTGCGCCTCACTAAGCATGGCGCAGGTTTTGCCCGCGCCGGGAGCGGCGCCCAACAAAATCTTCAAGGTGCCGCGTTTGGTGCGCGAGGACGGCGCAGTTGCTTCGGTCAACATTGCTTCATCTTATGAGCTGATCTTTATGAACAGGGAGTAGGCGTGGGCAACGACATATTGAGAGTTGTCACATTGACCGTGTCTTCGCCTAGAAACCCGAGGCTGGCATGCTCCGTGTTCTCGGCGATGAGCTTTTCCATCTCTTCCACGCTGATGCCCTGCTCCCGAGCCACACGCGGAGCTTGCAGCTCGGCGTACACGGGGCTGATACCGGAATCCACTCCGGAACCGGAGCCCGTGACGGCGTCGGCAGGCACACGGTCTTCGCTTACGCCTTCCCGCTGGGCAATAGCGGCGCGGCGTTCCTGGATGTTCTTCTCCAGCTCCGTGCTGCTCGTACCGTAGTTACTCATTCCCTCGGCGCGAGGGAAGAAGTAGGGGCCCTCGCTCACCCCGTCTTGGATTTGGGTAGAGCCCACGAGGCACTCTCCTTGGTAGATGAGATTGCCGTCGGCGGACTGCGGTGTGATGCGGGAAATGGCCCACACAGCCGCCGGATAGACCATGCCGAGTGCTACGACGCAGAGCAGCACGGCGACAAAACCGGCAATGAGGTTACGCAGATAAACACGCATTGTTCTTCCTTTTTCTTTGCAGGTTCTCTTTAGAGGCCTGGGAGGAGGGAGACGACCTGGTCAATGAGCCAGATGCCAATGAACGGGGTAATCACGCCGCCTAGTCCCCAAATACCGAGGTTGCGGCGCAACAGGGAGGACGCGGAGGCTGGCTTATACGACACGCCCTTGAGCGCCAAGGGGATGAGCGCGACGATGATGAGCGCGTTAAAGATCACCGCAGACACGATGGCGGACTCAGGCGAATGCAGGTGCATGATGTTGAGGCGTTCCAAGTGCGGCAACTGCGCGGAGAAGAGCGCCGGCAGGATGGCGAAGTACTTTGCCAAGTCGTTGGCCAAGGAGAAGGTGGTCAACGCACCACGGGTGATCAGCAGCTGCTTACCAATGCGAACGACGTCGATAAGCTTCGTCGGATCAGAGTCCAGGTCCACCATGTTGGCGGCTTCCTTCGCCGCGGAGGTACCAGTGTTCATGGCTACTCCCACATCCGCCTGCGCCAGGGCCGGGGCGTCGTTGGTGCCGTCACCGGTCATGGCCACCATGCGGCCTTGCGCCTGTTCTTCGCGGATGCGGGCGAGCTTATCTTCCGGGGTGGCCTCGGCGATGTAGTCATCGACACCGGCTTCCTTAGCAATGGCCGCGGCGGTCAGCGGGTTGTCGCCGGTGACCATGATGGTTTTGATACCCATCTGGCGCAGCTCGGCGAAACGCTCGGCCATGCCGGGCTTGACGACGTCACTCAGCTGCACCACCGCGATCACCTTGCGGCTGCCATCGGATTCTTCCACGGCAACTGGCAGCGGGGTGCCGCCGTCTTGCGCAATCTGGGTTACTGAATCCTCGATCTCTTGCGGCCACGCGCCGCCTGCCTCAGTTACCCACTTTCGCACGGCGTCGCCCGCGCCCTTGCGCAGCTTTCTGTTAGCCAGGTCGAGACCAGACATCCTGGTAGAAGCGCTGAACGGGATGACTTCAGCCTTCCGAGCTTCCGCGTCGCCCTCGCTAGACAGAGAGTAGTTCTCCGTCAACCAGGAGACGATGGAGCGGCCCTCCGGGGTTTCATCCGCCAGGGAAGAAATGCGTGCAATCTCTGCAGCTTCACGTTCGTTCACACCCGAAGCCACGATCAGGCCCGTGGCCTGGCGGTTGCCGTACGTGATGGTGCCGGTCTTATCCATAAGAAGCGTGGCGACGTCACCGGCTGCTTCCACCGCACGGCCGGAAGTGGCCAGAACGTTGTGGCGAACGAGGCGGTTCATGCCGGCGATACCCACGGCGGATAGCAGTGCGGCGATGGTCGTCGGGATGAGGCATACCAGCAGCGCGACGAGGGACAGCGGGGACAACTCAGCGCCGGTGAACAAACCCATGGGAGCCAAAGCCGTCACGGCGATGAGGAAGAGGATGGTCAGCGTGGAGAGCAGGATGCTCAGCGCAATCTCATTCGGAGTCTTGCGGCGTTCGGCTCCTTCCACCAGAGCAATCATCGTGTCCACAAAGGTGGAACCCGGTTCAGAGGTGATCTTGACCTTGATGGAGTCAGAGAGCACCACAGTGCCGCCAGTCACGGCACAGCGGTCACCGCCGGCCTCGCGGACGACGGGAGCCGATTCACCCGTGATAGCAGACTCGTCGACGGTAGCGGCGCCTTCGATGACGTCACCGTCACCCGGGATGGTCTCTCCGGCCTCCACTCGCACGATAGATCCTCTCGTGAGCTCAGACGCAGGGACCACCTCAATGCCGGAGTCCGTTATGAGGTTGGCAGTAGCATCATCACGCACAGAGCGCAGGCTGTCGGCCTGGGCCTTTCCGCGGCCTTCGGCATAAGCCTCCGCAAAGGCCGCGAAGGCGATAGTGAACCACAGCCATATAGTCACGACCCATCCATAGAAGCTGGGGTTGATGATGGACCACACCGTAGTCAGTGCGGCGCCGACCCACACGACGAACATCACGGGGTTGCGTGCTTGGGCAAGCGGGGACATTTTGCTCGGCAGCGCCTTCAGCGCCGCAGCGGCAAGACCGCTGTTTTGGTCCGCAGTCTTTGTGCGAGGAGCCTTGACCTGCTCAGCGGTCATGGTAGGGGTTGTCATGATAGTGCCTCCGAAATGGGACCCAGGGTGAGGACGGGGAAGAAGGTGAGTGCTGCGACCAGCAGGATGACGCCGATGGTCAACAGGGAGAAGGTGATGCCGGAGGTGGGTAAGCTGCCTGCGGTGGTGGCCTGGCGCTTCTGTCCTGCCAGGCTTCCGGCTAGGTAAAGGGCGAAGACGATGGGCAGGAAGCGGCCCAACAGCATGGCCAAGCCCAAAGTGATCTGCCACCAGGGCTCAGTCACCGTCAGTCCGGCAAAAGCAGAACCGTTGTTATTCGCCGCCGAGGTAAAGGCGTAGAGAACTTCCGACAGGCTGTGGGCATTATCAGCCGTGCCCGGCGCACCGAAGTTGGTCGCTGAAGCTTCCACGAGTTTGCGCTGCGCCACGGAGGCTCCGACGCCCACGAGGACTAGAACCGGCATGGTGAGGATGTAGAGGCTGACTGCCGAAATTTCCTTGCGTCCAATCTTGTTGCCCATAAACTCCGGTGTGCGGCCTACCAGGAGACCACCGATGAACACTGCTAGGATGGCCACAATCAAGAGGCCATAGAGGCCAGTGCCCACACCGCCTGGAGCGATCTCACCCAGCAGCATGTTGAGGATGAGCAAGCCGCCGCCCAGCGGGGAATAGCTATCGTGCATGGAGTCCACCGCACCCGTCGAGGTACCCGTGGTGGACACGGCGAACAATGCCGAAGCGTCAATGCCAAGGCGCTGTTCGATACCTTCCATGTTGGCGCCTGCCAACTGGGAAGCACCGCCGACGAGGGTGTGCTGTGCCCAGGTCACTAGGACAACCATCACGGTCCACAGACCACCGGCAACGCCGAGCAGCGTCCACGCGTGCTTCTGCGATTTAAGCATCACGCCGTACGTGCGAATCATGCAGAAAGAGATGACGAGCAGGGAGAAGATCTCCACCAGGTTGGTAAAGCCCGTTGGATTCTCAAACGGGTGCGCCGAGTTAGCTCCGAAGATGCCACCACCGTTGGTGCCCAGCAGCTTAATAGCTTCTTGGCTGGCCACAGGAGCACGGGAGATATCCACGCCAGAGTCAGTGACCAGGTTGGATCCAAAGGTTTGCATGGTTCCGCCAAGGATGAGCACGGTGGAAATAATGAGTGACAGGGGAAGCAGGATGCGAACCAGACCACGGGTGAGGTCCACCCAGAAGTTACCTATGAGCTTCTGACCATCCTGCGTTGCCGCCACGTCGCGCTGGTAACCCAGGTGGCCGATGCCACGGATCAACGCAACAGCCACGCACATGCCCACAGCAGCCGAGGCAAAGTTTTGTACGGTCAGGCCCAGCATCTGCGAAGCATTGGTCAGGGTGTCTTCGCCGGAATAGGACTGCCAGTTGGTGTTGGAAGTAAAGGAGGCCGCAGTGTTGAAGGCCATCCACGGCTCCACTGCGTCTTCGCGGGCGTTGCCAAAGCTTGGCAGCACTGCTTGGAGCCGCTGCACTGCGTAAAGAACCAAGACGGAGGCCAGGCTGAAGCCCAGCAGCGCACGAGTGTAGTTCTTGGCGTTATGGCCCCGGTTGGGGTCAACCCGCAAAATTCTGTATATGAGGCGCTCGACAGCCCAGTCTTTTTCAGAGGTATAGGTACGAGCCATCCAGTTACCAAGCGGCACATAAGCCGCCGCTAGAAGGGCAAAGAGGGCGAGGTACTGCGGTGCTACCGCCACAATGCTGGCGATCATGCGAAACGCTCCGGGTCAATAAGAGAAATGATGAGATAGGCCACGAGCGCGACAACAATAATGAGCCCGATAACCGCTGTGATGGTGTTCATGATTTACGCGTCTCCGTCCATAAACTCGTTGATGGCGGAGGGAGCGCTAAATGTAAGGACCACGATCACGATGACCAGAATGTCCAACATGTGGGAGAGACCCCCTTGGGTGAAAGCAATACAAGGTGTGCCCGGTGCCCCAGAGCATCGAGCGCCGGTGCTGGTGAGCACCTGCCGAGCATTGACGTTAGGCCCGCTCCCCCCTAGACCTACGGGTTATTTGCGGCATCTTTACACCCCTTGACCCCGATTTTTACGCTTTATTTACGGACTCCCTTACTTCCCTTCCGCTTTAGGGGAAATCAACGCATTCGTGATACGCGCCGTGCACAGTCTCCTCCCCTCGTCATCTGTAATGACGATCTCGTGGGAGCACAGCGTCTTACCCAGCTTGATAGCGGTGGCCGTCGCCGTGACCTGACCCGAGCGCCCGGAGGCGTGGTGCGTCGCGTTGATGTCCACGCCGACAGCGACCTTGCCCAGCGTCGAGGCGTGAATCACCGCCGCCCAGCTGCCGACGGCCTCAGCGATACAGGCCATCGCGCCGCCGTGAAGCAGCCCGAAGGATTGGGTGTTGCCCTCAACCGGCATGGTGGCCACCACCCGCTCGGCTGACTCTTCCAGGATTTCTACGCCCATCTTCTTGTCCAGCTCACCCAACTGAATCTTCCATACCTCTGCGGCCATGCCGTGCTCCTTACTTAATCCTAGAAATGTGACGCAGACTATACTAGCCTGTATTTACTGACCAACCGTTCGGAAACTAATGGAAAGGCCAAACTTTTCGCTATGACTGAAGCCCTCGTCCCCAGCTATCTCTCCGGCCAGTGGCTCACCCCGGACAACCCTTCGCGCGTTGCGGACGTGCACGACGCCTCCACCGGGGATGTCGTCGCCCTAGTTAGCGCCGAAGGCCTCGACATCGCCGGCGCTATCGATTACGCCCGCAGCACCGGGCGCGAAGGGCTACAGAAGCTCACCTTCCACGAGCGCGCCCTCAAGCTCAAGGAGCTGGCGATCTATCTCCAAGATCACCGCGAAGAGCTCTACGAACTGGCCAACAAGGCCGGCGCTAACAAGCGCGATAATTTCGTCGATATCGACGGCGGCATTTCCACCATGTTCACCTTCTCCTCGAAGGGCCGCCGCGAGATGCCCAACTGCACCGTCATGCCGGATGGTGAGGCGGAGGTCTTTTCCAAGGACGGCTCCTTCATTGGCCGCCACATCTACACCTCCATCCCCGGCGTCGCGGTGCAGATCAACGCCTTCAACTTCCCCGTCTGGGGCATGCTGGAAAAGTTCGCCCCGGCTTTCATCGCGGGCGTGCCTTCCATTGTTAAGCCCGCTACGCCCACCGGCTACATCACCGCGGCCTGCGTGCGCCTCATGATCGATTCCGGAATTCTTCCGGAGGGCAGCCTGCAGCTCATCTCCGGCTCCGCCCGCGACCTGCTAGATCACCTGGATTACCGCGATCACGTGGCCTTCACCGGCTCCGCCGACACCGCGAATACCCTGCGCGCACACCGCAACGTCATCGAGGGTGGCATCCAGTTCAGCGCGGAGGCGGACTCCCTCAATGCCGCCATCCTCGGCGCAGATGTTACCGCGGATTCCCCGGAATTCGATGCCTTCGTCAAGGCGGTCTTCGGCGAGATGACCTCGAAGGCGGGCCAGAAGTGTACAGCCATCCGCCGCGCCATCGTCCCGCATGCGCTTGTCGACGCCACCATCGAAGCCCTCAGCGCACGCCTGCGCGACAAGGTCGTCGTGGGCGATCCGCGTGATGCCTCCGCCACCATGGGCCCGCTGGTCTCCGCGGATCAGAAGGCGGACGTCGCGGAGGCCGTCGAGAAGCTCAAGGCAGGCGGCGGTGAGGTTGCCTACGGCGGAGAGGAGGCCGAGGGCGCCTTCTTTAACCCCACTATCCTGCGCTTTGCCGATAACCGTGCCCAGGCCGTCCACGACACCGAGGCCTTCGGCCCCGTCGTCTCCTTCCTGGGCTACGACTCCCCCGCCGAGGCTGTCGAGCTCGCCGCCCTGGGCTCCGGCTCATTGGTCGCCTCCGTTATTACGCACGATCCCCAGCTCGCCCGCGAATATGCCCTCGGCATCGCCGCCCACCACGGCCGCCTGCACTTCCTCGACCGCGATGATGCGAAGACCTCCACCGGCCACGGCTCTCCCCTTCCGCACCTCGTGCACGGCGGGCCGGGCCGCGCCGGTGGCGGCGAGGAGCTGGGTGGTGTGCGCGGCATCCTGCATTACATGCAGCGCACCGCAGTTCAGGGAACCCCGGATCACCTCACCGCCATCACCGGCCAGTGGCACCGCGGCGCCGCCGTGCAGCGCGTCACCCGCGCGGACGTCGACAGTGGCCAGGGCACCCACCCCTTCCGCAAGGACCTGGCAACACTGCAGATCGGTGACCAGTTCGCCTCTGATCTGCGCCACGTCTCCCTCGAAGAGATCCTCGAGTTCGCAGAGAAGACCGGCGATACCTTCTACGCCCACACGGATGAGGAGGCCGCCACCGCCAACCCCTTCTTCCCGCGCCGCGTCGCACACGGTTACCTGCTGGTCTCCTGGGCAGCTGGACTCTTCGTGGAGCCGGCACCGGGCCCGGTCCTGGCTAACTACGGCCTGGAGAACCTGCGCTTCATCACGCCGGTGACCTATGACGATTCCATCCGCGTAGAGCTGACCGCCAAGCGCATCACCCCGCGCGTCACCGATGATTACGGTGAGGTCTGCTGGGACGCCGTGCTCTACAACCAGGAGGATGAGATTGTGGCGACCTACGACGTCCTCACCCTCGTGGAGAAGGTCAACACGACCTACGCCTAGCGCACGCTCTCTGCTTAAAACCGAAGCTGCGAGCCAAGTCACACAATCGAGGCTAGTTTCTTTTATCATTACTGTCATGAAAGAAACTACTTCGGATGAGAATTCCATCATCATCGTCGGCAGCGGCCTCGCCGGCATGGTCGCCGGCTATGAGGCCCTCAAGGGCGGCAAGCACGTCATCTTCCTTGAACAAGAAAACCGCAATAACCTCGGCGGGCAGGCTTTTTGGTCACTCGGCGGGCTGTTCTATGTCAATTCTCCCGAACAATCCATGATGCGGGTCAAGGACTCCGAAGAGTTGGCGTGGCGGGACTGGACCAACTCTGCCGACTATGACCCGGTGACCGAGGATGACCGGCACGACTACTGGGGCGAGAAATGGGGCCGCGAATACGTGCGCTTCGCCGCCAATGAAAAGCGCGGCTACCTCAAGTCCTTGGGCCTCAACGTCCTCCCCACCATCGGCTGGGCCGAGCGCGGTTCCGGGGATGCCTCCGGCCACGGCAACTCCGTGCCGCGCTTCCACCTCACCTGGGGCACGGGCCCAGAGGTCGTGCGCGTCTTCCGCGAACCACTCCTTAAAGCAGAAGAACAAGGCCAGGTAGAATTCCACTTCCGCCACCGGGTGGACGAGCTCGTCGTCGACAACGACGACACTGGCAGTCCCCGCGTCGTCGGCGTGCGCGGCAGCGTCCTCTCCCCCACCAGCCAGGCGCGTGGTGAGGCGAGTCCGAGGGACGTCGTCAAGCACTTTGAGCTCCGCGGCTCCGCCGTGGTCATCGCCACCGGCGGCATCGGCGGCAACCTGGAGAAGGTACGCAAGATGTGGCCCACTGAGCGTTGGGGCGAATGCCCGAAGGAGCTGGTCACGGGTGTTCCCGCGCATGTCGACGGCCGCGGCATCGACATCGCCCAGCAGGCCGGTGCCTCCGTGGTCAACACCGACCGCATGTGGGCCTACACCGAGGGCATGACCAACTGGAATTCCATCTGGCCCGGCCACGGCATCCGCATCATCCCCGGACCCTCGGCGCTGTGGCTCGACGCCGAAGGAAACCGCCTGCCCACCACCCTCTTCCCCGGCACCGATAACCTGGCCGCACTCGCCCACATTGGCCAGACCGGCCACGGCTATTCCTGGTTCGTGCTCAACAAGGCCATCGTGGACAAGGAGTTCATCTTCTCCGGCTCGGAGCAGAACCCGGATCTGACGGATAAGGAATTCAAGAAGCTTGCCGGCAAGCTGGGCCCGGGCACGCACGTAGCCGTCAAGGCCTTCATGGACAACGGTATCGACTGGATCGTGGAAGACAACCTGGAGGATCTCGTCGCCGGAATGAACCAGATTTCTCCAGAGGGCTCCCCCACCATTGATCTGGCCCAACTTCAAAAAGTCCTGGAAGACCGCGATTCTCAGCTGGACAATCCCTTCAGCAAGGACGCCCAAGTCAACTACCTGCGCGTCGCCCGCGGCTTCTTAGGCGACAAACTCATCCGCGTGGCTCCCCCGCACCGCATCCTCGATGAATCCAAGGGCCCGCTCATCGCGGTGCGCCTGAAGTTCCTCACCCGCAAGACGCTCGGTGGCCTGGAGACCAACCTCGATGGCCAGTGCCTCAATCCCGATGGCACGGTACTCCCCGGCCTTTACGCCTGCGGTGAGGCCTCCGGTTTCGGTGGCGGCGGCATGCACGGCAAGAATGCGCTGGAGGGCACCTTCCTCGGCGGATGCATCCACTCTGGCAAGCGTGTGGGCGAAGCGTTGGCGCGCGGCTAGCACGGTTTTCTAATACTGTCGGTCACTATGAACCTCGCTAGGAACGTCCGCATCGACGTGGAGAATCCCTTCTTCACCACGTCCCGCTTCGTCGCCGCCCCCGCGGAACTCACCGTGGGCGAGATGATGATCATCGTTCACGCCGCGTTGGGCCTCGAGCCCTCTCATCCGGGAATCCTCGTGGGTGAGGAAGGCACGCCAATCGACGTCCTCAGCATCATTGACCAGGACTTTTTCGAGAATTTCCGGGAGGTAGCGCACTACCACCCCTCGGACGGCGCCTGGAATATCAGCATCAGCGTGGCCGATAGTTCGCGCGTCGTCATGGGCCTTCCCGCGCTTATCGCTGGTGAGGGCCCCGATCTGATGAGTGACCTCGGAAGTGCCGAGGCGATGTTCAAGGTGGTCCTCGATGTCCAGGCCACCATGGCCTACATGGCCGTGCCCACGGATAGTATGGAGCGCATCTTCGCGCTCTTCCCCAACTACACACTGGACCAAATCCACCAACGCCTCACCACGTTCTTCCCGCCAGCAGTGGCACAGCGCCTGGCCACCATGGGCACGGAGGCCGCCAACCTCGAGGGCGGCACCAAGCCCGCGCTTCCTGGGGATCTCCCGCTCGATCCCTTCCGCTCCACACCCTTCGAGGACATCCCCGTGCCGTCCCCGGAGCTGCTGAAACAATGGCGCGCGGACATCCACGAAGCCTACCCGGAGCTGCGCCCCGACTATGAGCTGCCGGCGCTTGACGACGCCACCGCCCTCCACGTAGGCCAGCGTATACGCGAATACCTCGAGGTCATCGAGGAATATCCACGCCTGACCGGGGCCGGCTACCTCAAGCAGGCGGCCGTCGCGCGCCTCAAGGAGGGACTAAATAGCCCCAATGATTTTGATGAGGTCAAGCGCGAGGACTACCACCAGCCGCTGCTGAACTTGCGGGGTTTCTTGACGGACTTGGATTGGATCAAGACCACGACGACGGATATCAAGCTCACCAAGTATGGCCGCAAGGCCATGAGCGATCCGCTTTGGGCAACGCAGGTCGTCCTGAACAACATTCCTTATGCCTACGCCGAACCGGAGGGCATTCCTCAACTGTCCTTCGAACTAGTCCATTTATTCCGCGGCGAGTGGGAGTTCAACCCGGAATACGACTACACGCACGCCATCACCCGCGACCTGCTCTTCACGCTGGGCGTCCTTGAGGATGATTCCACGTTTCCCATGATCACCGATGGGTGCGAGGGCTTCCTCGGCGCGATCATCACCAAGGTGCGCGAGGAGCTGAACCAAGAGCTGGATTAGCTCCAAGCCGCGACCATGTAGACGACACTCATAACACTGCTCCCTGGTGTTGTTCGGCGGTGAGGTGGGATTGTTGCGCACTAAATCCGCCTAGGTCAGGAAGGCGTCCTGCAAAAGGCATCTGGTAAAAGGCATCTTTGGGTCTAAAAACGCCATCTGCACTGAGTAAATGGCGTTTTTGGTCGCGAAAATGCCATTTGACTGATGCCTTTTGTAAGACGCCTTTTGTCAGTTGCCTCCTGCATGTCAATGGAGGCACGCAGACGTTGCGCGCTGCGAGGGGAGTGACGAAGGTACACGCCTAGGCGCAAAACTGCCCTAACTGACAATTTTCCCCACGATCCTTCGCTGGAAGGGCGCTGGTTTCGTCAACTAGGGCAGTTGCGGCCGCCATCTAACGGAGCCACGTTGGTTTTACTTCACCACCAGGTTGACCATGCGGCCCGGGACGTAAATCTCCTTGACCACGTTCTTGCCGGCGGTCAGCTCGGCGATGCGCTCATCGCTCTTTGCCACGCCCACGACGGTGGCTTGGTCGGCATCGGCGGGCACCATGACGCGGGCCTTGACCTTGCCGTTGATCTGTACCGGAACCTCAATCTCATCGTCGACGAGGTACTTCTCATCGAACTCCGGGAAGGACTCGTAAGTAATGGTCTCCTCGTGACCGAAGCGCTTCCACAGCTCCTCCGCAATGTGCGGGGCAACAGGGGAGACCAGCTGCGCTACCGGCTCAACGGCCGCGCGCGGCGCTCCCTTCGGGTAGGTCTTGGTCAGGTAGTTGACGTACTCGATGAGCTTGGCCACGACGGTGTTGAGGCGCAGGTTCTCATAGTCGTCACGCACGCCGGCGATGGTGCGGTTGAGCTGCTTCAGGTCATCGTCGGAAAGCGCGGCGTCCGTCGTGGACAGCTCGCCGGAGTTCTCATCGATAGCCAAGCGCCACAGGCGCTGCAGGAAGCGCTGCGCGCCCACCACGTCCTTGGTCGCCCACGGGCGGGAGGTATCCAGCGGGCCCATGGACATCTCGTACACGCGCAGGGTATCGGCACCATAGTCGTTGCAGATGTCATCCGGGGCCACGGCATTCTTCAGGGACTTGCCCATCTTGCCGTACTCCTGGTTGACCTTCTCATCCCCGTAGTAGAACGCGCCATCGCGTTCTACTACCTCGGCGGCCGGGACGTAGACACCGCGGGAATCCGTGTACGCGTAGGCCTGGATGTAGCCCTGGTTGTACAGGCGGCGGTAGGGCTCCTTGGAGCTTACAAAGCCCAGGTCAAAGAGCACCTTGTGCCAGAAGCGCGAGTAGAGCAGGTGCAGCACAGCGTGCTCAACGCCACCGACGTAGAGGTCAACGCCGCCCGGATCGTTGGCGCCGTGCTCTTCTGTACGCGGGCCCGTCCAGTAGCGCTCATTCTCCAGATCGCAGAAGACTTCATCGTTCGTCGGATCGATGTAGCGCAGCTGGTACCAGGACGAACCTGCCCACTGCGGCATGACGTTGGTGTCGCGGTAGTACGTCTTGGGGCCATCCCCAAGACCCAGGTCCAGCTCCACCTCAACCCACTCGCGGGCCTTGGCCAGCGGCGGCTGCGGGGAGGAATCGGCATCATCCGGATCGAAGGCCACCGGCTTGTAATCTTCCACCTCAGGCAGCTCGATGGGCAACATCGACTCCGGCAGCGGGTAGGCCTGGCCGGCCTCGTCGTAGACGATGGGGAAGGGCTCGCCCCAGTAGCGCTGGCGGGCAAACAGCCAGTCACGCAGCTTGTACTGGATCTTCTCGCGGCCTACTCCTTGTTCCTCCAGCCACGGAATGATGGCGGCGATGGCCTCATCCTTGGACATACCGTTGATGTCCAGGGAATCGTTGGCGGAGTTTACGGCCTTGCCGGACTCCGTGTACGCCTCCTTGGTGATGTCGCCGCCAGCAACCACTTCAGTAATCGGCAGCCCAAAGACCGTGGCGAACTCATAGTCACGCGTATCGTGCGCCGGGACCGCCATGATGGCGCCGGTGCCGTAGCCGGTCAGGACGTAGTCTGCGATGAAGATCGGCACCTGCTTGCCGTTGACCGGGTTGGTGGCATAGGTACCCAGGAAGACACCGGTCTTTTCCTTGTTCTCCTGGCGCTCCAGGTCGGACTTCGCGGCGATGGACGCGCGGTAGGCCTCCACGGCCTCCTTCGGATCATCATGACCGAAGGTCCAGCGCTCATCCACATCATCGTCATAAGGGATGGGGGAGAGGAGGGCGTCGACAAGCTCGTGCTCCGGGGCCAGCACCACGTACTCCGCACCGAAGAGAGTATCCGGGCGGGTGGTGAAGACGTCGATGTTGTAGCCCTCAGCGTGGAAGGTGACCTCCGCGCCGCGGGAGCGGCCAATCCAGTTGCGCTGCATGGACTTGACCTTCTCCGGCCAATCCAGAAGCTCCAGGTCATCGAGCAGGCGGTCGGAGTAGGCGGTAATGCGCATCATCCACTGACGCAGGTTTTTGCGGAAGACCGGGAAGTTTCCGCGCTCGGACTTGCCCTCCGCGGTGACCTCCTCATTAGCCAGCACCGTGCCCAGGCCCGGGCACCAGTTCACGGTGGAGTTGGACAGGTACACTAGACGGAATTCGTCGAGCGCGTGGCGCTGCTCTTCCTTGCTGAGATCCGCGTAGTAGCGGCCGTCCTTGGTGGTGCGCTTGCCTACCTCAAGCTCCTTGATGAGCTCAGAGATCGGGCGCGCCTTCTGCTGCTCTTCATCAAACCAGGAGTTATAAATCTGCAGGAAGATCCACTGCGTCCACTTAAAGAAGGAAGGGTCGGTGGACTCCACGGAGCGGCGCGGATCGTGGCCTAAGCCCAGAATGCCCAGCTGGCGGCGCATGTTCTTGATATTCGCCTCCGTCGTGGTGCGCGGGTGCGTACCCGTCTGGATGGCGTACTGCTCCGCCGGCAGGCCAAAGGCGTCATAACCCAACGTGTGCAGGACGTTCTTGCCCAGCATGCGTTGATAACGCGCGTAGGTATCCGTAGCGATATAGCCCAGCGGGTGGCCCACGTGAAGGCCTGCTCCCGAAGGGTAGGGGAACATGTCCTGGATGTTCAGCTTCTCCGCGGGAAGCTCCTTACCCTCCTCCGCGAGCGGACCGACTGGGTTCGGCGCGTTGAACGTGCCGTTGTCCTTCCAGTACTGCTGCCAGGCCTTTTCAATCTGCGCGGCGAGCTCCGGCGTGTAGCGGTGGGTGGTGTTATCGCTCGGGTTAGTCATGCTTTGACAGTGTAGTCACCGCACGGACATCACCCCAGTTAGCCCCAGCTAGACCGCGTCCTTTTTCGCAGCACGGTCACGCTACTGGCGACGCCCCCTTGTTCTCCCTAGGCATCGCCACTAAAATCACCATTGTTCTACTGTTCTACATTTTGCTATCCAAGGTTCACCAGTCAATGAATGAGAAGGCACACTTCTAGCAGATAATCAGGAAAGGCGGTTGTTGCGATGACCAACATTTCTTTGCGCGAACTCAACCAGCGTTCTGGCCACATCGTTCGCGAAGTAGCCGCTACAGGTCAAAGCGTGGTCATCACTGACCGCAATCGGCCCATTGCTCGCGTTGTTCCCATTTCATCTCTAGATAGCCCCGTGGAGCAGTTAGTAGCTGCCGGAATCTTGAGCCACAACCCGAAGCCTTACTCACGGCCAAGCACCACAGACTATCTGCCTTCTGGGACAGACGTTGTATCGCTACTGGATAGGGAAGACCGCTTGTGATGATCTACGTCGATACTTCGGCACTAGCGAAGTTGGCCTTGCCCGAACGCGAAAGCTCTGAAGTCGCTGCACTCCTTGAAGACCAGCAGCTATTTTCCTCTGCGCTCATTGACATCGAGTTATCTAAAGTGTGGCAGCGCAGTGGCCTCACCGGCACGGGTTACCTGAAGATCACGGAAGGGGTCTCCAAAGTTGGCATCAGCGATGAGGTCATTCGCCGAGCGTGCTCGCTGACCGGCGTTCGTTCCCTGGATGCTATCCACCTTGCAAGCGCCTGCCTCCTCCGTGACGCCGGTCTCACCCTGACCTTTTTCACCTACGACAAACAGCTCCACGCCGCTGCTCAGTCTCAAGGTTTTACTGTTCTTCCCTCGCCACAGTGACAACCACCAATAACGGTCATAGAGGTTTCGCTAAACCTTCTTCACCACAGCAGGCTTGAGCTTCATCGCGCCAAAACCATCAATCCGGCAATCGATGTTGTGGTCTTCCTGGCCGGTGCCGACATCGACGTTGAGGCGGATACCACGCACCTTCGTGCCAGCCTTGAGTGGCTGCTGAACGCCCTTGACCTTAAGGGTTTTGGTGATGGTGACCGTGTCGCCGTCGGCAAGCGCATTGCCCACGGAGTCGACGATGGTGAGGGCGGCTGCCTCCGCGGCCGAATCGCTGTCAGCACCGGCAGCGTCGGCGGAGAACTCGTGCGCGCACTCCGGGCAGACGATAAGCGGCGGCATCTCGTAGGTGTACTCGGAGGAGCATTCGGGGCAGGGCGGCAAAATTGCGGCCGAAGTATCAGACATATGGAAAGTTTAGCCTGCGTAGCGCAAAAAGATGATCCTTCTCTCATTTCTTTGATTGATACCCCGGTGGGGTATAGGCTTGGGTCAACACAATCGGACCTATTCGGAAGACTTATGAAACGCCTCATTTCTCTTGCTGCCGCCTGCGCCGCAGCCATCACCCTGTCCGCCTGCTCCACGGAGAGCCCCGTACCGAGCGAAGCCTCGAAAAGCGCCGCTTCCAGCACTGACATCCAACAGGTGCCTGCCGAGGAGATCCTCGCCGAGTTCGATCTCGAAGGGTTGGATGGCCAGGAAATTGTGGACAAGCTGGACCGCCAGTCCAAGGACGAGCGCAATAGCGATCTCCTCGCATCCGTGCGCCCGAACGAGCTCATCCTCGCTACTGAACAGGGTCAGGCCTCCCTGCCGCTGCCGGAGGACAAGTTCTACGTCTCCATCGCGCCGTACATGACCCAGACCCATGACTGCTTCAACCACTCCCTGACCACCTGCACTGGTGAGCTCGGCAAGGAAGACATCCATGTCACCATCACGGATGATGAAGGAAACGAGCTGGTCAACGAGGACACGACGACGTTCGACAACGGCTTCATTGGCTACTGGCTGCCCGCCGACAAAAAGGGCACCATCACCATCGAACAGGACGGCAAGACCGGCGAGGTCCCACTGGACACCTCCGAGGAGGGCGCAACCTGCATAACCACCCTGCAGATGGCCTAATCCGCTCATTCATTCACCACGGTGAATCCCACCTCCTGGGGTTCACCGTTTGTCGTTTTATGGTGTCCACGCAGTGCTTGCCGACGTCAACGGTGTTCTGGGCAAGTCCCCATACGGCCACTCCCTGAAGAAATCTCCGAGCAGGCAATTGACCACAACAAGTCCGCTGGTGTCGTCAACTCTGTTCCTTTTAGCCACGCCACCCCGTCGGCGCCGGCTTCTTGGGCGCAGGCGTTGTGGCTGCCCTGCTCGGCGCCATCGCCGCATTCCTGCAGTCTGTCGGCGTGGTCAAGGCTGACTTCTCCGCTCTGCAGAAGATGTTCCGCTAAGCACTACAGCACTATGCACTAAAGGATGCGCTGAGCATTCAGCCCCCACGTAGGCCCTCCGCTTCGGAAGCGGAGGGCCGACTGCGCTTACTGGGAGGACTCCTCTAGGCAGTCGTACAGGAAATCCATCAGCGTCGTGGCGTCATCGGATCGGAACAGTTCATCGAGGGCAAGGTTGAATTCCAGCCTTCTCGCATTAGGGATATTAAGTGCTGCGTAGCCATTGCTCATCAAGAGGCCTGACGCCACAAGCCGTGCGGTTCGCTTGTTTCCATCGAAGTAAAACTGGCTACGCGTGGCAGAGCAGAAATAGGCCAACGCTTGCTCGACTGGGTTTTCAAGCCCTTGAAGGGAGACCAGCAAATCGGCATGAGCTTCACCCAATTCATCAGCAGGGTCGAAAGGGATGAACCCGCCATCCATGAGCCGCACTCCACCGCCATCTCCCTCCACATGGCCTTCACCACGGAAAAGACCAGCGTCCAGGGCCTCGTTCCTTGCTAGCACGGCATGGAGTGCGTTACTGGTGGCTTTATCCACCGCACATTCCTCTTTGAGGACCAGCTCGTGGAGCAGGTTGAAAGCTTCTGACAAGTCCAAGATCTGTTGCTGTTCAGCAAGTGCCTTTCCGCCCACAGTGATGCCATCTAGCAGGGTTCGAACTTCCGGGAGGGTGAAAGTGTTTCCTTCCAGCGCGGCGGCATTCCACACCAAGTCAGGAAGTTGCTTGGTGAGTCGAAATAACGCGCGCTCGGTCCCCAACTCCACAATGTGAGGTCGCTCGTGGTGCTCCCAGCTCACTCGGCTCGTCGCTCTTCTCATCACCTATGCCCCTCCCACATAGTTTTCTGCGCACACATCAATAGCAAGTTGATGCGGTGATACGTAGTGTATTCCTGATTCTTTTGTTGCGCCCGTGAGCTCTTCACCAGCCACTGGCACGAGGGTGATCCCTCCGGATACGGGCTCAGCACTGGCACGAATCCGCGTGGGCAACGAAGGCACGATCTCTGCTGGATTTGTGCACCAGATCAATGTTGATTGAGGTTCTCCTGCACCAGCGATCTGCCCCGCGACTCGTTGAGCTGCACATGCTCCCGACATCGCCCACGGTTGCCCGCTCGCATCAACCGCTGAGGCAAGCGTTATGGGATTCGCCGGTAAAAAATGGAGAGCACCCTGGCGGCCATAAGGATTGGACGCCCACGCGGCCCGTTCCATAAGAGCCCGGTAGCTACCGCCGCCGGCCGGAGCGTCGCCCCACTGCACGAAGCGGTCAATCCAGGCTTTAACGTCTGGTTCTTCGCTGCTGAGCTCCCCCAGGAGAACTCGGGCGGCTGTCGCGGCGGCGGCATCGCTCATGCGGTGCACCTGTACGGAAACCTCGTATCCGAGCACGCGCATTACCTTGTCCAACCCGGCCAAACTCGGTTGAGCTGCCCCACGCAACCACAGATTGAGCGTATTTCGTGACACTCCCGAGCGCCGCGAGATTTCACTAAGGCTCAGCGGGCTTTTCTTGAGGAGTTGTAGTGCGTCCATAGCCCCACTATAGCCATCTGTCCTATCTTTAGGACACCTGTCCTGCACATAGGACAACAAGGCCGTCTACCAGCAACATGGCAACCGCACCCCGCTGTGTCCTATGATGAGGCAAATGAGCGCGGAGATTTATTCACTTCCCACAACACCTGTGGTCACTACTGACATCGTCGAGCAGGGCCCCCGGATTTCACTGCGCCGGGGCAGCAACATCCTCATGCTGGAGCTGCCCGCTACCTACCCAGAGGCAGACCTGACGGATCCGCGGTGGGTGGTCAAGTCTCATTTCATCGACCGCCCGCACTCAGTGCGCGAATTCGCCACCGAAGAGCCGCTGGAAGTCGGCATCCCTGGGCCTTTTACCCGCATCGAAGTCACCCTGCGCGATGGCGACGAGGACCTCATCGAGACCGTCACCTTTACCGGCATCACCGATGAGGCGCCGTTTATCGTCTATGACCGCACCACGCTCATCGCGCCGCAGGGCACGCTGGAGGCCGCTGAGCCCCTCGGCATCTGGGCCGGCTGGGAAGCGGGCCCGCTGCCGGATCAGGTCAGGGTGCCGCAGAGGGAGCCGGTGGACGTCGCCAAGCACGGCGATTTCGAGTGGGACTTTGACGTCGCCATCCTGCCCAACGCCCGGGGCCTCGACAACGAGCCCGTGTTCACCAAATCGCCGCGCGTGCACCTCATTGCGGAAGGGGAGTGGCGCATCGATCTCACCTACGCGCCCCTCGGCGGCGAACAGGAGGAGATTTCGGAGCAGACCTTCGACGCAGGCATCGCCGAACCTTTCCCGGGTGACCTCTACGAAGACCCGTGGGTGGGCCGCTACAAGGTGTCGCTGTGGCACGACGAGCAGCTTGTCGACGTCCGCTTCATCTCCCTCGCCGAGGGCCTCCACATGCGCGCCACCAACGACGGCCCGCGCGGCATGGATTTCCGCATCATCGACGCCCTCGGTGCGCACTCAACCTTCAGCTACACGCTGGCCTCTCCGCCAAAGAAGCCCATCGCGCTGGAGAAGGGACTACGCACCCTCGAGGACACCGAGGTCTCTCGCCGCGAGGTCGTAGCCAGTGAGGCCGGCTATGAGCTGGAATTCGATGTTTGGCCCGAGGCCTTGTTTAGCCGCGTCAAGCGCATCGGCTTGGAACCCACTGAGCATTCCGATAAACCGGTTATTTTCGCCGGCCAGCTCGATCAGGATGACATGTTCACCGTCCACTCGCCGCGCCCACTGCCGCTGGCGAAGTTCGTCACCATCGACGGCCGGCAGAAAATCAAGGAACTGGCGCGCACCTCAAAGACGACGCAGGCGGTCACCAGCCTCGCCGTCCCCAACGCCGCGCTGGCCAACGCCGTGCGCAAGCAGCCAACGGCAGAGCTTTTCCTCATGTGGTCCACACTGTCCTATGAGGACTACCTGGATTCCCTTCCAGCGGAGGAGCGCGCGGCCCACCAGGCCCGCAGCTTGGAGCGGCGCATCGTCGAGTACGAGGCTTCCGCATCCACCAGCTTGATCTATGCGGCGCTGGCCACCGTCCGCAAGTCCCCCTTCGTCAGCCGCGGCCTTCTCGATGCCGATGCCAACATTGTCATCGAACAGAACGCTGAGCCACCGGCAGAAGTAGTGGGTTGGGCCTGGCCATTGGCTGAACCAACAGTTGCACCGACCCAGCTCACCGCAACCGAAGACGGCTTCGAACTGCCCGCCGACCTCGCTGAGCAGGGCTCATTGCTTGTCGACGTCCGCGAGCTCCGCGCCGACTCCAACCTCGCCGCCCCCGCTCGCCCCTCCAGCGCCTCCATCGTGATCACGCCGGAAGGCTCTCCCGCAGCTCTGGCCTCAAAGGACTGGACTCCGGAACAGCTGTGGGGCACCTTCCGCGCGCTTCACGTGCTCTCGCAGCGCAGCCCGAACCCGAAGCTGCAGGCGATGTTCGACAGCACGATTGATCGCCTTCGCGCCCAACCGGAGGACGCGCTCCACGCCCTAGCGCGCACTGGCGTTAGCGTGAACCAGCAGGCCCGCTCGCTCGCGCGCACGCGCTTGTTCCACTCGCCGCTGGAGCCCACCGCCGAGTCGAGCGCCGATAGCTACCTGGATCTCCTGCTCGATCCTTCCGCCAGCGAGAACGCGGAGCTGAACGCCGTGCGCGAATCCGGCGCCGATGGCCTGACCCGCCCGATGCTGCTGAATGCTGCGACCATTCACAGCCCCACACCGCCCGTCGATGACCTGATGGGGGAGGCTGGCCGCGTCGCCGCGCTGCGCGAGTGCTTTGCCAACAACGGCGCACTCGATGCGCTGGGCACCATCGAGCACCTGCGCAAGGACGCCACGGCACTGGCCTCGCTGGTACAAAACGCGGGCGTTGACATGTCCGTCAGCCACACCCTTATCGCGCTGGGCGCCTTTGCCAGCGGAAACACGGCTGATGAGCTCAATGCCGCTGCGTGGATGCCCTACATCTCTTATGCCTTCGCACTGGCGTCTCGCGCCGCGGCGAACGACATCATCATGGAAAGCCCCCTGCTCAAGGAGGACATGCCTATGCTTGCCGACGTCCTCCCCCTCGCCCCCCGCCTCTTCTTCTACGACCTCGTGACCGCCGAAGCTCTCTTCCGCGATCGCGACGTATAAGCGCGTGAGGTGTGCCACAATGAGTGAGCATGAAAGTTATCTCCACGAACGTCGCTGTCCGCCGCCCCGAGCCGCACGGGCGGCACGAGTACACGGGCATCGATAAGCAGCCGCGCCCCTTCCTGGACTTGGAGGTCCCCGGGCCCGCCTACGGTGACGGCTCCGGCGTGGTGGGGGATTCCATCGGTGACCACGCTCACCACGGCGGCGCCGAGAAAGCCGTCTACGCCTATGCCCGCGAGGAGCTTGACTACTGGGAGGGCACGCTCAACCGCGTTCTGCGTGACGGCTACTTTGGGGAGAACCTCACCACCGAGGGGATTTCCTGGCCGAATATACTCATCAACCAGCGCATTCAGGTGGGGGAGTGCGTGCTCGAAGTCTCTATCCCGCGCCAGCCTTGCGCCACCTTCTCCGGCTGGATGGACGAGCCCGGCTGGCTTAAGTCCTTTACTGAGCGCGGCGATTGCGGCTCCTACCTGCGCATCATCGAGCCGGGCCGCATCAATCCCGGCGATGAGATCACGCTCATCGGCCGCCCCGACCATGACATCACCATGGGCATGGCCTTCGCCGCCAAGATGGGGGACAAGGACCTAGCCCGGCGCGTCGTCGACGCCGGCTGCCTCGCCCCCGTTCACCACGATCAGCTGGTTAAGCGTCTGCAGCCCCGCGGTTAGCTAGCCATTCATAGGTTGTCGCTTGTGAACCGCGCGTGCCATCCATACGCACGAATCGTGCCTTCACCAGTGACTTCAGCGCATATCGGACCTGCGCTCGAGTAAGGTTTGTGGCTGTTTCTATTTCGCCGATAGACAGCGGTTGTGCCGCCGTACGCAGCGCCTCCGCTACGCGCGGGGCGTTAACACCCAGGCGTTCCAAGGTCACTGGTGCATCCACTCGTCGTTCCGGGCCGGTGCCTGATTCCTCCTTGCGTAGTGGCTCCCAGATACGGGCCTCTCCACGAGTGTCCGGCCGCCACATTTTCACCGTAAATTGCACGCCAGAATCTATCAGGTCAGGCTCCGGTAGTCCTTGCTCTCGCGCGGCATCCAGCATGAGCTGCACGCCGCCGCCTTCGCCCTCAATAACAAAAGAGCCATCGTCTGCTTTGAGATATCGGCACAGTCTATAGAGCCGCTGGTTAATCTCCTGGCGCGCCAGATCTCTCGACTTGAGCTGTTCAACCGTCAGATCCCGTAGGCCTCCTGGACTGGAGATAACCATCTTGTCCGGTAATAGGCGGACATCAATCGATTTACCCGCACCCAACGTATTTGGCCCAAGATCACGGTGCACCAATGCATTAGCCACGGCCTCTCGAATGGCCGGAAGGGGAAGTTCAGGAACTTCCACCATTGATCCGTCCTCTCGATATCGCCGTACGGCGGCTAAACGTTGCCTTACCCATCCCATTACCGAGTTCAACAGCACCGGAACGGGCCCCTCAAAGGTCTCCAACCCCAACACTCGCCCGTGCTTCGAACCATTTGGTAGCCTTTGCGCCACCGTTACTGCTAAGGAGGGAAAATGCCCTTGGGGATAGAAACCCAGCGCATACAGGCCAGCAAGCGTCAGCTCTCCAGTCGCGGTCGTCACCGCTAGCGCCCGTAAGACGTCCTCATCTTGAGTAAGTCCCGATAGTCGCCGATTCTTTTTCCGCGCCTGAACCAAGAAATCTTGCACCACGTCGCTATCTAGGTCTGCAAGGCTCGTGCCTTCCACAATCGTCGTGTCATAGGACACTGCCTCTTCGGCATGCAGCTTTGCCACGTCCATCATGCGCAGCTCCGAGGCACTCATACGGTAGTCCCCATCAGCCATTCGAAGATACGCTTCTCCCCTGTAGATAGCAGGCTTATCAATAATCGGAAGACCCGTAACCTCCGCAATCACGACATGCGTGCCATCTATTGCCACACTGTCGGTATGCACTGTGACTGGAGGGGTGATGGCATGACGCGCCTGCGAGGCCAGAGCAGCCTCCATCTCCGAAGGATTCTCAATGCCAGTGACAATGAATCCTTCCTTCTCATTGACACCGAGAATGATAAGGCCGCCACTCGGCATGTTTGCGAACGCACACAATGTCTGCGGTAGAGAGTCCGGAATGCCCCCTTGAGCGGTTTTGACCTCGACTGTTGTTGAATCACCGCCGCGCAACTCAAGCTCAGCCAATAGCTCTCTCAGCTGATTCTCGGACCAATTGTTCACGATGAATACCCGCCCTCAATGTTAACAATGACGGCTCAATGCTAACTTCATTCCTCTTCAATGACAAGAGTTCTCATTGATCTTCCCATTGAGGTGTCATTGACATTCTCATTGAGGCCAAATTATGGCCCTGAAACCCCGTATGTTTAAGCTTTATCTAGCGCATAAACCGCAATGAGTGGTTGGATAAGAGTTATCCAACCACTCATTTGCTGTCTGACGAATGGATAGCCTCTACAAGCCTCACTACGTTACCGAGAGCTGGATCCCCGAATCAGGCTCCGGCATTCCCCGGCGCGATAAGGCCGGAGGCCCTTTTTAGGTCTATGTCCCTGACCATTTTGTAAGTAAGGCATGGAGTTTTCCCCAGAGCTCACCAGCCGGGCAGCACGTATCGAGCGAGAGATCTTGGATCTCAACCGTCATGCTGCTTCTGGCCAGTTGGAGTCTGTGGCCCGCTTACTCATGCGTTCTGAGGCGATTTCTTCCTCACGCATTGAAGGTATTGCGCCCAACGTCGACAAGGTTGTCCTCGCGGAACTCGCCCAAAAGGAGGAAGTCCGCGGCTTTAAGGAAGTCCGCGGCTTTAAGGAAAAGCGCGGAAGAGGTTGCCCGCAACCTTACCGTTCTGCGTTCCATTGAGAAGAGCTTTGCCACCGAACCGACAATCTTTGTCGAGCTTCTCGAAAAGCTTCAAAGAGAGTTGATAGGGGAGAAGGGCTCCATTCCCACTGGACTTCGGACTATTCAAAACTGGATCGGTGGAAGTAACCACACACCCATTGGGGCCGAGTTCATCCCAGCGCCCCCACGCCTAGTCCGTGACCTCGTTGAAGACCTGTGCCTTTACCTCGACGGTGCTTCGCACGGTGCTCTCATCCAAGCCGCGATTGCTCACGCTCAGTTCGAAACGATTCACCCATTTGCAGACGGCAACGGCCGTGTGGGCCGTGCTCTCATCCATGGGATTCTTCTGCGTCGCGGACTTACTGAATACACCATTCTGCCGGTAAGCCTCGTCCTCGGTACGTGGTCCAAATCGAAAGCTACCTGCCTTTTCGCACCATCGAGCGTGGTAAAACCCTCACCATGGAGCGCACGTATAAGTGGGAGCATGTCGAGACTCCCCTCATCCGGAACGAGGCCGCAGTTCATTTTTTAGGAGCCGGTTTGACCGCTTCCGGAGTGCAATACGGCGATGGATACGAGGCCACGTGGGAGCTGCGCGCCGCGGAGAACTGGGTGACCGAACGTGTGTCGGTGAACGTTGAAGGCGACGGATGGGGGCGAAGCCTCGAGCTGTTTAGGTCCGAGCAAGGCGTGTGGTCGGCGGAAACCAATGAAGAGGGCGCCCAGCCTGAAGATCTGCCCTCCCCCGGTATCGTCCAGTCAGCCGACCTGAAAGCCGCACTCGATTGCGATCTCGGCCTGTGCCCTCTCACCAACACAATGCCCATTCGTCGCTTGACGCTGCTTGAGACTCAGGTTCCGAAAACGCAGCTGATCATGGCTTGGATTGATATGCCGTCCCTCCAGGTGATCGAATCAGACCAGTACTACAGCTCCGTCGATGCTGAAACTGTCCGATACGAAAGCGGAACACGGGGAGTCGACGTCGAGTTGGAGGTCGACGGTGACGGAGTGGTCGTACACTACCCTGATCTCGCACGGCGGGTCTGATCCGGAAACATCTCTAACTAAGCTGGGCGGTATGAACGACCTGACCATCGCGCCTGGCCCAGGGATCCCCGGGGGTCTGGTCATCGTCGCCGCCGACCTGACGGAGCGGTTCGCGAAGTCGTCGGGACCAGGCGGCCAAGGCGTCAATACTACGGACAGCAAAGTGCAGCTTTCCGTCGATATCGCTACGTGCTCATCGCTTTCCGACGCCCAGCGTCGCCGCGTCCTCCACAACCACGAGCACCGCCTAGACGGCACCGTCTTTACCGTTACCGCATCGACCCAGCGATTGCAGGTACGCAACCGCGCCGAGGCACGAGGTCGCATGGCCGCCCTCTTGCGCGAGGCGCTCGCTCCGCCTCCTCCTCCGCGGCGCAGGACCAAGCCGACGCAGAGCTCGGTGCGACGCCGTCTCGAAGCGAAAAAGCGGCGCTCGGAACTCAAGTCCACGCGACGGCGGCCCCAAATTCCCTAGTTCGAACCATCCGCGTGCATATCCTCACGCAGACGGACCTGGTTCGGGTAACCGCTACGCTGAGACAGCTTGGACCGGTTGAATCCGCTCGATTTCCGAGAGGATCTTGTCTTCCGCCACGTCCAAGTCATATTGAGCCTGTAACCCGAGCCAGAACTGGGGGCTCATTCCGAAGAACTTAGCCAAGCGAAGAGCAGTGTCCGCGGTTACAGCCCGCTTTCCGTGGACAATCTCGTTGATCCGGCGGGGCGGAACGCCAATGGAGACGGCGAGCTTGTGCTGGGTGATCCCCATTTCCTTGAGAAAGTCCTCCATGAGGATCTCACCGGGGTGAACCGGAGGGAGCTTGTCAGTGGTAGTCAACGATCTCAACCTCCTCTGTCCCCGCCGATCACCTTTCAACGCCTCGAGCCGGTTTCCCGGGGGAATCCGCTCTCGATTCCACAGACGCTCAGTGTCCTTGTCAGCGAACGACTGGATCCTGCTTGACCCTATCCCCCATAACGCGAAGCGTCAATAACGCTACACGTTAAATTTGAACTCCACGGTATGTAGTTGCAAAGTTACTTTCTCGTTAGCCTGCAACAATCAGAAAACTGTAATTACGTCAGCACACAGAGAACATATGGGCGCATGGAAACACGTAAAGGTTTTGCGGGATGGCGTGGACGTCAACGTGAAGATTCTGGAGAACCTCGCCGCCCACGTCGCTCCCGCGTTGGGTGACAGCCGAACCACAACGGATCAGTCATCTGCTATCCCATCGACTAATTCCTGCAGGTCGCAGGACCTACGCGTAACCGTCAGTTCAGTGCATTTTGAATAGTTCAGCACACGTTGTATTGTTCAGCATATGCTGACTATTGCTTCACGCCTCGACGTTATGAACCGGCTCGGCCGGGCCATGGCTGATCCGACGCGTTCCCGAATCCTGATGACCCTACTCGACGGTCCGGGCTACCCGGCCGAGATTTCGCAAAGCTTGGATCTGACTCGCTCGAACGTCTCGAACCACCTGTCCTGCCTACGCGATTGCGGCATCGTCGTCGCTGAGCCGGAGGGCCGTAAGACCCGCTACGAAATTGCCGATCCGCACCTCGCGGCGGCGCTCGAAGCGCTGGTCAACGCGACGCTGGCCGTCGACGAGAATGCCCCCTGCATCGACAATGAGTGCTCGGTGCCCGGCTGCGGCGAGAAAGGAACGGACGCATGAGTTCAGCATGTGGATGCGAACACGAACCCGCCACGGAGATCGAAGAGCTCGATCGGCCATGGTGGAAGGACCCCGAGCTACTGCTACCGATCTTCTCCGGCGTAGCCCTCATTACAGGACTGGCGCTGGACTGGTCCGACTTGGAGACGCCCGCAACGGTACTGTATTGGCTTGGCCTGCTGTTAGGCGCTTACACGTTCGCACCTGGAGCGATCCGGAACCTTGTCACGAAGCGCAAGCTCGGCATTGGTTTGCTTATGACGATCAGCGCGGTCGGCGCGGTGATCCTTGGTTTCGTCGGAGAGGCCGCGGCGCTGGCGTTCCTGTACTCGATCGCCGAGGCGCTTGAAGACAAGGCGATGGACCGAGCCCAAGGCGGACTGCGGGCACTGTTGAAGCTGGTACCACAAACCGCGACCGTGCTGCGCGACGGTACGACGGCCGAGGTCACTGCGAAGGACCTTGAGGTTGGCGAGCTAATGGTCGTACGCCCCGGGGAGCGGATCGCCACGGACGGCATCATTCGGTCCGGACGCTCCAGCCTTGACACCTCAGCGATCACCGGAGAATCCATTCCGGAGGAGGTTGCGCCCGGCGACGAGGTACCCGCGGGAGCGATCAACTCCGCCGGTGTGCTGGAGGTCGAGACGACCGCAGCTGGAACGGACAACTCGCTGACCACACTCGTCGACCTCGTCGAGCAGGCGCAGGCGGAGAAGGGTGACCGCGCCCGGATCGCCGACCGGATTGCCCGACCTCTCGTGCCCGGGGTGATGATCCTGGCGGTGCTGGTCGGCGTGATCGGCTCGCTGTTGGGCGACCCCGAGACTTGGATCACCCGTGCGCTGGTGGTCCTGGTCGCAGCGTCGCCGTGCGCGCTGGCAATCTCCGTGCCGCTGACGGTCGTGGCCGCGATCGGCGCGGCCAGCCAGTTCGGAGTAGTCATCAAGTCCGGCGCGGCGTTCGAGCGACTCGGCGGCATCCGTCACCTAGCGGTAGACAAGACCGGAACCCTTACCCGCAACCAGCCCGAGGTTACCGGAGTGGTCCCGGCAGAAGGATTCGATCGGGCGCAGGTGCTTTCCTTCGCGGCGGCGGTTGAGCAGCAATCGACGCACCCCCTCGCCGCGGCGATCGTGGCAGCGGAGCCCGAAGCGCCCACCGCCTTGGATATCAGCGAGGAAGCCGGTCATGGCATCGGCGGCACCGTCGAAGGCCGACGGGTGCTGGTCGGCAGCCCTCGATGGATCGACGCCGGGCCACTGAAGGCGGACGTTGAGCGCATGGAGTCCGAAGGCCAGACCTGCGTCCTAGTCACCGTCGATGACGCTCTCGCCGGGGCGATCGGAGTGCGCGACGAGTTGCGGCCCGAGGTGCCCGATGCCGTGCAGTCCCTGCACGACAACGACGTGGAAGTGAGCATGCTCACCGGTGATAACACTCGCACCGCTCGGGCGCTGGCTGAAATCGCCGGAATCGACGACGTGCGCGCCGAGCTGCGACCGGAGGACAAGGCAAGCATCGTCGCCGAACTCTCCTCCAAGACGCCGACGGCGATGATCGGCGACGGCATCAACGACGCGCCGGCACTGGCGGGCGCAACGGTGGGCATTGCGATGGGAGCAACCGGCTCTGACGCCGCGATCGAGTCCGCTGACGTCGCCTTCACTGGCCACGACCTCCGGCTGATCCCGCAGGCGCTGCAGCACGCCCGCCGAGGCAGCAGGATCATCAACCAAAACATCGTGCTGTCTCTGGCCATCATCATCGTGTTGATGCCACTGGCGATCAGCGGTGTACTGGGCCTGGCCGCCGTCGTCTTGGTACACGAAGTAGCCGAAGTCATCGTGATCTTGAACGGCCTGCGGGCTGCACGAGCGAAACGCTGAGGCTGTAACCGGCAAGTCTTATAAGGGTTAAACCACGCGCCGAACGCACACACACGTTGGACCAGGCGAGTCATTCGAGTTCACCACCTGGTCCTTCTCGATGCGTGCAGGCACGGGAACTGTGGGTGAACCTAAGATTTCAACGGGCACAGCCTTAAAGTTCGCGGATACGCTCTGCATCCGCCACGAGGTTTTGCGTGAGCTTCTCAGCTTCAAGCCCACTCAAGTCACAGCTGTCAAAACGGGCCCGCCAGTCGGCCCGAACAGCGGGGGAGTCGAACCAGGTTGCGCGCTCAGCCTCAATATCCTCGATGCCGCTCAAAGTGCGGCCATCGCGGCTGCGGATCTCGAGGTCGTCGACAAGCGGGGCAATCGCTTGAAGCCCTGGGACGATGGCCTTAAAGCCCGACGTGTGGGAAACCTCATTTGTCCAGCGCGGATAGCGGCTCACGCGCTGCGCCTCCAGGTAGCGCTGGACGACACCGAGCCTGGAGACCTCCTGCGCCACCGCCAAGCCCACGACCCTCACGCGGAAACCCGCGGAGCGAAACTTGGCTATCTCTCCTGCGATGAATTCCGGGTTGGACAGCGTGTTCTCAATGATGAGAGAGTGCCCGTGCTGCCGGCCATACTCAATCAGCGAGGACATCCAATAGGGCACCGGTCCATTGGTGAGCACGTCCATGCGCAGGGGGTCGCGCTCCATGATCTCGTCGAGGGCGGGGTGCAGCTTCCGAACCTCATCGGAATCAAGGACCGCATGACCATTCTTTACAGATTCAATAGCCGTTGATTTGCCTGACGCTGGCTGCCCCGCCACATAAATGACTTCTGGAACAGACGGACTGTGAGTATTCGATCGGCCAAAGTAGCTGGCTTGCAGAGTCTTTAGCCGTTGCTCCATAACTTGTGGATCAACGGGGAAATCAGCGGCGGAAAGCATAAGCTATGCCGCTTTGTGCTCGGAGGAGAGGGCTTCAAGCCGCTGCGCAAAGAGAGCCGCAGCGGCGCGGATGGCTTCAATGTCGGTTGAATCAACACCACTGACTATGTCCTCTACCAGCCAATTCTGACGAATCCACCATTGTGATTCAACATCGTTGCCTGCTTCAGCAGCCCTAGTGAGGTAGGCGGCTTTCAGCGAGGACGCAACCTCCTTCATGGCGTCGAAGGCTGCGTACTCGATCTCCGGGACTTTGGCGGTGCTCATGGCGCTAAGAATAGCAGCGCCATGGCGGTTTTAGCCGTTGATGATCTGCGGGTAGGCCAGGCCCTTGAGGCCCTCGGTGCCGAACTCCACGCCGTAGCCGGAGGACTTGATACCGCCGAAAGGCACACGCGGATCCACGGCACCGTGGCTGTTGATCCAGGTGGTGCCAGCCTCCAGCTGAGCAGCAACTTCCAGAGCGCGCTCGCGGTTGGAGGACCACACGGAGGAGCCCAAGCCCACGTCCAGCTTGTTGGCCTGCTCGATCGCCCAGTCGAGGTCGGTGTACTTGATAATCGGCAGTGCCGGACCGAACTGCTCCTCGACGACCAGCGGGTTATCCGGGTCGATATCCGCCACCAGGGTGGTGGGGTAGAAGTAGCCCGGCGCGTCGTAGTCCGGGTCGCCGCCCAGCAGCACGCGGGCGCCGGAGTCCTTAGCGGCGTTGACGAGCTTGTCCACGATGTCGAACTGCTGCTTGTTCTGCAGCGGGCCGAGCACGTTCTCTTCCTCCAGGCCCACGCCCATCGGGGAGGCCTTGGCCACCTCGATGAGGGCTTCGCAGACGGCGTCGTACAGCGACTCCGGCACGTACACGCGCTTCATCGCCGCACAGGTCTGGCCGGTGTTGATGAACGCGCCCCAGAAAAGGTCGCCGGCGATCTCCTTCGGGTCGGCATCATCCAGCACGATGCCGGCATCGTTGCCGCCGAGCTCCAGCGTGAGGCGGGTGAGGTTGTCGGCGCTGGCCTCCACGATCTTCTTGCCGGTGGCGGTGGAACCGGTGAACATGATCTTATCGACGCCCTCGTGAGTGGTCAGCGCCGCGCCAACCTCACCGGCGCCGCTGACAACCTGCAGGATGCCCTCCGGCAGCACGGAGTTCACGACCTTGAGCAGGCCCAGTACGGAAAGCGGGGTGTACTCGGAGGGCTTGACGACGACCGCGTTACCCATACGCAGCGCCGGCGCAATCTGCCAGATGGTGATCATCATCGGCCAGTTCCACGGGCCAATAGCTCCAACGACGCCGAGTGGGCGGTAGTTAACGGTGGCGGTGATGTCATCATCAACGGCCGTGTAGTTGGGGTGCTCGAAGGAGGCGGTAGCATTCAGCCACGCAGAGCAGGCGCCGACCTCGAAGCGGGCGTTCGGGCCGTTGAGCGGCTTACCCTGCTCACGGGAGAGAAGCTCAACGAGGGCTTCAGCGTTGGCGTCGATGGCGGCGGCGGCCTTGGTGAGCAGCTCGCAGCGCTCTTCGTCGCTCAGCTTGGCAAAGTCCTTTTGTGCCGCGCGTGCGGTCTCAACTGCAGCGTTGAGGTCCTCTACGGTGTTTTCTGGGGCGCGGCCAACGACCTCACCTGTGGCGGGGTTGAGGATGTCGCGTCCATTCTCGTCCGTGATGGCGTTGAGCAGATCAGCGTACGTAGCGAACTGAGTCATGAGATCTCCTTCAAGGAAGTCGAGGGCCCCGCGAGCAAAGCCCAAAAGATACTTTTGTTTAGGATGTTACCTGCACCACACATGTCGTCTTGACTCTGCGTGCACACAATTTGTCCAAAAATGTGCCAGTTCTCACGATATGATTCCAGTTATGTCTTCCTCCGCCGTTGAACATTTCGATATCGCGTCGTGGCGCACCGCGTCATCCGATTCTTTTGGACAACTCGACGTGGACGCCGAAGACCCCTCTTCCTTTCACGCCACGCTGCGCTCAACGAAGGTGGGGGACATATCCCTCTTCGATATGCACACCTCCCCGCACACCGTGAACCGATACAAGGTTTCCACCGACGAAGTCCCTTTTTGCAAGCTCAGTCTGCAGATCACAGGCTCCTCAACCATGAGCCAGGACGGGCGAACCTGCGAGCTTCGCCCAGGGGACCTAGCGCTATACGTCACCCAGCGGCCCTACACCCTGCGCTATCCGGAGGAACAAAACACCCTCATTGTTCACTTCCCGCAGAGCTTCCTCGACATCTCACCCGCGCAGATCCAACGCCTCACCGCGAATCCGATCTCACGCTCACACGGCCTCGGCGCGGTGGCCGTGCCCCTCTTTGAACAGCTTGCCAAGAACCTGGACCTATTGAAGGGCCCGCATGCCACGGCCCTAGTCCGCTCGGCGCTGACCATGCTGGTGTCAGTCTTGGCCTCCGACGTCGCCGACGAACCCTCTGCAGGCACACTTCTGTTCAACCAGGCCACCGCCTACATCGAGAAGCACTTGGGCGACCCGGACCTAGGCCCCAGCACCATCGCCCAAGCACTCTTCGTATCAGTGCGCCACCTCCACGCCAAGTTCTCCGAACAGGGCCTCTCTGTAGGCAGCTACATCAGAACGAGGCGCCTAGAGCACATCCGCAGAGAACTCGTCGACCCGCGGCACTCCGAGGAATCAATCAGCCACATCAGCGCCCGCTATGGCCTGCACGATCCCTCGCACCTCTCACGCATCTTCAAGGCGGAGTTCCACAAGTCGCCGAGTGCGTACCGAGCGGCGGCCAGCGACTAACCACGCAGCTTATTGATGACCTCGCGTGCGGTGGAGATTCCGGTTTCGATGGCTCCATCAACAACCACTCCACGCCAACCGGAAGCCCAATCGGCTCCTGCGAAGTGCAACGAGGAAGTGGAAGTGCGGAAGTGGTGCCACCCCTCCGTGAACTGGCCTCGCCGCAGTGTGGCCCAGGCCTGGCCGGAGTACTCGTCGGCTACCCAGTCATGACCGGTGACACCAACAACCTCAAGATCTGGGCGCCACTGGTCAACGACCTTTTGGGCATCCTCAATGCTTTCCAGATCAATCTTCTCGTGATCGGAGCCGAAGGCGACACAAATGGTCGTGTCGTCATCTTCGAAGTACTCCGAACGCAGCACAGACACAACGGCCGGCTGAGGCGCGTAGCCGAAAATATTGTGGTGCCCCTTGATCTTGATCCACGCCTTGAAACCAGTTGAGTTCCATTTCTGCTCGACAGTCTTCTGCGCGCCCTCGGGCAGCCCTGGCGTAAACGTAATGTTCCCCAACGCACCGACCGGAACCGTGACAATCACCGCGTCTGCCGTTTCGGAAGTACCGTCCGCATATGTAACGGTGGCTGAATCTTCTCCATGCTCAATCGCCGTCACCGCAGTGTTTAAACGAATTTCTCCGGTCAGATCTTTTGCAATGTTGCCGTAGATACCCCGCATGCCATTGACGAGCTTGTATCGCAGCGTTTGCTCATCCACCAAGGAAAGACGGTGATCGCACAAGGCTGCCCACTGCTTGGCCATCAAAGAGGAGCCCTGTTCTGGGTACCCGATGTACCCGGCCGACCAGTAAGCATTGCACAAGTCCTTTTCTTCTTGTGTGAAGTCACCGTCTTCTAATGCGTCAAGAACTCCAGCCTGATCTGCAGCGAGGAAAGCATCCTTTAACTCTTGGGATGCACCGAATTTTTCATCCAGCACAAGCAGCGGCTTGTGCGGCTCTGGGAAGAATTCGCGAGAATTCTCGAAGATCTTCTCCATCGGCCGAGCCAATTTGGCATCCATTTCTGCCTCCGTGCCAGACTTCAGCTCTCCGCCGGCATACCAGTAGGCGGTATCTACAACGGGCGAAGCGATAATGTCCTGGCCATAACGAGTGATTTCGGACCAGACATGCGGCTGATGCCAGTGCACCCAGGTTGCACCGATCTCCAACGGACGTCCGAGCCTGTCATCCGTCCACGCACGGCCACCAATGCGGTCGCGTGCTTCCACGATGTGATAGTCAATTCCAGCGGTTTGCAACTCGCGCGCTGCCGTTAGACCTGCGAATCCTGCACCAACGACGATTACATTCTTCTTTTCCATGATTGCCTTCCTCAAGTTTTAGATTTGGTCAAGATTGTCTTGAAGACCTGCGTAGATATGCGGCTTCTTATGTTTCAAGTATTCGCCCCAGACAAGGCCAAGGATTCCGGATGCGATGATGATTCCCGGCATTACCCACACGAGGGCATCCGGGCCGGTGTCGCCAATCATGAGCGGGAAATTCATCAGCACCAGTACGAAGACAGCTGAGAGTCCGCAAGCTGACACAAGCGGTGCAATGATGCGAGTGAATAGGTTGTAGCCTTTTTCTTGCTTGTTGAGCCATACCATGATGGACACACTCACCACTGCGAGCAGGAACACCAGGCCAAATGCCGCCGCGTTAGTAAGCCACGTAAAGAGAGTAAGAACTGGGAACAGCTCGCCCATTTCACTCCCATTTCCAGCCACTGCGAAGCCAGCCACGACAACGACTGCAAGTGTTGTCTGGGTAAGAGACCCAGCTATAGGCGCGCCTTTAGCAGATGATGTCGCGAACTTCTTAGGAAGAACGCGTGAGCGCCCGAGGGAGAAAAAGTATCGCGCTGCGGCGTTATGGAACGCCACGAGAGCAGCAATAAGCGAGGTTACAAACAAGCAGTTCGCTATGTTGGAAGCAAACACTGAATAGTCGCCCAACCACACGAAGACTAGGTCGGGACCAAGCTCAGTTGCCTTGTCGATGACGACGGACGGCCCCACTCCCTGAGCAAATGCCCATGCCGAAAAGGCGTAGAAAAGGGCAATAGTTCCAACAGCGATATACGTGGCCTTTGGAACCGTCCGCTCCGGATTTCGCGCTTCTTCCGAGTAGATCGCACCAGACTCGAAGCCCATGAAGGCCGCGATTCCGAAAGCGAGAAGCACGCCAATGCCGTTAGTGAAAAACTGGCCTGGACGCATCGTCTCCGCGGTGATTCCCTCGGGAGCAACGCCTAGCGACAACAAAGAAACACCGGCAACGACGAGGAATTCAAGCGCTACTAAAACTCCCAAGACCTTGGCCGAGAAGTCGACGTTGCTGACTCCCATGACTGCTACCAAAAGCCAGCCAACCAAAGCCGCCATCCACCACGAAATGCTCGTGCCGAACCAACCATTGATCAGATTGGCGAGGGAGAAACCGAAGATCCCGTACAGACCAACTTGCATCATGTTGTAGGAAACCAAGGCCAGAATTGCAGCTGCGATTCCTTGACGGTTGCCCAACCCCTCTGACACATAGGCGTAGAAGGCTCCTGAGTTCTGAATCTTCGAACTCATAATTCCGTACCCGACTGCAAAGAACACGAGGATGATCCCAAGCGCTAAGTAGCTCCAAGGGACCCCCAACAATCCAGATACCGCAAAGTTGGTCGGTACTCCTCCCGCGAGCACAGTAAGGGGGGCGGAAGCCGCAATAATCATAAAGACTAGCGACGTTGTCCCTAGGCGCCCGGCGCCCAGGCCGCCCTCTTGGTCGTTGGGAGCCCGGTGCCCGGGCTGTACGTTTCGAGCGGGTAGCACTGGTGACTGCGTCGATGTGTCCACGCCAACTCCTCCTTACTAACTATGTCGGCCCGAGATGCCTTGGAGCGAGCCCAACGCATCTCGGTGTGTAGTTAGCAATTGTGTCCCGTCACACAGAGTTATTGTTGTTTGTGCGTGATCACGATTTGTCTATGAGTGCTGTCACACCACATCAGCGCGAATACTATGCGCAAAAGACAATGCTGGCACCTCTCACAAAGGAGGTGCCAGCATCATTATCAGCGGATTTAATGCACTATTTATGCATTCGCGTACGGGTCGCGCATAGCGATGTACTGCAGCGAGGTGTACTCGTCCAGGCCCTCAGCGCCGCCCTCGCGGCCCATGCCGGACTGCTTCACGCCACCGAATGGGGCAGCGGCGTTGGAGATGACGCCAGCATTGAAGCCCATGAGGCCGAACTCAAGGCCGTCACCGATGCGCCACATGCGGTCCGAATCCTCGGTAAACACGTAGGAGGCCAATCCGTACTCGGTGTCGTTAGCAATCTCAATTGCTTCCTTCTCATCGGAGAAGGTCAGGATCGGAGCAATCGGGCCGAAGATCTCCTCCTGTGCCACGCGGGCATCACGAGGAACGTTCGTCAGAACGGTCGGGGCGTAGAAGTAACCCTTGCCCTCACCCGGCTTACCACCGACGAGGGCCTTGGCGCCCTTGGCCACGGCATCGTCGACAAGCGCGGTGATGTTATCCAGCGCCTTCTGCTCCACGAGCGGACCACAGGTAACGCCCTCGTCGAGGCCGTTGCCCACCTTGAGCTCACCGATGCGCTTGGCGAACTTCTCCGCGAACTCATCAGCGATGGACTCGTGAACGATGAAGCGGTTGGCGGCGGTGCAGGCCTCACCGATGTTGCGCATCTTGGCGCCCATTGCGCCCTCGACGGCCTGGTCAATGTCGGCGTCCTCAAAGACGATGAACGGAGCGTTGCCGCCCAGCTCCATCGAGGTACGCAGGACATTGTCGGCAGCGGCCTTGAGCAGGGTCTTGCCCACCGGGGTGGAGCCGGTGAAGGAAACCTTGCGCAGACGAGAATCCGCCATGATCGGCTCGGAGATAGCAGACGCAGACTTACCGGAGACCACGTTGACCACGCCAGCCGGAACGCCAGCATCAATCATGGTCTGTGCGAAGTACTGAGTGGTCAGCGGCGTCAGCTTGGCCGGCTTAACCACCATGGTGCAACCAGCGGCGATGGCCGGTGCAATCTTACGGGTAGCCATGGCCAGCGGGAAGTTCCACGGAGTGATGAGCAAGCACGGGCCCACCGGCTTACGACGGGTCACCATGCGCAGGGTGCCCTCCGGCGCCGGCAGGGTACGGCCGTAGTCACGAACGGCCTCCTCGCTGAACCAGCGCAGGTACTCAGCGCCGTAAGTAACCTCACCGTAGGACTCCGCCAGCGGCTTGCCCATCTCCAGGGTCATCAGCGCAGCGAACTCGTCCTTGCGCTCCTGCACCAGGTCAAAAGCACGGCGTAGCAGGTTAGAACGCTCGCGGGTAGACGTGCGTGCCCACTCATCCTGCACGGCGCAGGCGGCGTCCAGAGCCTTCTTCGCATCCTCGGAAGTAGCGGAAGCAAGGGTAGCGATGACCTCACCGGTCGCCGGGTTTTCCACATCGAAAGTGGAGCCATCGGAGGCGTCTACCCATTCACCGTTAATCAGCAAGCCAGTCGGAACCTTGGCCAGCAGCTCGTCAATATTGACCTTGTTGTTTTCACTCATGGTTCTTTTTTACCCTCCCAAATGGAATTTGTCTGCCAGTTGGCGTGCCGCACCCGAAAGAAGTTGAACATCCGCCCCAACCAGGGCAAATGATGCACCAGAAGCCATGTATTTCTGGGCCTGTTCAAGGTTGAAGGCGTTGACGCCTACCTTCTTTCCGGAAGCGCGCACGGCCTCAAATGTGTGATTAACCGCCTCGATCACATCCGGATGGGTCTGCTGACCCAGCAGCCCCATGGAGGCCGCCAGATCCGAGGGGCCGACGAAGATGTTGTCTACTCCATCCACGGCCACGATCTCTTCCACGTTCTCCACCGCAGTGGCGGATTCAATCTGCACCGTGAGGCTCACCGTGTCTGAGGCATTGGCGAGGTAGTTCTCCACGCCGTTCCAGCGTGAGGAGCGGGCCAGCGCCGAGCCCACGCCGCGCACGCCGCGGGGAGGGTAGTGCATGGCCGCTACGGCCGCTTCGGCTTCCTCGGTGGTATCAATCATGGGCACCATCAAGTTTTGTACACCCAGGTCAAGGTACTGTTTGATAAGCGCCGTGTTATTCACGGGCACGCGGACCACGCGCGTCAAGCCGTAGGCGTCGGTAGCCCGCAGCAGAGAGAGGATGGTTTCGAGGCCATAGGGCGAGTGCTCGCCGTCGATCAGCGTCCAGCTAAAGCCAGCCGAGGCGATGATCTCCGCCGCAGCCTCCGAGCCGGAACAGATCCATGCGCCAACGAGCGGCTGCTCGGCCTTTGCAAGAACGTCCGCGAAAGTGGGCGGCAGCTTTACTGGAATCGGCATGTGATGGACCCCAACTTTCCATAGTCTGCATGGACGGTATCGCCCGGTTCGACCCACATGGGCTTGGTGAAGGAACCGGCCAGGATGATGTCACCGGCGGCAAGGCTATCGCCGTGCGCGTGAAGCTTGTTGGCAAGCCAAGCCACGCCCATTGCCGGGTGGTTGAGCACAGCCGCGGCCACACCCGTATCTTCGATGGACTCGTTGCGGTAGAGCAGCGCGGACACCCAGCGCAAGTCGACGTCCGCGGGATCCACCGGGTTGCCGCCGTAGATCATGGCGCCGAGGGCTGCGTTATCCGAAATGGTGTCGACAATGGTGCGTCCCTCCATCTCGATGCGGGAGGAGAGGATCTCCAGAGCAGGGACGACATACTCAGTAGCGCGCAGCACGTCGAAGATGCTGCAATTCGGTCCCTTGAGCTCCTCCTTGAGTACGAAGGCCAGCTCAACCTCGATGCGGACGTTGGAGAACTGCGCGTGCTCGATAGTGGAGCCGTTCTCATAAACCTGGTCTTCAAAGATTGCGCCGTAGTCCGGCTCGGTGATTCCCGTGGCCTCCTGCATAACCTTGGAGGTCAGGCCAATCTTACGACCGACGAGACGGCGCCCGTCTTCGATGCCGCGGCGCACCCACTCGCGCTGCACCGCGTAGGAGTCCTCAATGCTCATCTCCGGGAAACGGGCGGTCAGCAGCGGGACCATCGACCGGTCCTTTTCGGCTTGCGCCAATTCATCTGCGATAGCGATGTGCTGTTTCTCATCCAGCATGTATTTCGCTCCTTACTGTGTTATTGAACGTGACTGTGGTGTTGTAATGGTTGTTAAACGTTGCGGTTTCACGTGAAACGACAACGCGGCCCCGCGTTATGTGCGCATTATCGACGCCGCGGGACCACGTTAATCAACCTGAGTGCTTAGGCCGTTTTAGAGCTGGTTACCCAGCTTGTACTCGCCTTGCTTCCACTCCGGCATCTCCTCCGCATCTTCCTTGCGGGTGTAGGAGAAGCCATCCGCGCCAATGGTGGCCTCCAGCTCGGACTCATCCTCACGGGCAACCAGCGGCACCGGGTTTCCATCCAAGTCGAGGACCGTGGAGCCATCGCGGTACCAAGAAGGAACAACCGGGGTTCCCCACCAGTCGCGGCGCTGGTTATCGTGGACATCCCAGGTCACGACCGGGTTATCCGGGTCGCCGGTGTAGTAGTCCTGGGTGTAGATTTCTACGCGGTGCCCATCCGGGTCACGCAGGTACAGGTAGTACGCGTTGGAAACACCGTGGCGGCCCGGGCCGCGCTCAATACGGTCGGACTCGCGCAGCGCACCCAACTTGTCACAAATCGCGATGATGTTGTGCTTCTCGTGGGTAGCAAACGCGATGTGGTGCATACGCGGGCCATCGCCACCGGTCATGGCGGTGTCGTGCACCGTCGGCTTACGGCGCATCCATGCGGCGTAAACAGTTCCCTCCTCATCGCGGATGTCCTCGGTGGTGCGGAAGCCGAGCTCCTCCATGTACTTCACAGCGGAAGGAACGTCCGGGGTGATCTGGTTGAAGTGGTCGAGGCGTACCAGCGCACCAGGGATGTGGGCGTCGTATGCCCAGGCAAGACGCTCGACGTGCTCTACCTCGTAGAAGAACTCGTACGGGAAGCCCAGCGGGTCCTGGACGCGGACGGAATCACCGATGCCCTTGACAAAGCCATCCTTGTTGCGGCGCACCTCACAGCCGCGCGCCTTGTAGAATTCCTCCGCGAGGTCCAGGTCTTCCGGGGAACGGACGCGGAAGGAGAACGCAGCGACGGCAGCGACAGGGCCCTGACGCAGCACGAGGTTGTGGTGGATGAACTCCTCGTAAGTGCGGAGGTAGATTTCGTTCTCGTTCTCCTCGGTGACGACAAGACCGAGGGTGTCAACGTAGAACTTTCGGGAAGCAGCGAGATCGGTAACGATGATCTCCATGTAGGCACAACGCAGAATATCGGGGGCCTGAATGTCAGCCATGATGGCTCCTTAGTTAGTTAGTGGTGGGGGAGTAGAGAGTGGACGGCTTAGTCCTGCTTGCCAAAGACCGGGTTGTGTACCTTGTCCAGGTTGATGTGAACGGCCTGCTGGTCGGTGTAGAAGTCGATCGAGCGGTAGCCGCCCTCGTGGCCCAGGCCGGAGGCCTTGACGCCGCCGAATGGGGTGCGCAGGTCACGGACGTTATTGGAGTTGAGCCACACCATGCCGGCCTCAACGTTCTGAGCGAAGTTGTGGGCGCGCTTCAGATCCGAGGTCCACACATAGGCCGCAAGGCCGTACTTCGTGTTGTTGGCCAGCTCGAGTGCTTCCTCATCGGTATCAAACGGGGTGATGGCCACGACGGGGCCGAAGATCTCTTCCTGGAAGATGCGGGCGTCCGGCTTGACGTCAACGAAGACGGTCGGCTGAACAAAGTTGCCTTCCTCGAAACCTTCTGGGCGCTCGCCGCCGGCGGCCAGGGTGGCCTCCTGCTTGCCGATCTCGATGTAGGAGGTGACCTTTTCGTAGTGCTCCGGGTGTACCAGGGCACCAACCTCGGTGGTCGGATCGGAGGGCAGGCCCACCTTCACGCGCTTAGCCTGTGCGGTGTAGCGCTCCACGAACTCGTCGTAGATATCCCGCTGAACCAGGATGCGGGAGCCGGCGGTGCAACGCTCACCGTTGAGGGAGAAGACGCCGAAGATGCAAGCATCGATCGCGGTCTCCAGGTCGGCATCGCTGAACACGATGGCGGGGGACTTGCCGCCCAGCTCCATCGACAGGCCCTTGAGGTGCGGAGCCGCGTTGCCGAAGATGATCTGGCCGGTGCGGGACTCGCCAGTGAAGGAAATCAGCGGAACATCCGGGTGCTTGACCAGCGGGTCACCTGCATAGCCTTCCTCGCCGAAGCCGTTGACCAGGTTGAAGACGCCCTTCGGCAGGCCGGCCTCCTCAAAGATTCCTGCCCACAGCTGCGCAGAAAGCGGAGTGAACTCGGCTGGCTTGAGGACGACGGAGTTGCCGGTAGCGATGGCCGGAGCGAGCTTCCAGGACTCCAGCATGAACGGGGTGTTCCACGGGGTGATCAGGCCCGCGACACCAATCGGCTTGCGGTTAACGTAGTTGATCTGGCGGCCCGGGACTTTGTAGGCGTCGTCAGCCTGCGCCACGATCAAGTCGGCGAAGAAGCGGAAGTTCTCCGCTGCACGCTTGGCCTGACCGTTGGCCTGGGTAATAGGCAGGCCAGAGTCGAAGGATTCCCACGCGGCAAGCTTGTCCGCGCGTGTTTCGACGATGTCCGCAATCTTGTTCAAGACGCGGGCGCGCTCGCGCGGCAGGGCCTTGGACCACGGGCCGTTCTCAAAGGCATCCTTGGCTGCGGCCACCGCCTTCTCGATGTCTTCCGGCTTGCCGGAAGCAGCCTTGATGTAGGGCTTGTTAGTGACCGGATCCAGGACCTCGAATTCATCGCCGTCTACCGACGGGACAAACTCGCCGTTGATGTAATGAAGAATCTTCTCGGGGAGATCGGTGGGCTTAGCTGCATCGTTGTTCGTAGCCATGGGTGGTTTACACTCCTTAGTTGTTTTTCTTGCGATAGGTGCTGAGGGTGGTCAGTCTGTGTTGCCTGGCCACCTTTTCTATGTAGGTGGGTTCCGCGCCAGCCTCGATGAGGCTGAGCAATTGCTCGTGTTCGCGCGTGGACTCTTGGGCTCGCTCGGGCACGTACCGAAAGGTGGAGACGCGGTGGTATTCCAATTGCTTCCATTGGTCCACCACCAAGTTCTTCAGCCTCTCGTTCGGGCACTTGGAAAAGAGAACGCTATGAAATTCTTTGTTGAGCTGGGTAAATACGTCTGGATCGTGATGGACATCAAGCTCCCGCATGCGCTGGTTAATCTCCCGCGCTCGGGCAATATCCTCCGCGTCGAGATACGGGGCGGATTGGGCCGTGGCATTTGCTTCCAGCGTGGCCACGATGTCCATGGATTCGTAGTAGGCCTCGCGATTGTAGGTGGTCACGCTGGCACCGACGTTGCGTTCGTAGGTGACCATTCCTTCCGCCTCAAGCTGGCGAATAGCTTCGCGGACGGGGACCACGCTGATGCCCAGATCATCCGCGATTGCTGCCAGCACAAGACGGTAGCCAGGTTCATACTCGCGAGTACGAATCTTTTCACTTATCCAGTTATAGGCTTTCTGGGACTTGCTCTCCCCAGCTGGTGCCGCGGGTTCCGTCATTGACCACCCGCCTTTCCATCACGGAACGCGATGTAGGCTTCCTTGTTCGCTCCGGTCGGCGGGAAGAGGCCATCCAAGCTGGCGCCCGTCTCCACCTGGGTAGCAACCCACTCATCCTCGTGCTCCTTGGCCAGAGCGGCCTCGGCAACCTCGGCTGCGATGTCGCGGGGAATCACCACGACGCCGTCATCGTCGCCGACGATGATGTCACCGGGAAGGACGGTGGCGTTACCGCAGGAGACGGCGATGTCGCTATCCCACGGAACGTGTTTGCGTCCGAGAACGCAGGGGTGCGCGCCCTGGGTGAAGACGGGAAGGCCAATCTCCTTGACGGCCTCGTAGTCGCGCACGCCGCCATCGGTCACGACGCCGGCAGCACCGCGCACCTTGGCGCGCAGCGCCAGAATGTCACCGAGCGTTCCGGAACCGGATTCCTGGCGAGCCTCGATGACGATGACCTCACCCTCCTTGACCGTGTCGAAGACCTTCTTCTGCTCGTTGAGGCCGCCCCCGTGAGACTTGAACAGATCCTCACGGCCAGCCACGAAGCGCAAGGTGCGGGCGACGCCCACCATCTTGGTTCCCTTGGCTTGCGGGTACACGCCTTCGATCACGGATTGGTTGATTCCGCGCTTGCGCAGCTGAGCGGATAGGCCGGCGGTCGGGGCCTTCTCCAGAGCAGCCTTAAGCTCCGGGTCGAGGCCGCCCTCATCCTTGGGGGGAAGGCCAGCAGATTCGCGGTCACCGTAGGCATCCTCGCGCTGCTTATCGTCAACGTAGGGCAGATTGCCCAGCTGCGGATCGAAGGAGGCGGGGACTTCCTTCACGGTGGTCTTCAGCTTGCCGGAGCTCACGCCTCCTGGAACGTCGACCTCAACCTCCACGACGTCACCAGGCTCGATAACGGAAGATCCAGCAGGGGTGCCGGTGAGGATGATGTCACCGGTCTCCAGTGTCATGTGCTGGGAAAGGTCGGCAACAAACTGGGCGAGAGGGAAGATGAGGTCTTCATCGGACGAGGTTCCCTCCTGAACAACCTCGCCATTGACCCACGTGCGCAGGCGCAGGCCCTTGGGGTCGATCCCCTGGGCGTCGATAAGCTCCGGCCCAATGGGGGTGTACCCATCGCGCGACTTGGAACGGGTGTTGGAGCCCTTGTCCTGAACCTTGTAGTCATACAGGCCAATGTCGTTCGAGGCGGTCACGTAGGCAACGTGCTTCCACGCATCCTCGAGGGATACGTTGCGGGCCGGAGTGCCGATGATGAGTGCGATTTCGCCTTCGAAGGCCAACAGTTCGGTTCCTTCGGGGCGCTCGACTACCCCGTCCGACTCAGCCAGCGTGCTCGTCGCCTTGAGGAAGTAACTCGGGGTCTTGGGCCAGCGACCGCGCTGTGCCGCGCGGGACTCAAAGGCCACATGGACAGCGATCATTTTGCCCGGTTTAACCGGCAAGAACTCAGGTACAGCCATGAAGAATCCTTAATTGTGAACAAATCCTTGCCCAGATCGTATATTATCCTTGGCACCACCGCAAGTGGTTCAACTCACACGCTTTTCCGTATATGGCACACCCCATGCCGAAAGGAATCTCACTATGTCGCACGCAACTGTCACGCCGACAATTTCGACGGCCGAACGCCGCCGCGTCGTCGCCGCGACGACCATCGGTACCGCCATCGAGTGGTACGACTACTTCCTCTATGCAGCAGTGGCCGGACTCGTGTTCAACCACCTCATGTTCGGTCCGCTCGAAGGCGGCCTGGCCACCATCATCTCCTTCCTGACCGTTGGCTTGTCCTTCCTGTTCCGCCCGGTCGGCGCCTTCCTGGCCGGGCACTTTGCCGACCGCTTCGGACGCCGCGTGGTCCTCATGGTCACGCTCATCGCCATGGGCGGCGCAACCACCCTGATTGGCGTTCTGCCAACCTATGAAACCGCCGGCATCTGGGCGCCGATTCTCCTCATCACCTTGCGCATCATCCAGGGCATCTCTGCTGGTGGCGAATGGGGCTCCGCGGTGCTCATGGCAGTGGAACACGCCCCGACTGACAAGCGCGGCCTCTACGGCGCAGGCCCCCAGATCGGCGTGCCCGCCGGCCTGCTGCTCTCCTCCGGCGTGCTGTCCATCATGAACACCATCGCGCCTGGCGACGCCTTCATGGACTGGGGCTGGCGCGTTCCCTTCCTCCTCTCCTTCGTCCTCGTCTTGGTGGGCTACCTCATCCGCATGGGCGTCGACGAGTCCCCGGTGTTCGCGGAGATCGCGGAACGCGAAGAGGAAGAAGCCACCAACCCCATTGGCACGCTGTTTAAGAAGTTCACCCCGCTCGTCCTGGTCGCCGCGCTCGTCTTCGCAGGCAACGGCACCGTCGGATACATGACTACGGGCGGCTACATCCAGCGCTACGCCACCGACCCGGAGGGCCCCGTCGCACTCGACCGCGGTGATGTCCTCAACGCCGTGACCGTGTCTGCCTTCTCGTGGGCCTTGACCACTTTGTTCGCCGGTTTCATCTCGGACTACATCGGCCGCCGAAATACCTACCTCCTGGGATTCATCTTGCAGGGCATCGGCGCTGCCGCCCTCTTCCCACTGGTCAATACCGGAAGCCTCGGGCTTCTCTACGGCGCACTCCTCTTCCTCACCGTGGGCCTGGGCCTGACCTACGGCGCGCAATCCGCGATGTACGCAGAACTATTCCCCGCCTCGATTCGCGCCACGGGTGTGTCCATCACCTATGCCCTCGGCTCGGTCCTGGGCGGCGCCTTCGCCCCCATGATTGCCGCTTCGCTCGTCGAGGCAACTGGTACCACTTTTGCGGTGTCGGGCTACCTCGTATCTGCTTCGATCGTCGGCTTCATCTGCACCTTCATCCTGCGTGAGCGCAAGGGAATCGCGCTCGGCGCGGAACACGAGGCCGAGCAATCCCGAGGACACTTCATCTTCAGCCCGCGCTAGACGACGCCCCTCCACATGAGCCCTCACAGTTTCGCAAGGGCCATTGTGCGAGGCGGGCATATCATATATGATTCCCTTCTAAGACCCAGCTCACATCTCAGAGACGCCTTGAACTGAGTCACCACCCTCAAGAGCAAAGCTCACATGGCAGTAGGGGAGTGGCCGCTACCCCCACCACCCCTTCGTTCTCGTTCATTACAACCGCTGACTAAGGAGTCCACAGTGCAGTTCCACCACAATGGCTACGTTTCGGAAGACCCCCGCGTGCACGAGCCCGCCGGGTACGGCGTCGATCGCGCTTCTGAACTTCCAGATGAAATAGACGTTCTCATTGTGGGCTCCGGGCCCGCAGGCATGATCGCCGCGGCACAGCTCGCGATGTTTCCCAGCGTCAATACGCGCATCATTGAGCGTCGCCCGCATCGCCTCGAGCTCGGCCAGGCCGACGGCATCCAGTCCCGTTCCGTAGAGACCTTCCAGGCCTTTGGCTTTGCTAAGGAAATCACGGAAGAGGCCTATGAAATCACGGAGATGGCCTTCTGGAACCCGGATCCGAATGATCGCTCCAAAATTGTCCGCGGTGCCTGCCCTGTTGATGATGAACAAGGAATCTCCGAATTCCCACACCTCATTGTCAACCAGGCCCGTGTGTTGGATTACTTCGCCCGCTATGCACACCGCGCGCCCGGCCGCATCACCCCGGACTATGGCTGGAATTTTGTCTCCCTAGAGGTAGGGGAGGGCGAATACCCGGTGACGGTGCACCTCGAGGATGTCGACGGCAACCCGCGCGACGTTCGCGCTAAGTACGTCGTCGGTTGCGATGGCGCTAAGTCACGCGTCCGCAAGTCCATCGGCCGCTCGCTCAAGGGCGACCAGGCTAACCACGCGTGGGGTGTCATGGACGTTGTCGTTGACACCGATTTCCCGGACTGGCGCACCAAGTGCGCCATCCACTCCCAGGCCGGTTCTATCCTCCACATCCCGCGCGAGGGCGGCTACCTCTGCCGCGTGTACGTCGATCTCGGCGTGGTGCCAGAGGATGACAACCACAAGGTCCGCAACACGCCGATTGAGAAGATCATCGAGAAGGCGAACGAGATTTACGCCCCCTATTTCGTCGACGTCAAGATGGTGGCGTGGCATTCCGTCTACGAGGTGGGCCACCGCCTTGTCGACGCCTTCGACGATAACGACGACGACCCACGCGTCTTCCTCACCGGCGACGCCTGCCATACCCACTCGGCAAAGGCGGGACAGGGCATGAACGTCTCCATGCAGGATGGCTTCAACATTGGATGGAAGCTCGGCCACGTCCTCGACGGCCGCGCGCCGAAGGAGCTTCTCAGCACGTACCACGGTGAGCGCCAGCCGGCCGCCCAGAACCTCATCAACTTCGACCGCGAGTGGTCGACCCTCATGGCCACCCCGACAGAGGAGCTCGATGATCCGGAGGCAGTGGAGAAGTACTACGTTGCCGCGGAGGAGTTCGCCGCCGGCATGATGACGCAGTACGAGGAAAACCTGATCGTCGGCACTACCCAGCACCAAGATCTGGCTTCCGGCTTCCCGGTGGGCAAGCGCTTCAAGTCCTTTGAGGTCCTGCGCCGCTGCGACGCCTACCCTCAGCACCTGGGCCACCAGCACACCGCAGATGGCCGCTACCGCATCTACGCCTTCGCCGATGCCCCCAAGGCCGGCGAGGACTCCACGCTGAGCCAGTGGGCCGAGAAGGTCGGGCCCATCCTGGCCAAGTTCACCCCCGAAGGGGCTGACGAGAATACCTACTTCGATGTGAAGGCCATCTACCAGCAGACGAACCACCACGACTACGAGATTCTCGACGCCCCTCTTCTCTTCCGCCCCCGCAACGGCAAGTTCAATGTTCCGAATTGGGAGAACGTCTTCAACGCACTCCCCGGGGACAAGGACATCTTTGAAGGCCGCGGCATTTCCCGTTACGGAGCCGTCGTCATCGTTCGCCCGGACCAGTACGTCGGTGCCGTCCTCCCACTCGATGATCCATCAGCGGTCGAGGACTACTTCTCCTCCGCGCTCATCAAGCTCAAGTAGTTCCGCTCTCAAGCTCACGTAGCTTCACACGTGTCAGGGCCCGGCATCGTGCCGGGCCCTTTTTGCCGCCTTGCCGAAACCGCCCTCATGGACACAGGGGGTTGGGACCGCCAAGTACAGCACCTAGGTTTCACGTGAAACACTCACGCATCGGTCCCTTCAGCTCGTCCATCCGCTCACCACGGGGGTACCCGCCAGTGCATTATCTGTACGGCGGAAGGTATCGGTGTTAGAGTCAGTGATATGAAGAACACAGTTAACCTTTGGTGGTGGCGCGCGTAACCCGCGGGCCTCGTTGTTCTCCCATATTTAAGGCCCGCAGCTGCGGGCTTTTCGGCGTTTTGCTCTCTTGCGAAGCTCGCGGCAGCACACAAAACCGTTAAAGAAAGACAGAATATGCCGTACACAGCCACACGCGAGGTCAGGTACACATCCGACGCCAGCGCACTCTTTTATGCCCTCGCCACCCCACAGAACTCCCTGCTCTTAGAGTCCGCGGACATCGAGTCCAAGAAAAACCTCACGTGCATCGCCATCACCAAGGCCGCACTCAAGGTGGTGTGCCGGGGCCAGGAGGCCACCGCCACCGCGTTGACACCATCGGGTCACCTTCTTATCGACGAACTCCGCGCGGACTTCCAATCACGGATCATCCACAGCTCAGAAGGCAGCGTCACCTTCCGCTTCGCTCTCCCCACCGAGCACGACGAGCGCGCCCGCCTCCGCGCCACCTCCACCGCCGATATTCTGCGCACGTTGCAGTTCAGCCAGCTCTACTCCGGCGAGTCCCTCCCGTTCCTTGGTGGCGGATTCGCCTTCGACTACGTCGCGACGTTCGAAGAACTGCCACCGGTACCGGACGGCCCAAACGCGTATCCGGATTATGAGTTTCTCGTCGGCGAGCATGTCCTCACGGTGGACCACCTCACCAAGAGAGCAAAGATTGAGGGGTGGGGCGTCGACAAGCGCGCGCTCGAAGGGGAGCTCGACCGTGCCGCTGCCACCGAGCCCGTCACCCCAGAATCCCCGGCACCGCGCGAGACCATCAGCGCACGCGCCAGCATCGATGACGCTGCTTTCCGCCGCCACGTCGAGCGCCTCCAGGGCAACGTCCATGCCGGCGATATCTATCAGGTCGTTCCTTCCCGCGCCTTCAGCCTCGACTGCCCCGATGCCTTCGCCGCCTACCGCACGCTGCGGGAGACCAACCCCTCGCCGTACATGTTCTACCTGCGCGGGGAGGAACACGAGCTCTTCGGTGCGTCCCCTGAGTCCAACCTGAAGTACACGGCCTCTGACCGGCAGGTGCAGCTCTACCCGGTTGCCGGCACCCGTCCGCGCGGTGCGACCCACGAGCTGGATATCCGCAATGAGCTCGAGATGCGCACCGATTCCAAAGAGGTCTCGGAGCACATCATGCTGGTGGACCTGGCCCGCAACGACCTCGCTCGCGTCGCCGTCCCCGGCACCAGAAAGGTCGCCGACCTGCTCCAAGTGGACCGCTACTCGCGCGTGATGCACCTGGTCTCCCGAGTCGTCGCGACGCTGCACGAGGACTTCGATGCCCTCGACGCCTACCGTGCCTGCATGAACATGGGCACGCTGACCGGCGCGCCGAAATTGCGCGCGATGGAGCTCATCCGCGAAACCGAAGGTACTCGCCGCGGCTCCTTCGGCGGAGCAATCGGCTACCTGCGCGGCGATGGATCCATGGACAACTGCATCGTCATCCGCTCCGCCTACGTCAAGGATGGCACAGCCGTCGTCCAGGCCGGCGCGGGCGTCGTGCGCGATTCCGTCCCACAATCCGAGGCCGATGAAACGGTACATAAAGCCTACGCGGTGCTCAGCGCCATCGCCCAGGCACACAACGCATCTCTGGAGGTCATCCGATGAATCCGCACGTCGTCCTCATCGATAACCACGATTCCTTCGTCTACAACCTCGTCGACGCCCTCGCCGGCTATAACACCACCGTCTTCCGCAACATCGTGCCCGTGGAGGAGGTCCTCGCCGCCCAGCCCGATATCATCATCCTCTCGCCCGGCCCGGGTCATCCCCGCGACGCCGGATCGATGATGCAGCTTATCGACGCCACCCTCGGCCGCATCCCCATGCTCGGTATCTGCCTGGGCTTCCAGGCGCTCCTTGATCACTTCGGCGGCACCGTCGAGCCCTGCGGCCCAGTCCACGGTTCTTCCGTACCCATGACGCTGACCGACGCCGGCGCCAGCCACCCTCTCTTTCAGGGTCTCACCACCGATTCCGAGCCCGATAACCCGAACTATGTTGGGCGCCTCGTCCCCGTTGCGCGTTACCACTCCTTAGGTTGCGCGAACGTTCCCGCCCAGATGCGCAGTCTCGCCGAGACCGAGACCGCCATTGGTCCCGTCACCATGGCCGCAGAAACACTCGACGGCATGGCTCTCGGCCTCCAGTTCCACCCAGAATCACTCCTCACGCCGACGGGACCAATCATGATCGAGCGGTGTATTAATCAACTTTCTATTCACCCCACCATTGAAGGATCCAAGTAATGACTGACAATAAGGCACTGACGACATTGCAAGCCTTCCTCGACATCCAAGAGCCGACCTTGGAGCAAGCCATCGAGGTCTTCACCCCACTGACGGTAGGGGAGTATGACGATATCCATATCGCCGCTCTCCTGACCCACATCCGCACCCGCGGAGAGACCTTCGCTGATGTCGCCGGCGCGGCACGCGCTTTCATCAAGGCCGGCCGGCCTTTCCCTGTCACTGGCAAGGGGCTCATGGACACCGCGGGAACCGGTGGTGACGGCGCCAACACCATCAACGTCACCACCGGTGCATCGCTGGTCGCCTCCGCCGGCGGGGTCAAGATGGTCAAGCACGGCAACCGCTCTGTCTCCTCCAAGTCTGGCTCAGCCGACGTCCTGGAAGCCCTCGGCATCCCGCTTGATCTCGATCCCGAGCGCGCAGTCCGCCAGCTCGAGGCATCCAATTTCACCTTCCTCTTTGCGCCGGCCTACAACCCTGCCGTTGCCCACGTGCAACCGGTGCGCAAGGGCCTCGGCGTCTCCACTCTCTTCAACACCATGGGCCCGCTCCTGAGCCCCGGCCGCCCGGAGTTCCAAATCATGGGCATAGCCAACCCCGAGCAAGGCCAGCTCATCGCTGAGGTCTTCAAGGACCTCGGCCGCACCCGCGCGCTCGTGGTCCACGGTGCTGGCACCGATGAGATTGCCGTTCACGGCACCACCCAGGTCTGGGAGCTTCGCGACGGCACCATTAGCCACTACGAGCTCACCCCCGAAGACCTCGGCATTTCCCGCCACGAGTTGACCGACCTTGCCGGCGGCAACGGGGAAGAAAACGCGAAGGCCCTCCGGGCGGTCTTCGCCGGTACGGGCAAGCCGGCCCATCACGACGCGATCGTCGCCACCGCCGGTGCGATGTTCTATCTCAATGGCACGACCGACTCCATCCAAGAGGGCGTCGCGCACGCCAACCAACTCATCCAGGACGGCACCGTGGCCGCATGGCTGAAGAAGCACGAGGAGGCGAACTATGGCTCTGCCGACCGTGCTTGAGGGGATCGTCGCCAAGCGCCGCACGCATCTACCAGCCATCCGTGAGCGCCTCGCCCACGTGGACCTCACGGCTCTCCCGCGCTCCGAGCGTTCCTTCTACGACGCGCTCAACGGGACCAACCGTTTCATCATGGAATGCAAGTCCGCGTCCCCGTCACTCGGCCTCATCCGTGAGCATTATGAACCGGGAGCCATCGCCCGCGTATATTCGCGCTATGCCTCAGCCATCTCTGTTCTCTGCGAACCGGACCGTTTCGGTGGTGACTATGACCATTTGCAGACCGTGGCGCTGTCCACGCACCTGCCGGTCTTGTGCAAAGACTTCATTATCGATCCGATCCAGGTGTATGCCGCGCGTTACTTTGGCGCCGACGCCATACTGCTCATGATGTCCATCGTCGACGATGAAACCTATGCAGAGCTCAAACATTTGGCAGATTCCCTTGGGCTCGACGTTCTCACCGAGGCGATCACTGAGGACGAAGTCGAGCGCGCCACTGCCTTTGGCGTGGACGTCATTGGCATTAACAACCGCAACCTCCACGACCTCAGCATCGATCTCACCCGGTCCGAGCGCCTGTCTCGCTTTGTGCCCTCCGGCAAAGTTGTGGTTTCGGAATCCGGCATCCGCAACAATCAGACTGTGCGCCGCCTTGGGTCTCATGCCAACGCATTCCTTGTCGGCTCCCAACTCACGGGTACGCCTGATATCGATCGTGCTGCACGCGAGCTTGTCTATGGCCACAATAAGGTCTGCGGACTTACGGCGTGGTCTGCAGCTCAGGCCGCCCGCGCCGCCGGCGCAGTCTACGGCGGGCTTATCTTCGAAGAGGCATCGCCGCGCAATGTTTCACGTGAAACCGCGCTCGACATCATCGCCCACGAACCCGATCTCAGCTACGTCGCGGTCTCTCGCCGCACCACTGGCTGGGAGGAGCTCGCTTTCGACGGCATCTCCGCCCTGCAGATCCACGCCCCTTACCAGGGAAGCACATCCGCCGAACTTCAACTCATAGAGTCCGTCCGCGCGGTAGCGGGGGAGCGGCAGGTATGGCGCGCCATCGATATGACAGCGCCGCACGGCCCGGAGCTCGCCACTTCGCTTGCCGACGCCTCCGACATGCTCATCCTCGACTCTGGCGCCGGCGGTACGGGTAACTCCTTCGATTGGTCAACAATTCCCGACAACGTCAAAGAAAAGGCACTTCTCGCGGGTGGCCTTAAACCCGACAACCTTCACGATGCGCTAGGCGTTGGCACAGCCGGACTGGACATCAACTCCGGCGTGGAAGTTAACGGCAGGAAGGACACCGCCCTCATCGCTACGGCCTTCAACACCATTCGTCACTTTACGTATTAACCCCTAACCCAAACCTACCCAAAAGGAACACCATGACTAACCCACAGGACGCCAGGGAGACCATCCTTCCCGCGTATTTCGGCGAGTTCGGCGGACAATTTGTTCCCGAGTCTCTCATCCCCGCGCTCGACCAACTCGAGAAGGCCTTCGTCGATGCGCAAAACGATCCCGCCTTCCGCAAAGAACTGTCCAGCTATCTTCGTGACTATCTTGGCCGTCCCACCCCTCTCACCGAGGCAACCAAGCTCGGTGGAAAGGCACGTATTTTCCTCAAGAGGGAGGACCTCGTCCACGGCGGCGCCCACAAGACCAACCAGGTGATTGGCCAAGCGCTCTTGGCCAAGCGCATGGGAAAGACCCGCATTATCGCTGAGACCGGCGCGGGCCAGCACGGGACCGCGACTGCGCTCGCCTGCGCGCTGCTCGATCTTGAATGCGTCATTTACATGGGCGCTAAAGACGTCGAGAGGCAACAGCCCAATGTCTACCGCATGGAGCTCATGGGCGCGAAGGTCGTTCCGGTGGACTCCGGATCTGGCACCCTCAAAGATGCCGTTAATGAGGCGCTGCGCGATTGGACCGCAACGTTCCACGAATCCCACTACCTGCTCGGCACCGCTGCCGGCCCCCATCCTTTCCCCACGATTGTCCGCGAGTTCCACAGGGTGATTTCCGAGGAAGCCAAGGCCCAAATGCTTGAGCGCACGGGCGGGCTTCCCGACGTGGTCGTCGCCTGCGTCGGCGGCGGCTCCAATGCCATCGGCATGTTCGCGGATTTCATCGACGAGGAGTCGGTCGAACTCGTCGGTGCCGAGCCTGGGGGAGAGGGCCTCGATTCCGGACACCACGGTGCCACGATCAACAACGGAACCATTGGCATCCTCCACGGCGCCCGCTCCTACCTCATGCGAAATGCCGACGGTCAAGTAGAGGAGTCCTATTCCATCTCCGCTGGCCTCGATTACCCCGGCGTCGGTCCACAGCATGCTCACCTGGCGCAGACGGGCCGCGCCACCTATGTCGGCATCACCGACGCGGAGGCACTTGAAGCGTTCCAGATCCTCAGCCGCCGCGAAGGCATCATTCCCGCCCTTGAATCCTCACACGCCCTGGCCTATGCGCTTAAGCGCAAAGATGAGGACATCACCATTCTCGTTTCCCTTTCCGGGCGCGGCGACAAAGACATCGACCACGTCCGCCGCACCCTCGACGCGCACCCCGAATTCAAGATCACGGAGGACAAGTAATGAGCCGATACGAGAAACTCTTCTCCAACCTTGCCGCCCGCAATGAAGGGGCCTTCGTTCCCTTCATCATGTTGAGCGATCCCGACCCAGACACTGCCCTCGACATCGTTCGCGCGGCCGTCGCCGGCGGGGCCGATGCGCTCGAACTCGGCGTCCCCTTTTCGGACCCTGTTGCCGACGGTCCCACCATTCAGGCCTCACACATCCGCGCGCTCGAAGGAGGGGCAACGGTTGATTCCGCCATCGCCCAAATCCGCCAGATTCGAGCCGAATTCCCAGACCTTCCGATTGGCATGCTCATCTATGGCAATGTTCCCTTCACTCGTGGGTTGGAGACCTTCTACTCCGAGTTTCAAGAAGCGGGTGCTGATAGCATCTTGCTTCCCGACGTCCCCGTCCGCGAAGGCGCACCTTTCGTCGCCGCCGCCGACAAGGCCGGCATTGACCCGATCTTCATCGCCCCGGCACAAGCCTCGGAGCAGACCCTCCAGGGCGTGGCTCAATACTCGAGGGGCTACATTTACGCAATCTCTCGCGACGGCGTCACCGGCACCGAGAAGGAATCGGAAACCCGCGGGCTCGTTGATGTAGTGAACAACGTGAAACGCTTTGGTGGGGCACCGATTCTCCTTGGCTTTGGGATCTCAACCCCTCAGCATGTCGCCGATGCCATCTCCGCTGGCGCAGCTGGGGCCATCACCGGATCTGCTTTAACGAAGATTGTCGACGCTCACCTCGACGAGAACAACAAGCCCACCGACGGACTCGCCTCTGCAGTCACCGACTTCGTATCCAAGATGAAGGCTGCTACCAAGCGTGCCGTTGGCTAAGCGCTTTCCCGAACAATCCTGACCCACCTCGGCCTCTTCCATCACGTCGTGCGCCACCACGCGTCACGATGGAAGGGGTCGTTTCACGTGAAACAGCGCGTGTTCCATATGCACAAGCCCATCGGCTACCGTCGTTGTAGCCAGCAATCAATAATAATGCCGCCTTCTGTGCCTTCCAAAGCCTCCTTAATTCCCTAATCCCCAACAGCGATAGTCTCTTGGCCCTCAGAAGGGGATATCATCGGATGCGTTCGAGTAGCGATCCGCCGGGTCCGTCCTGTCGAAGACTTCGACCAACTCTCCGCCATCAAGCTCAACCTTCAAGGCTTTGGCCTCTTCGTGCATCTTCCGCCGGTGAGCAATGACGTCTTCCGCGACGGTTCGTGCCCACACCTTAGACGCCGGGGCCAGAGGGCCGGTTGCTTCAGTCACCGCCCAGGTGCCGTCCTCAAACAACCAGACAACATCACCAGTAACTGGGTCCAGGATATAGAAAGCCCGTCCGTCAGTTTTCATGTTGTGGTGGTGCTGACAAAGGGCAACCAGGTTAGATGGGTGCGTAGGGCCACCATCGGCGTAGTTAATCCTGTGGTCCAGTTGGCATGTCCACGCCGGTCGATTACAGCCAGGCGCCCGACAGGTCCCGTCGCGCCCTTCGACATACTTTCGCGTCACATCTGAGGGCTGGTAGCCTTCGCACGGTTCTGGTGCTTCACTAAAGTCTCTCGTCACAGTTCTCGACGCTGGGACTCCTTCACCGGTCCAGCCGTGTCCCTGAACATAGACCGGCGCTCCCTCCACGTCAGTGGCTTTGAATTCATGCACAACAACTTTTCCAGCCTCCGGCTGAATCTTGCCCGTAATGAGGAGAACTAAGGCATCCGCCATTGAGACGTCATGCTCCTTTGCAGCCAGCTTGATTGTCTCGTGGATTACGACGCCGACGTTGCTATCGACCTCTAACTCGATCGAGGCACGTTCTCCCCGGGTGAGGAGTGAATACCGGTTCTTCTTCCGCTTATCCCGGAACGCGATCGAATCATCCAAGACCTTAGCGATGTCGCGTACCTTGCGCCGAATCTTTTCTGCGCTGGGAAAAACATGGTTGGGTTTAGTCGGTGTTAGCCACGCCGCCAATTGACTATCGATCTCTGAGATAACTGACGGAATAGGGTTGCCCAGCTTTGCCAGTACTTGATCAATAGCAACCAAGGCTTGCATATCGAGTAGGTATTCAGAGTCTTGCATCGCCTTCACCTTCGGCAATTCACTGAGACGAATAAGCCCCATGACATTCCGCGCCACATGTGCCGGAGACTTTCCCGTCTTTTGACCAAGGGTCATAAATGCAGTGTCTGAATCTGCGTCGAGCGGTGGCTGGACACGTGACCAAAACTCATACTCTATTCTTCGCATGAGTTGACCCGCCATACATTCTGGATCATGCGGGTTTGAGTGAGAAAAATACGCAGTAGGTACCGAGGTTGAAGAATTTGTTGTGATTCCCATGGGGAGCTGCATCCCTAAATTAGCCGGATAATTGCTTCCCCCACTCCCACCTTCAGAATACCTGTTCTAAGCTCGTCTCACAAGAGTCATTTCGGTTTTCGGCGGAGTTTTTGGGGAGCTCCTTGCACGACCGAGCGGCCCGCGACGTCGGCAACAAGGCATACAAAAATCCCCCTCCCGCAGCCAACCTTCCAATTGATTGGTCTAGACGTATAGACCAGAAATGGAACGCAAGCTAGGGGAGGGGGAAGCTCTCAGGGTTTCACGTGAAACCTAAGCTTGAAACCTAAGCTTTGCTGAGCTCCTCGTCGGCAGCAGAGGCGTCGGCCTCGGCCTCCAATCCATCAATTTTATTACGAGCGAAACGGTCAACAATCATGGCGATAGCGCCGTCGCCAGTAACGTTCGCGGCCGTACCCACGGAATCGATAGCGATGTAAGCGGCAATCATCAGTGCCACCATCGAATCATCAAAGCCCATATTGGATTGCAACAGACCAACAGCAACCATCACGGCACCGCCCGGAACACCGGGGGCCGCGATCATCATGATTCCAAGAAGCAGGATGAAGCCCAAGGCCTTACCCAAATCTGCTTCCATACCATCTGCCATGTACACAATCGCGAAGGCGTACAACGTCAGCTTGATCATCGAACCTGACAGGTGAATGGTCGCACAGAGGGGGATGACAAAGCCAGCAACGGGCTTGGTAATACCGTTCTTCAACGTGGCGTCCAACGTCACCGGAATCGTCGCCGCCGAAGAGGAAGTACCCAACGCGGTGAAGTAGGCCGGTGCCATGTTCTTCAATGCGCGGAATGGATTCTTACCCGCAATTGCGCCGGCGATGATGTATTGAAGCACGAGGTAAACCAGCGTCATGAGGACCGCAAGCAAAAGAACCTTGGCAAAGGCGACGAGGACCGTCCCGATATTGCCATTCATACCCAAGGATAGGAACATGCCAAAGATATAGAACGGCAGGAGGGGAATCACAAAGCCCCAGATCACCTTGATGACGACGTTCTCAAATTCTTTAGTAATCGCGTAAAGGTTGTCGGATTTCACAGTGGTCATCGCCACGCCAACGCAGAAGGACAACAGCAGCGCCGTCATAACTTCGAATGGAGCCGGCATCTCAACGGTGAAGTAGGGCTCGAGCGCTCCGGCATCGATGTCAGCCACATCAGTGTTGAGCGTCTGCCCACCTAGCAACGTGGGGTACAGGACCTGGGTCAAACCGTAGGCAACGAGGCCCGCCACGATAGTGGAACCATACGCAATTCCGGCAGTAATACCCAGCCACTTGCCGGCACCGCGCCCGAGGCCCGCGATTGCCGGTGCCACGAGAGCAAGAATCAGAATGGGGATGAAGAAGCCAAGAAAATTCGAGAACAGTCCGTTGTATGTTGCGAAGGCCCTGCCGAACCACTCGGGGGCGAATTGGCTAACTATGATGCCCAAGACTATCGCTACGATAATCTTGAACAGCAGAGAGTTGAGAACACTCTTGAATGTCATGATTGAGTCTTTTCTATGGTTGATACCACTACGAGTTTCTCGCCCGGCGATAAACGCTTATTTATCTACCAAGCGACACGAAATGTATATTACAGCACGAAACGAATAAATTGAACCAGCTTTCTCGCTAGCTAGGAGGCGGGATAGACTTAGACGCATGCTCGTAGTCGGAATCATCTTCCTCATCCTTGCCGCGGTCCTCATCATCGTCGGCGTCCTTGCCACACTCCGTAAACTCCCCGGCAACAGTGTTGTTGGATTGCGTCTCGCGGAGATCCGCAAAACCCGGGAGGCATGGGACAACGCCCACGCTATTGCGGGCCCGTTCTGGTTCCTGGGAGGCATCGCTCTCGTTTTCGGTGGCGTTATCGCGCTTCGCGCCGAAGGTTGGATGTGGCTAATCCCCGCACTCACAGCCGTCGTAGCTATCCTCGCGCTCTCCATCGGCTCCAACATGGGTGCCCGCGCGGCCTACCTGTGGGACCAAGCCCATAAAGACGACGATGGTTGCGGCGATTCCTGCAACTGTGGCGACGGCGGCTGCGGGGGAGAGGCGCCGGCTGTCGACGTCTCCGCGATCCGTGCCGCGGCACAACACGCCGACAAGACGGGCCGAGACTAGAGCGGCTTTTTAAGCACAGTGACGTATTCTGGGCAGACAGAAGTCCCCATATGATTTCATCACAAACTATATTTTAGATGGCCAGCACAACATCGGGTAGACCCGATCATTGGTGTGGCCACCTTTCTTTGTCCTGTGCGAGCGCTGAGAGCTAAACATCAATTACGTGGGAACACGGCAGTGTGACGTGACAACAGGAGTCGGGCGGCGCACGATCGTGTTCATGACCAAGAGCACCAAAACTAAAGCGCTACGGCTCGTCGCTGCAACAGCGCTCAGCCTCAGCATCCTCGGCGCGGGGGCCACGTATGCACTCGCCGGAGAACGTCGCGGAGCACACAACGAAGCTGGGACGATCTATAGCGATGTCGGCACATCATACGGTGCCTACGATTTCAGCGGCAGCAGGGAAGAGGAGCTTCCCGTGTGGGACGGCAAACTTAGCTAACGGCACATTGTCCTCTCCCTACACAGCCGCTGAATCAGATAGAGTAATCCACATGACTACGTGTTCACGCCGCCTTTTCCTGCTCGGTACTGCGACTACCTTTGCTGGGGCCTACCTCGCCGCCTGTGGCAAGGAGCCTTCCGCGGAAGTCGCAGCGACGGAAATCCCCGTTGGCTCCGCCATCATTGTGGACAAGGTGATCTTCGCTCAACCCACCGAGGGAGAGTTCAAGGCATATTCACAGACCTGCCCACACCAGGGATCCCTCATCACGAAGATTGAAGGCTTGACCGCCACGTGCACGAGCCACTACTCAAGCTTTGACCTCAGCAGCGGCGAAGTCACCGGCGGCCCCAGCCCTAAACCGCTCACTGAGTACGGAGTGGAAAACAACGGGGGAACAGTCAAAAACGTCTCCGCCTAATGGATATCCCCGGAGACTCAGGGGGTTTGAAAAGATGTTTCACGTGAAACCGTGAGGGGCGTCTAGACTCTCTTCTATGATTGAGCGCCTTAAACGACTCGACCCCCTCATCGTCCTCATCCTGTGCGCCGTCGCAATCGCTATTGTTTTTCCCGCGCGGGGAAGCTTTGCGGACAGCTTCGATGTCCTCACGAATATAGCGATCGCCCTTCTCTTCTTCCTCTACGGCGCCCGACTCTCAACGCGCGAAGCCATCAACGGGATCAAACACTGGAAGCTCCATCTCACTATTCTGGCGTTTACCTTTGTGGTCTACCCAATCATCGGCCTCGCACTCAGGCCGCTCACCGCGTTCATCCCAAACGATCTTTACTTGGGAATTCTCTACCTCACGCTTGTACCGTCCACAGTGCAATCGTCGGTAGCCTTTACCTCAATCGCCCGCGGAAACGTCCCAGGAGCAATCGTCTCCGCGTCTGCGTCAAACCTCGCTGGAGTTTTGCTTACACCATTGCTAGTCATGGCGCTGATGGGCGCAGGAAACGGAATCCATATCGATAGCTCTGTTTTCTTTGAGATTTCTGTTCTTCTGCTCCTACCTTTCGTGCTCGGCCAGCTCACCAGAAAATGGGTGGGCAAACTCGCGGCAAGCAAAGCCACGAAAGTGGTGGACCGAGGCTCCATCGCGATGGTCGTCTATGCGGCCTTTTCTAAGGGAATGGTGGACGGGATCTGGGCGTCGATTAGCGTATGGCAGATTCTGTTTCAGATTGTCTTCTCAACAGCATTCGTCTTCTTTATGCTCTGGCTCACCAAGGCGGTCAGCCAGAAGCTGGGGTTCAACAGAGAAGACACCATTGCTATTCAGTTCTGCGGGTCAAAGAAATCCCTGGCCACCGGATTACCCATGGCCTCGGTGATTTTTGCCTCCGGCGGCACCTCGTTGGGGCTGCTCATCCTTCCTCTCATGATTTACCACCAGGTCCAATTGATGATCTGCGCGTCTATGGCGGCACGCTACGCCCGGGTAGAGTGAGAGCACATGAAAAAGCTTTATGTTCGCACCACCATGACCATCCCGGAGGTCGGCACCGCCACACACATCGCGGAGCTTGAGGAAATCAACGCTGAGGCCTGCTCCATGCTGCGCATGATCGCCCTCGCTCCGAATGACTCCATCGTCGGCGCTGCGACACCGGAGACCTCAGTGGGCAATGCCGAGGTCCCACAGCGCGTGGTTCCACACCCCGACACCTACGACGCATTCCCCGACATCAATGCCGAGCTTATCGACGCCTTCCAGTTCCACTCCTTGTGGACAGAGGCCATCGCCCTCTACGGGGACTTTTAAAGCACCACGTTCATCAACAGCATGTACACGGCGGTGCCTCCGAAGATGGACAAGCCGGAGTTGCGGCGCCACAGGTGCAACAGGGCAGTAGCCGCGGCACCTACAAGGGGAGCCACAAAGCTTCCCGTGTCTTGGGTCTGACTAAACAAGGTGTAAACCACCAGGACCGTCATCACACCCACGGGCATAGTGAAGCCCAGCATGCTGATGAATTGGCCATCCTTTAGGGCCTTCACAAAGGCGAAGGGAAGCCAGCGCAAAACAACCGTCACCACCCCGACGGGGATAAGCACGGCGAGGATGCTGAGCAGGGTTACTCCAGCTGGCATTAGGACTCCCTGCGTAGAATCATCGCGCTGTCGACACGAGGAGAGAGGTAGCGCACCACCAAGAGCAGGAAGTAGGCGCTCAGCGCCACCATGAGTAGCTGCCCTGGAAACAGACAGCCCGCGAGGACACCCAGGACCGCAGCAGACAGCGGAAGCGAGTAATCCATGTTGTTCTGGAAGGAATCAATCGCTAGGACAATGAACAAGGCAACGAGGGCGAAATCCAGACCCTTCACCGAGGGCGGAATAGCCTGGCCTGCCAGCGCACCAATGATGCCCGAGACAACCCACAGCACCTGGCAGAAAAGCTGCACGGTGAAGACAAATGCACCACTCGGGCGCGAAACACGGGGGAAGGCAGAAAGGACGGCATAGGATTCGTCGGTCAGCGCGTACGTGGAATAGGCGCGGCCGAAACGATTCCGAATCTCATCGCGCGGAAAGGTTAACCCGTAGAAGATGTGGCGGAAGTTCACCATGAAACCCGTCACCGCGGCAACGGCGGGCGTCACGCCGCCGGTCACCATGGAAATGGCGAGGAACTCCATCGAACCAGCGTAAATAACGATGGAAAAGATGGGGGTCCACCACCAGTCGAAACCGGTCTGGACCATGAGCACGCCGAAGGCGAGGCCCAGCGGCACCACCCCCACGGCGATGGGCATGCAGGTCCGTATTGCCTTGATGATCTCCGCACGCATGGCAGAGATGTTAGCGCAGAGGGCGGAGAGGAACTCTAATTATCTTCATCGATATAACGCGGGAAAGTAGCAAACAACGGCAGGGGCATGGCTTGGCGGCGCATGACGTCTGACCACGTATCTGTCGATCCGGAGGAGACCACGTCCTGGGGCAGCGCAGGGGCCACGTACCACTCACCACGATCGATTTCCTCATCGAGTTCGCCCGGGCCCCACTCGAAATGACCGGCGAAAAAACGCATACCTTCAACCAGTTCGGTGACGGCATCGGGACCCACGCGCAGATCGACGAGTGCCACACGTGGGGCGAGGCGGCTCAGCGAAGACTGCTTCTCGATGTCGACGCCCTGCTTGGTCAGCGCCACGCCGATGGCCGCCTGCTGGTCGTGCGGACCACCGATGTAGAGGGCCTGCGGCTTAGCCACCACAGGCAGCCACTCCGGCATGACGTTGAAGACCGCGACCTCGGAACGCTTGGTCAGATCCACTCCATACGTGCGCCCGGCATGTTGCTCGGTGATGAGGATGACGGAGCGATTGTACTGGGGCGCGAGGACGTCGGGAGCCGCCACGAGGAGCTGGCCAGGGGCGGGATCATTGCGCTCAAGGGCGTTGAAAAGTCTGTCTGCGTACATCCCTATCTAGAATTCCACCACTCGCGCAGCTTCGCAATAGCAACTTCGCGCTCCAAGGGGCCTTCTTCGAGGCGCAGCTCCTTGAGGTAAGACCAGGCCTGGCCGACCTCCGGGCCGGGTTCAAGGCCGAGGATCTCCATGATCTCGTTGCCGTCGAGATCAGGGCGTACGCGAGCGAGGTCTTCCTTGGCCGCGATATCCGCGATGCGTTCCTCCAGCTGGTCATACGTGCGCTGGAGGCGGCGGGCCTTGCGCTCATTGCGGGTGGTGCAATCGGCGCGCACAAGTTTGTGCAGGCGCGGGAGAAGATCGCCGGCATCGGTGACATAGCGGCGCACGGCGGAATCGGTCCACTGACCATCGCCGAAACCGTGGAAACGCATGTGCAGGTAGACCAGCTGGCCGATATCTTCGGTCGTGGCCTTGGGGAACTTCAGCTTGCGCAGGCGCTTGCGGGTGAGCTTCGCACCAACAACCTCGTGGTGGTGGAAGCTGACCTTGCCGTCGGTAGTGTCGCGGGTATCCGGCTTGCCAATGTCATGAAGCAGGGCAGCCCACCGCAGGATCAGGTCGGGGCCGTCCTCTTCCTGCTCCATGGCCTGGCGCAACACGGTGAGCGAGTGCGCGTACACGTCCTTGTGCTGCGCGTGCTCGTCGGGGGCCATGCGCAATGCCGGGATCTCCGGAAACACATAGTCCGCAATACCTGAGTCAACGAGCAGGTCAATACCCTTCCAGGGCGCGGTGCCGCAGATGAGCTTGTTGAGCTCCACCTGCACGCGCTCCACGGTGATGCGCTGGATTTCAGCGGCCATGTCTGTCATGGCATCGCGCACGCGCTGGGCGACGTCAAACTCCAACTGCGCCGCGAATCGCGCAGCGCGGAGCATGCGAAGAGGATCATCGTGGAAGGAAATCTCCGGCGCATCCGGGGTATCAAGGATGCGATTCGCCAGGTCATCGAGCCCGCCCATCGGATCGTGGAATTCGCGGGTACCGTCCGGGCGCAGCTCGATGGCCATGGCGTTGACCTTGAAATCGCGGCGCACGAGATCGCCCTCGAGCGTGTCACCGTAGACCACCTCGGGGTTGCGGGAATCGCCGTCGTAGCTATCAGAGCGGAAGGTGGTGATCTCAATCTGCTGGCCCTTATAAGCCGCCGAGACAGTACCGAAGTCGATGCCGGTATCCCACACGGTTTCCGCCCACTCCTCCAGAATCGAATACACCACGTCGGGCCGGGCCGGGGTGGTGAAGTCGAGATCATTGCCCAGGCGGCCGAGCAGGGCATCGCGGACGGAGCCGCCGACGAGGTAGAGGGGGGCGTCGTGAAGCGCGAAGCGTTCCACCAGGCCACTGAGGAGGCCACTGAGCTGGGCGACGGTGGCGTCCGCGCGAGCAAGAACGCCGATTAGCTGAGTGTCCTGAAAATTCACGGATCGAAGTCTACTACGATTAGCAGGGATGACTAAGAACACGCCAGGGTCCAAGCGCCGCCGCCGGCGGGGCGCGGGCCACCGGAACCACCGCACGGGACGCCCCCAGCGCACGTCCACCAACCGCATGACCACGCGGGATGAGACGTCCGCAGGCGGACTCGTCGTGTCCGGATTGGCGGAGGCCGTCGACGAAGACAGCAACGTCGACCTGTCCCAAATCTATGTGGCACTCATCGGCAGGTTGGACCGCCGCGGGCGCCTGCTGTGGTCCATGCCGAAGGGCCATGTGGAAAACGGCGAGGCCAAGGAACTCACCGCCGAGCGCGAAGTATGGGAGGAAACCGGAATCCACGGCAAGGTCTTCGCGGACCTGGGCATGATTGATTATTGGTTCGTCTCCGATGGCGTGCGCATTCACAAGACCGTGCACCACCACCTGCTGCGTTTCGTGGACGGCATCATGAATGACGAGGACCCGGAGGTCACCGAGGTGTCCTGGATCCCGGTCTCCGAGCTCATCGAGCACCTGGCCTATGCCGACGAGCGCAAGCTGGCGCGCATCGCCCACGACCTCCTCCCTGATCTCGCGCGAAAGGAAGCTGCCGCAGGAAAGGCGACTCCGCGGTGAGTTGGCGCGCAGCGGTTGCCATCACGGCGCTGGCGGTGGGCTGCGCCGTCCCCGTGGCCCAGGCACAAACTCCCGACGCCGAGAGCAACGACTCCCACTATTGGCTCGGCTCCCGCGGCCCCGATGAGCTCGAACTCAGCTTGCTCAGCGCGACGGAGGCGCGAGTAGGTGAGACACTTAAAGTCCAGCTGCGCATCCACAACCCGACGGACAGCGCCGTTGATGATTTGCAGATAACCTCCCGGCGCAGCAATGCTGTGAACTCCACGACGGAGGCCCGCCAAGAGCTCGCTGCGGGATCCTTTCCTTATTATGGGACTTCGCTCGGCGCAGGAGCACTGGAGCCGGGGGAGAGCCGCGACGTAACCGTGGAGGTCCCCACCGCGTTGGGAGATGACTCCACGCTGGCCATCACCGATCCCGGCGCCTACCCGCTGCTGTTCACTCTCACTGGCACCCGCGACGGCCAGGCCGCGAGCTTTGCGGAAGAGCGGACGATCCTGGATTTCAGGGGCGAAAATCAGGATCCGACGCCCGACGCAGAAGACGACAGCAAACACGAGTTCTCACTGATCTATCCCGTGACCGCCCAGGTCGACGTCGTGCCGGGAGATACCGGCGGCGAGGAGCTCATCTTAGAAAGCGAGCAGCTCGCTGAACAGCTCTCACCGGGCGGGCGCCTCGATCAGCTGCTCGACGCCTACCTGCAGCATGATCTTCACGGTTCAGGCTGCGTGGCCCTGGACCCCGCGCTTGTCGACGCCGCCGACCGCATGTCCGCCGGCTACACCGTCAACGAGACCCGCCCCTCTACTGCCAAACACCCCACGCGCCTGCGCGATTCCTGGTTTAGCAGCGCCGATTCCGATCGCGGCAAGCCGGGCGCGGGTGCCCAAGACGCCGCCGCGTGGCTGGAGAAACTGAAGAAGGTGGACTGCCGCATGCTCATGCCGTGGGCTAACGCAGACACCGATGCCGTGGCCCAGGTAGGAAACGAGTGGCTCACCCACGAGGCCGTCGAGCAGGGCGCTGACACCATCGAGCGCGTCCTCGGCGCCCCGCTCAGCACGCCACTGACCGCGCCTGCCTCAGGGACAAGCGAGCACGCGATGCCCGTCCCGCTGCTGGTGGCGGATAATTCCGAGTGGGCCGGCAAGGCCGCCACCTTTGATGCCTCCCTCGGAGCACTGTTGGCCCAGACCGGTTCTAAGCCGCAGACCACTGGGTACTCTAACCCGGAGCTGCGCTACGACTTTTCGATGGATTCAGAGCAGGCGAGGGCGCTGACGGCGGGGGCGTCGATAAGCGTGGCGTCCGCGCAAGAGGAGACCGTGGCCAAGCTGCCGAACTTCCAGGACCCTGCCGCCGCGCGCGCGGTGATGGAAGCAGCGCAGCGCCTGCTCAATTCCGGGCGCCTCGACCCCCGTCCCGTTTCCGCGCTGCCCATCGAGCCCGGCAACGGCAACCCCGGAAGTCCCTACCCAGATCCCGCAGCTTTCCACGACGCCGAGATCACACAGGTGACGCAGCAGGCGCGCTATACCGATGAGCTGATGTCCATCATGGTCAACGATCCCGGTATCGCCATGACGCGCTATAACTTCACGGCCCCCCTGCGCCGCGATCTCCTCACGGCGCTCAGCGCTACCGACCGCTCTAGCCTCCACGGTTTTCCATTCTCGGTGGAGCAGAGCCGCTCCCGGCTGGAGAAAAACGCGGATATGCTCCGCGAGCTTCGCGCCTCGGTGGCGCTCATCCCGCCGGGGAACGTCTTTACCCGCGTTTCGGAGTCATCACCGCTGCTCATCGTGGCGGAGAACGGCCTGCCGCTGCCTGTCGACGCCCACCTAGCCTACGACGCCCCCGACGGCGCCACGTTGAACACGCAGGACTTGATTCACATCCCAGCCAAGGGATCTATTACCGTGTCCATGACCGCTGACCTGCCCAGCAACGTTGACCAGATGTCGCTGCGCCTGTGGCTTGCAACACCATCTGAGCACCTCATTTCGGATCCAATCGATATCACGGTGCAGACGCGTGCCGGTATCGTTAGCGTCTATGGAGTCGGCGCGATCGCCGCGCTCGCCCTCGTCCTTGCCGCATTGTTCCGGCTGGGTAAGTGGAAGAAAAAGAAGTCTCACGGATAGTTTTCTCAATGACACATGAACCTAAGTCTGGTGCCCGCCGACGCATTGTCACGCCCTCGCCACCGGCACCGGTCCCGGAAAAGCGCGCGCCGAGTGGCGTCGTTGCTGTCAACGACGAACTCGAGGACCGCTCGGGACTGAAGGGCAAGGCCGCCACTGCCTCGAGTGAGCCCTCCGGCGAAAAGAACTCCGACGGCGCCGTCGTCCGCGCGACCGGCTCCATGGCCATTGCAACGATGATTTCCCGCATCACGGGGTTCATCCGCAACGTGCTCATCGGCTCGTCGCTCGGCCCGGCTATTTCCTCTGCCTTCACCACGGCGAACCAGCTGCCCAACCTCATCACGGAGATCGTGCTGGGCGCGGTGCTGACTTCGCTCGTCGTGCCCGTGTTGGTGCGCGCGGAAAAGGAAGACGCTGACCGTGGCGAGGACTTTGTCCGGCGCCTCTTCACGCTGGCCTTCTCCCTGCTGGCCACGATCACGGTGCTTTCCTGTATTTTTGCCCCGCAGTTAACGCGCATGATGTTGCCGGAGGACGGCGAGGTCAATGCCGTGCAGGCCACCTCCTTTGCCTACTTGCTGCTGCCGCAAATCTTCTTCTACGGGCTTTTCGCGCTCTTCCAAGCGGTGCTCAACACCAAGAATATCTTCGGGCCAGGCGCGTGGGCACCGGTGGTCAATAACATCATCTCGATTACGGTGCTCGTGGCCTACCAGCTGCTGCCGGGCAGTCTGCATCCCGATGCGCCTTCGCCGATCACGGACCGGCACGTGCTGCTCCTAGCCCTAGGCACCACGGCCGGTGTGGTGGTGCAATGCCTCATCCTTTTCCCTTATCTCAAGAAGGCGGGCATTAACCTCAAGCCGCTGTGGGGCCTGGATGACCGCCTCAAGCAATTCGGCGGCATGGCCATGGCCATCGTGGCCTACGTGGCGGTTTCCCAGCTGGGTTACGTCATCACTTCCCGCGTGGCGGCCCATGCGGACAAAGAAGCGCCGTTTATCTACCAGCAGGCATGGCTTCTCCTGCAGGTACCCTATGGCGTCATTGGCGTCACGCTGCTCACCGCAATTATGCCGCGCCTGTCCCGCAACGCCGCGGACGGTGACGTCAAGGCCGTGGTCCGGGATCTCACGCTGGGCACGAAGCTGACGTTTATCGCCCTGATTCCGATCGTCATCTTCATGACGGGATTCGGCATCCCGATCGCCCGCGGCCTTTTCCAGTACGGCGCCTTCAACGCCAAGGCGGCCGAGGTACTCGGCCTCACGCTGAGCTTCTCTGCCTTTACCCTCATCCCATACGCCCTCGTGCTGCTGCACCTGCGCGTCTTCTACGCCCGCGAAGAAGCGTGGACGCCGACGTTTATCATCGCCGGCATCACGCTCACCAAGTCGGTGCTCTCCCTGCTTGCCCCACACGTGGCGGATTCCCCCGACCGCGTGGTCGTCCTTCTGGGCACTGCCAATGGCTTCGGCTTCGTGGCCGGCGCGGTGATCGGCGGCTTCCTGCTCAAGCGAAAGCTGGGCAGCCTGGGCGGCCGCGCGGTTATCGCGACGACTATCTGGTCAGTGTTGGCCTCCCTCGTGGGCCTCGTGGTGGCCTTCGCCATCAATTACGTCATCAACCTCGTGCTCCCGGAGCAGGTGCCACCGTTCGTGTACCTGCTGAAGCTTGCCGTGGCGGGCCTCATCTTCGTGGCTGTTACCGGCATCGTGCTCTCGCGCTCGGGCTTGCCGGAAGTCATCAACCTTGGCCGCCAGCTGCAGCGCATCCCCGGCATGTCCCGCATCATCAAGATCGAGCATGCCGAGGCCATCGAGGTCGAGGCCCCAGAGCAGCTGGAGATCCAGCCGATCTTCAGCGTGGATGCCTTCAACTCCTCGCCGGTACCGCCGCCGATGTCCGCCGGTATTGTCCGCGGGCCGCGCTTGGTGCCGGGCGCACCGGTATCCGATGGCCGCTTCCGCCTCCTCAAGGACTACGGCTCTGCCGCGGGTACCCGCTTCTGGAAGGCCCGCGAGCAGGCCACCGGCCGCCTTGTATCGCTGACATTCGTGGACACCACGGGCGAGGCTCCGATGGCTCCCGCCACCCCGGCGGTAGCCGCCCGCCGCTCCGCGGAGGTCTCCCGCGCCACGCGCCGCCTGGCGGAGATGGAGCTGGATGCCATGGCGGAGAACATCGACATCCTGTCCTACCGCCAGGGCTGCCTCGTCGTGGCGGACTGGGTGGAGGGCACCTCCCTGAAGACGGTGTCGGAGGATGAGGACCTCGATCCGCGCGCCGTCGCCCACGCCTTGGTCCCGCTGGTGCGCACCACGGCTGCCGCCCACGCGGCGGGCCTCGTGCTGGGAATTGAGAACCGCAACCGCATCCGCATTTCCACCGAGGGCATTGCCACCCTGGCCTTCCCCGCGGTGCTGCACAGCAACGATGAGGAGACTGACCGCTCGGCGCTGGCCTCCGCCATCTCGCTCCTCGTGGAGTCCACCAGTCCGACACCGGAGGTGCTACAGGAGATTGCTGCCGACGCCGAGGAGGGCCAAGACTCCGATCTCGAGGACATCGCCAACCGCTTGGCAGCCTTCGCCGGCGATGGCGACGACGGCGAGGAGACCCTCCAGATTCCAGTGGAGGAGACCCCGCGCAAGGAGGACCCGAGCCCCGCACCGGGCTTCGGCGGCCGCGGTTACTCTGGCTCCGGCATCATCATCCTAGGCGCGCTGGCCACCCTCTTCGTCGTGGCGATGGCCGCGCTCAGCGTGTGGATCCTATCCCATGTGGGTAATGAAAAGACTTCCCCCGTGGTGACGAAGAGCGAATCGACGACTGAAACCTCATTCCCCAACGTGCCGCCGGTGCTCCTGAAGGACGTCAAGACCACCTCCGTTCCGGAGGGCAAGGAAGTTTCTGGTTCATGGTCCACGAAGAAGGCAGACACTGGACTCCTGCTCAGCATTGACAAGCCCACGCAACTCCGCGCGCTACCGCTTCAGCAGAGCAAGTCCACCGGCGCCAAGTACGAAGTCTATGGCGTTAATACCAAGGATTTTGACCCCACGGATCCTGACTCCGGCAAGCTCACCGAGCTCGCACACGGCACGCTAACCAACGCGCGCCAAGACATCGAGCTCAAGGAGAAGCCCGTGGCCTTCGACGGCGCCCTCATCGTCTTCACCGACATGCCCAAATCCGGCTCCGTGACACTGAAGGAGGCCACCCTGGTGGGCATCCCGACCAACTAACCCAACACTTCACGCATTTCCCCAGACCTCGATCCCGAAACTCCCTGCGTGCTGTCTCAGACGCGCCACGCGCTTGACGACGCCCACCTGCAGGTTTCGGGTTGCAGGTCTGGGGCTTTAGTGTTCTTGCGATTTCTTCCCTTGACAGCTGAGTGAAGGAGCGTATAATTATTGTTGTCCCGTCAACAACCTAGAGAAGCCTAGAAGAAACGAGGAACCCATGACTATCACCGCAGGAACGTACGCACTGGACCCGGCACACACCACTATCGGCTTTGTAGCTCGCCACGCCATGATCACCAAGGTGCGCGGCAACTTCAACGAGTTCGAAGGCACCCTGACCGTAGGGGAGAACATTACTGACTCCGCCGCCACCGCCACGGTGAAGACGGCGTCCATCGATACCAAGAACGCTGATCGCGATGCACACGTAAAGAATGAGGACTTCTTCGACGTAGAGAAGTTCCCGGAGATGACCTTCACCGCGACCAAGTTCGACGTTAACGACGAGGGCGAGGGCACCGTCACCGGTGACCTCACCATCAAGGGCACCACCAAGTCCGTCGATTTCAAGGTAGAAGAGACCGGCGTGGCCGAGGATCCCTTCGGCAACACCCGCCTTGGCTTCGAGGCTAAGACCTCCATTAACCGCACCGACTTCGGCATCGACTTCAACGCTCCGCTGAAGACCGGCGGCGTGCTCGTCTCCGAGGAGATCAAGATCGAGCTCGAGGTCTCTGCCATCAAGCAGTAAGCCCTCAAGCGCGATACCTCGCCTTGAGAAGTAGTTTTTAGTTGTTGCCCGTAGTGCCCATTTCGGTACTGCGGGCAACAACTTTTTGACAACTAAGGCGCCACAACCGAGTAATAAACAACTCTAAAACAACTCCTCAACAACTCGCGCAACACTGTGGCCTGCACTTTTAAGAATAAATCTGCGTCAGAAGCTGTCATATTAGTCAATAGTTGTTTATTAGTTGTTGCGGAGTTGTTTGAAACAACTCCGCTATACTACAGGCCATGAGAGAGGACGAACTCGACTTCATCATCCAGGCACTGCGCTCGATTGAAACCGGCGCAACCGCCGATAGCCTGGAATCCGAGATTCTCGATTTCAAAGAGGACCCTGCAGTCCACCCGAGAAATCGCAATCCAGACGCAACCCTTGTTGAATTCCTCATCGATGAAGCCGTGTGCTTTTCCAATGCCGATAACGGGAACGCTTTCATCGTGCTTGGAGTCGCAGACAAGAAATCAGGACCAGCGGCATTTACAGGCACCCAGAGGGAACTGGACTGGCTCATAAGAAAAATCTTCGAAGGAACACAGCCCAACATCCACGTCGAAGCAGAGGAGCTGGAGTGGTGCGGAGCCCGGCTCATCGTCTTGCGCGTTCCCCGTGGCATCACGCTGTATCAGCGCCCGAAGGGACAGGCAAGCAAACGGGTTGGTACTCGCTGCGTACCCCTCACCGAGCACCAACGCCGCGCACTCTTTTTTGAACGCGCCAACCCGGATTACACCGCTCACCCCTCCCGGCGAGGACTTGAGGAACTCGATATGACAGCCGTCGATCAGGCGCGGCACCTGCTAGCTCAAGCTAGAGCGATGTCCGGTTCCCAGGAGCCTGTTCCCGCGACGACCCGCGAACTTTTGGGAGAATTAGGGCTGCTGGATGGCTCACAAAACCCCACATACGCGGCCGAAATCCTCTTCATGCCTCCGGTATCCCAGCAGGTTACAATTCGACACTTCCTCCGTCTTGTACCTGGCGGTGAGCCGAGAACAACGGAAATCTCTGCGCCCCTCATCACCGCATACTTGCGGTTGAAAGAGCTAATTCGAGTCAATGCCCAGCAAGAAGTGGAGCGCATCGCACTTGCCACAGGTCAAGAAGTATCGATCAAGGCTTTCCCAGACACCGCTGTCGACGAACTCGTCTCCAACGCCTTAGCCCATCGCGACTGGGACGCATCGGCTGCAGTAGTCATCGACCAATCTCCCATAGCCTTCTCTGTATGGTCACCCGGTGGTCTTCCCACAGGTGTACAACGCAATCGAGTTCTCACAACACAATCAATTCCCCGAAATCCCCGCCTTATGACGGCGTTAAGGATGCTGGGGTTAGCAGAGGAATCCTCCCGTGGATTCGACCGCATGTGGGCATCGATGCTGTCGAGTGGTCGCCATATTCCGGAACTTCGCGCCGAGGAATCCTTCGTCGAAGTTATTTTGTCCTCTGGCCGCGTTGACACCGCGTTTGTTAAGGCCTTGACCGAACTCAAAGGTGCTTTCGGCGCTGAGCCTTTCGACAGCGTCAATGGTCTCATCATTGCCCGTCACCTTATGGACAACCAGATCCTGCTGTGCCACACTGCTGCCCAACTCATGCAAGTCAGCGAAGATCAGGCTGCGGATACCCTTCGGTGGTATGAGAGCCTCGGTTTCGTAGAACAACTACGGGAAGCGCGAGAGTGGATACTTACCACCAAGGCCCGATCACTGATGGGGCTTCACATAGAAGGACACATCGCAGCGACCTCCGTTCAGGACTGGATCCTGGCTCAACTCAAAGAAGGAGCTGCACTGACTACGCGTGAAGTCGCCGAAGAACTGGGAGTAGACCGGGCAACTGTCACGGGAATACTGCGCCACCTGCGGACTATAGGCCAAGCGCGCATCGATCCTGATGGCCCACAGCGCGGGCCCAACACGCGGTGGGTTCTATCTTGACCGCCCTGTGATACGCACCGCAGCGACGTTTAAGATGTAGCGCATGACTACCGCAAACCTCACTCATGCAGAAGCCACCGCCCGCAGCACCGCGCTGCGTTTGAGCACCTACGAGCTGCACCTCGACGTCACGAGCGCGCCAACCGACGCCGACTCTTACGAGGTCACCTCGCGCATTAGCTTCACCACCACTAAGCCCGAGACCTTCGTGGATTACTTGGGCAAGGCCGTGCACGCAGTGCGCGTCAACGGCGAGGAGGTGGAGAACACCTTCGACGGTGGACGGGTCTACCTGAGCAACCTTCCAGTGGGGGAGGAACTCACCGTGGAGATCACCGGCTCCTCCTATTACTCCCGCACCGGCCAGGGCCTGCACCGCATGCACGACCAGGCCGATGACACCACCTACCTCTACTCGCACCTCGAGCCATCCGATGCCCGCCGCATCTTCCCCTGCTTTGACCAGCCGGATCTCAAGGCCAGCTACGAGGTGCACCTCACCGGCCCGGAAGGCTGGCAGCTGCTCAGCAACCAGCCGGAGGTTGGCCGCGAGAAGACGGATAGCGGGGAAGTAGCGCACTTCGCGCCGACCCCGCTGCTGTCGACGTATTTGACGGCGTTTGCGGCTGGGCCGTACGTCGAGAAGCACAGCACCTGGACCGCACCCGATGGCTCCTTGGAAGTGGAGCTGCGCGCCTTTGCCCGCGCCTCCATGGCTGACTACCTGGATGATGAAATCCTGCAGGTCACAGCACAAGGCATGGACTTCTTCCACAGCAACTATGGCTACCCGTACCCGTGGGGCAAGTACGATTCCATCTTCGTTCCGGAGTACAACCTGGGTGCCATGGAGAACCCCGGCCTCGTGACCTTTACGGAGCATTACCTCTTCCGTTCCGCTGCCACCCGCGCGCAGCATGCCGGGCGCACGAACACCATCCTCCACGAGATGTCGCACATGTGGTTCGGTGACCTGGTCACCCCGCAGTGGTGGGATGACCTGTGGCTCAAGGAGTCCTTCGCGGAGTTCATGGGCGCGGATTCCTCGGTGCATGCCACCGAGTACACCGAGGCATGGGTCAACTTCGCCGGGCAACGAAAGAACTGGGCCTACCTGCAGGATCAGCTGCCCACCACGCATCCCATCAAGGCCGAGATCCCGGACGTGGATGCCGCGCGCCAGAACTTCGACGGCATTACTTATGCCAAGGGTGCGGCGGTGCTCAAGCAGCTGGTGCACTACGTGGGCCGGGAGAACTTCTACGCCGGCGCGCGCGACTACTTCCAGGAGCACGCCTTTGCTGCCGCCACCTTCGAGGACCTGCTCAAGGCCCTGAAGAAGCACACCGACCGCGACCTGGACGCCTGGTCCACAGCTTGGCTTCGCACGTGGGGCCCGGACACGCTCACCCCGGAGCTGCACACGGACGGCGATAAGATCCACGAGCTCGCCATCGCTGTCGAGGCCGAGGACACCACGCGACCGCACCGCCTCAACGTGGCACTCTTCGATGCCTCCCTGAAGAAATACGCCACTCTCGACATCGATCTGGAGGCCGAGCGCACCATCCTCGATGAGGCATCGGGACTTCAGGCACCTGCGTTGCTGCTGCTTAACGACGGCGACCACACCTACGCCAAGGTCCGCTTCGACGAGACCTCCCTGGAGACCATCCGCACGCGCCTGTCTGACGTTCCGGATGAGCTTTCCCGCGCGGTCATCTGGACCTCCCTGTGGAACCTCACCCGCGATGGCGAGTGGCCCGTGCGCTCCTACCTGGACACGGTGCTCAACCACGCCCCGGCGGAGTCCAACCCCACGCTTCTGACCACGGCCTTTGCCAATGCCCGCTATGCCATCGACCACTTCGTGAGCGAGGAAGCGCGCGAGGAGATCCGCGCCGACTACGCCGAGCGCCTCTGGGAGGTACTGCAGCAGGCACCGGCAGGCTCCGATGCGCAGCTCACCGTCGCCCGCGCCGCCATCCAGGCGCTGGCCGCCACCCCGGAGAAGTCCGGCACACAGTGCCTGCGCGCGCTTTTCGACGGCTCCCTCGACGGCCTCGCCCTCGACCCGGACATCCGCTGGGCCATCCTCCGCGCCTTGGCCGCCCGCGATGCCGTCAGCGCCGAGGAGCTGGAGGCGGAGAAGGAGCACGATAACACGCTCACCGGTGCCGCCGCCTACCTGGGCGCCTCCCACGCTTTCCCATCTGCCGAGCTCAAGCGCGAAGTCTTCGATCTCGTGCGCACGCCGGGTAAGTACTCCAACGCGGAGGTGGATTCCCTGCTCGCGGCGTTTAATGCCCCGCGCTCGGCCCACCTCACCGAGGCCTTTGCCCAGGAGTATTTCGACTCTCTGGCGAAGCTCTGGGAGGAGCACCCCATCGAGATTGCTAACCGCCTCGTGCGCGGGCTTTACCCGGATCTCGCGATGGCCGACGCCGCCACCAGCGAATTCCTGAGCAGCGAACGTCCCCGCGCACTTCGCCGCGTGCTGCTGGAATGCCAGGATGCGCTGCGTCGCGCGCACCGCGTGCGTGCCGCGCAGTGAGCGCGGCACGTTAGACACGTCGCGTAGCGGACTGCAGAATCTTCCCGTAAACTCGCAGACACATTAACGGGGGACAATCACACACCATCGGCTTCGGCCAAGGGACTGTGTTGACCCATGTGTCATTGCTCAAGTTTCCGGGGGGATTCTTCTTGTCAGCTCAGCCGACCGATCGTGAACTCGTCGACGCCTTCATTGGCGGAGATACTAAGGCCTTTTCGGCAATCGTCGAGAAGCACCGTGCGCGCCTGACGGCCATGGCACGGCGCTACACGCGCAACGATGATGATGCGCAGGACATTGTGCAGGAGGCACTGCTCAAGGCCAGCTGCAACATGGCCTCCTACCGGCACGATGCCACGCTGAGCACATGGCTGCACAGGCTGGTGATGAACTCCGGCTATGACTTCCTCAACCATCGCTCCAATCGAGAGAACGCCTCCCTGGATGCGGAGATCATTGAGGATGACCGCAACTACGCACTCGCGCACAATCCCAGCGAGAACTTGGCGGAACGCATCACGGTGGCCCAAGCGATGGAGACGTTGCGCGAGGACCAGCGAGAAGCGCTGTACCTGACCGACGTAGCAGGCTATCCCATCGATGCGGTGGCCAAAGTGCAGGGCGTTGCGCCAGGCACGGTGAAATCGCGCCGAGCCCGGGCTCGGCAAGTGTTGCGTGCGGCGATAGACTGAGGCCGAGTAGAATCACACTATCTTTCGCGCGATGTGCGCGAACATGAATCAGATTCTGTCCAAGAATTGTCGTCTCAAGGGAGTTTTTTGTGACCATCCACGATGTCGCCATCGTCGGCTCCGGCCCCGCCGGCTACACCGCAGCACTCTACGCAGCACGTGCCGAGCTCAATCCCATCGTCTTCGAGGGCTTTGAATACGGCGGCGAACTCATGAACACCACCGAGGTGGAGAACTACCCGGGCTTCCAGAAGGGCATCATGGGCCCGGAGCTCATGGAAGAAATGCGCGCCCAGGCCATCCGCTTCGGTGCGGACCTGCGCATGGAGGTTGTCGATTCTGTCGAACTCGAGGGCGAGGTAAAGAAGCTGCACGTCGGTGACGAGGTCTTCGAGGCCCGCACCGTCGTCCTCGCCACCGGTGCAGCGCCGCGCTACCTGGGCATTCCGGGTGAATCCGAGCTCGCTGGACGCGGCGTGTCCGCCTGCGCCACCTGCGATGGCTTCTTCTTCAAGGGCCACAACATTGCCGTCGTCGGCGGCGGCGATTCCGCCATGGAGGAGGCCACCTTCCTCACCAAGTTCGCCGAAACCGTAACGATCATCCACCGCTCCGAGAACTTCCGTGCCTCCAAGATCATGCTGGAGCGCGCCAAGGAGAACCCACAGATCAAGTGGCTGACCAATACCACCGTTGAGCGCGTCCTGGATAAGGACGGCAAGGTTGGCGGCCTGGAGGTCAAGAACGCCCTAACCGGCGAAACCAGCGAACTCGATGTCACCGCCATGTTTGTGGCGATTGGCCATGATCCGCGCTCCAGCTTCCTCGAAGGCCAGGTGGACACTAATGAGGCTGGCTACGTCGTAGTGGAGCAGCCTTCGACCAAGACCTCGCTGCCCGGTGTCTTTGCCTGCGGCGACTTGGTGGATGACCACTACCAGCAGGCCATCACCGCGGCTGGCTCCGGCTGCCGCGCGGCCATTGATGCGGAACATTTCCTCGCCGATAACCGTTAGTAGTCACATGAGCAACATTAAGAACGTCACTACTGATTCCTTCCGCGCGGACGTCGTGGAGGCAGGCAAGCCCGTCGTCGTGGATTTCTGGGCTGAATGGTGTGGGCCGTGCAAGAAGTTGTCCCCGATTCTCGAAGAGGTGGCCGAAGAACTCGGTGACGACGTCTCCGTAGTCAAGGTCAACGTGGACGAGGAGCGCACCCTGGGTGCCATGTTCCAGATCATGTCCATCCCATCCGTGCTGATTTTCAAGAACGGTGAGAAGGTCGATGAGTTCGTCGGCCTGCGTTCCAAGGCCGACATCGTGGCGCAGATAAAGAAACAGCTCTAACTGGTATTCTTTAACTCGTTGATGGCGCACTGCGGTGCGCCTCCTTGATCACGAAAGGGGTAGGTGTGAACCGCGTTTTACGTGTAGGTGACCAGAGCGTTCGGGTCGCCGAAGCACGCGCAACCCTTGCCCGCCTCGGCCTGATGACTGACTACCAGGGGACGTTGTCCGACTGGAAGAAGCAAAAGTACTCCGAAGCCGATAAGCACTTTGATAACAATTTAGCCGAGGTCCTCAAGGCCTTTCAGCAATCCCGCGGCATCGTGCCTAGCGGCGATATTGATGACCTCACTCTGCGCGAGCTGCGCCAGGCTTCCTACACGCTGGGCGCCCGCGTTCTGGCCTATGAACCGGGCAACGTGCAGGTGGGCGATGACGTAGCACAGCTCCAAGAACAATTGCAGGAGCTTGGCTTCTACCAAGAACGCATCGATGGCCATTTCGGTGCCCGCACCTACGCGGCGCTGGCGGAATACCAACTCAACTCTGGCCTGCGCAGTGACGGGATCTGTGGCCCTGCCACCATTAACGCCCTCAACCTGCTGGGTCGGCGTATCACTGGCGGCTCGGCGCACAATATCCAGGAACGCGAACGCGTGCGCAATGCCGGGCCGAAGCTGGCCGGCAAGCGCGTTGTGATCGACCCCAGCCTGGGTGGCCTCAACAAGGGCCGCACGGTCAGGGGACGCTTCGGCAACATCACGGAAGAGGAGATCCTCTGGGACTTGGCCGAGCGTGTTGCCGGGCGCATGATCGCCGCCGGCATGGAGACCATCATCTCCCGCCCGCGCAACGATGACCCATCGATCCGTGACCGCGCAGACATGGCCAATGCATTCGACGCCGACCTGGTTATTTCACTGGCCTGCGATGAATACCCCACGGAGAAGGCCAACGGCGTAGCCACCTTCTACTTTGGGTCGGAATCCGGCAACTCTTCCCTCATCGGTGAGACGCTCTCCGGCTTCATCCAGCGTGAGATCGTTGCCCGTACCGAGCTGGGTAACTGCCGCAACCACGGCCGCACGTGGGCGTTGTTGCGCCTGACGCAGATGCCGGTGGTTCAGGTCGTGCTGGGTTACCTGACCAGCCCCAAGGACGTGGCTATTCTTACCAACCCGGACCGCCGCGATGACATCGCCGAGGCCATCGTCGTCTCCGTCAAGCGCCTCTACCTCTTGGACGATGACACCGCCGTGACCGGCACCTACCGCTTCGACGAGCTGCTGCGCGCCGAGCGCTCTTCCTAAGGGGCTTAGGCCAAAGCGCGGGCGAGGAGGTCCTCCACCGCGGCTGCGGTCAGCAGGTCGAAAGCCGGTGGAAGCTCGAGGCGCAGGCGCGGGGTAATAGGATGATCGCGCACCACCATGAAACCGGCGGACTCCAGCGTCTCCACAGGTAACAGGCCAATGCGAGCGGGTTTCTCGCGAAGGAGCTCTTCGGCCTGGTGGGCATCACGAAAGCCAAAGGCCTCAACGGCGCTTGCCTCGCGGGAGGTGAGGTGCATGATGGTGGCGTCGAGAAGCACTGCTTCCAAGCCCTTCGCCGCGCGGTGCGGCTTTACAAATAGCGAAGTCACCAGGACCGCATCCTCCGAGACGGGGGAAGTGGGCAGCTTGGCCACACCGGGGGCAAGCTCAGGCGGACAGAAGAGGAGCGTGGCCTCATCGCCCACGGTAAAACCGCAGTCGCCGCAGCGCAGCAGGGTGGCGCTGATCCACGCTTCCTTTTCAAATGCAGGGTCAGCGACCGTGGTTTTCATCTCCCAAAAAATAGATCGGGCCGCCAAGGGGTTGATAGCAACACCTTCCTTGACAGCCTGAACGAGCATGGCGAGCTAGCTTCCTTCTTTGCCCTCAATAAGCGCTAGGATGCGCTCGAAGTCCTCTTGGTCTCCGAATTCGACGACCATCTTGCCCTTGCGCTTGCCCATGGTGACGGTGACCTTGGTGTCGAAGCGATCAGCCAAGCGCTCGGCGGAGTCCGTAAAGAACTGCGGCTGCGGGGCAGCGGGCTTCTTGGTTGGCTCGGCTGGCTTGCCATCGCGCTTGTACAGTGTGACGGCTTCCTCCGTGGCTCGCACAGACAGTCCCTCGGCCACGACGCGGTTGGCAATGAGCTCCATGGCCTCTGCATCCGGCAGGCCCAGCAACGCGCGGGCGTGACCGCCTGATAGCGTGCCCGCGGCAACGCGCTTCTGCACGTCCACCGGCAGCTTGAGCAAGCGGATCATGTTGGTCACCTGCGGGCGCGAGCGACCGATGCGATCAGCCAACTCGTTTTGGGTAACCCCAAATTCTTCAAGAAGCTGCTGATAAGCGTGTGCTTCTTCCAACGGGTTGAGCTGCACGCGGTGGATATTCTCCAGCAGAGCGTCCCGCAGCAGATCATCATCCTTGGTATCGCGGACGATAGCCGGGATGGTGGCCAGGCCCGCCTTGGAGGAGGCGCGCCAGCGGCGCTCACCCATGATGAGCTCGAAGCCGCCCTCCTCGGAAGGCCGGACCACGACCGGCTGCAACAGACCGAATTCCTTGATGGAGTGGACCAGCTCGGCCAAGTCATCCTCATCGAAGACAGTACGCGGCTGCTTCGGGTTGGGCATGATGTCACCGACGGAAATCTCGCGGTAAGTCGCACCAATCACCGAAGGCTTGGCCTGACGCTTCTTCGAACCCGAGGATTGCTGGATAGTGGGCGCACCCTGCACCCTTTTCGTGCCGGCATCCTTAGGAGCGCCGGTGGACGCACCGAGAATGATATCTGCGGCGGAATCTCCCAAGCGTGGCTTGCGGGAGGGCGCACCCGGGCCGGACGGGATGAGCGCGGCCAAGCCCTTGCCCAAACCGCCCTGGCGCTGCTCCGGCTTGTGGTCTGCCTTCTTATCTGCCACGGTGTCCTATCCTTCCAATTCCGCGAAAATCTCTGGGCTCACGCCAATGGCACCCGTGGTGGGGTGCGGCGTGTAGTCCCCGCGCTTATCCAACTCGCGTGCGGCGGCGGCGTAGGCGCGGGCGCCTGTCGACGACGGGTCATAAGCGATAACCGTCTTACCATAACCCGGCGCCTCCGAAACGCGAACGGAGCGCGGGATGACGTTGCCTAAGACGACGGCGCCGAACTGCTCGCGCACTTCATTGGCCACCTGCTCTGCCAGCTTGGTGCGGGCGTCGAACATGGTGAGCAGCACGCCGGAGATGTGCAGATCCTCGTTGAGGTGCTCACGGATCATGGAGATATTTCCCAGCAGCTGGCCCACGCCCTCCAGGGCGTAGTACTCACACTGGATGGGAATAATGACCTCTTCTGCGCACGTCATCGCATTGATGGTGAGCAAGCCTAGAGACGGTGGGCAGTCAATAAAAACGTACTCAAAGCCATGCTCTTCGAGGAAGCCGTTGTGCAGGGCGTCATACAGGCGAAACTCGCGGCGAACCAGGGAGACCATTTCAATCTCCGCGCCGGCGAGGTCGATGGTGGCGGGGATGCAGTAGAGGTTTTCATCGTCGGGGGAGTGCTGCATCGCATCCTCCGCGCTGCAGTCACCCAACAAAACCTCATAGCTGGATTTGGTGCCGGAGGTGTGCTCCGCGCCCACCGCGGTGGAGGCATTGCCCTGCGGGTCCAAGTCGATCACCAGGACCTTCTTGCCGGCCTCAGCGAGCGCGGCGGCAAGGTTGACGGCGGAGGTGGTTTTACCCACGCCACCCTTCTGGTTCGCGATGGTGATAAGACGAGGATGAGTCATGCCGTCTACTTTAGTTCACGCGCGGGACACGGATAATGGTGGTGCCGTGGATGGTCATGACCTCGGCTTTTCCGCCACCGGCGCGCTTGATGTCGGCAGCGTCGCGCTCCAGCTCCTCGTGCACCGAGGAACCCTTGAGAGCGATCATCTCTCCGCCCTTGCGAACCAGCGGCAGGGACCACTTGGCCAGCTTGCCCAACGGGGCCACCGCGCGGGAGGTCACGATGTCGGCACCCTTAACGGCCTTTTTCACCGGGCCTTCCTCGGCGCGGCCGCGGATGACGGTGACGTTATCGAGGCCCAGCAGGTCGACGACCTCGTTGAGGTAAGTGGAGCGCTTCAGTAGCGGCTCGATGAGAGTGATCTTCAGGTCAGGGCGCGCGATGGCGAGCGGGATGCCGGGCAAGCCTGCGCCACTGCCGACGTCGATAAGCGTGGCGCCCTGCGGCATTACCTCCGCGACCACGGCGCAGTTGATGAGGTGGCGCTCCCACAGGCGCGGGACCTCGCGGGGGCCTATAAAACCACGGGTGGACCCGTCCGTAGCCAGCGAATCGTGGTATTTCTGCGCGAGCGGCAGACGCGATCCGAAGACGTCAGACGGGTCCAGTGGCACAGTGTCGGACACAGATTCAGTCACTGTGAAAACTCCTGGGTTACGTTCTAGTTGTTCTTGCGGCGCTGCTTCTTAGAGCGGTGATCCTTCTTGCGTGCGCCCGGCTTCGGGGCAGAAGTGCGCTTGAGCTCAGCCTTGGCGGCTGCCTCTTCTTCTTCCTCCCGGTCCATCTTGGCGTAGACAATGCGGGTTTGGAAGAAGGTCCACACGGTGTTGGCCAGCATGTAGAAGAGCAGGCCGATGGGCCAGATGAAGCCGGAGAACACCAGCATTGCCGGCATAAACCACAGCATCATCTTGTTCATCATGGCCATCTGCTGCTGCATCATCTCCGCATTTTGGCCCTGCGGGGTAGCGGTCTTGCCGGCGGCACGGCGAGCCTCCTGGCGGTTCAACGTCATGCGGGCGTTGAAGTGGGTCAGCGTCGCAATGATGGCGATGAGCGGCACGATGATGAAGGCCGCCTGTGCGGTGGTGATTTCCTTAACAATCTCCAGACCGGAGTTGAGGCGCAGGTTGGCCACGAGCGGGACACCGAAGATCTTGGCGTCTACGAACTGCTTCACCAGCTCAGGTTTGAAGATGTAGTTCGCAATGGAGGCGTTCATCTCCTCTGACATGGCTTCACCCGCCGGGTGCCCAATGCCACCGGCGACGGCTACGGTGCGGTCAAAGGAGCGCAGCACGTGGAACAGACCAATGAACATGGGGATCTGCGCGAACATCGGCAGGCAGCCCGCCACCGGACGAACGCCGGCTTCCTTGTAGATGCGCTGCATCTCTTGGGCAGCCTTGGTCTGGTCATTGGCGTACTTGGTGCGCAGTTCCTGAATTTGCGGCTGGATCTCCTGCATCTTGCGTGAAGAGCGCAGCTGCGTGATCGTCGGCTTGACCATGATGGCCTTGAGCGTCCACGTCAGAAGAACGATGGCGATGATCCAAGTTCCGCCCCATGCGGAATCAAGGACGAAGCTCAAGAGCCAATGCCAGAACCACAGGACGGCTGAAATTGGCCAATAAATGAAATTAAGCACGAGAGTTGTTTACCTCAGTTGTTGTTTGGTCGGTACCGGATCAAACCCGCCCGGGTGCCAGGGACCGCACTTGCATAACCTGGCGAGGGCCATGCCCGTCCCCTTGAAGGCTCCATGGATGGAAATGGCTTCGAGGGCATAGGCACTGCACGTCGGTTCAAAACGACAGGTGGAGACCATCTTAAGGCCTGACAAGTGCTTTTGGTAGAAGCGCACCCCGTGAACTAGAACTCTCCCGAACCCGCGGGCTTCAGGAATTTCCTCTCCTTGAGAGTTCAGATATCCCATGTGCTTAGCGCTTTGCAGATATCACGCTCAAGGCGCTCACTGGTGGCACTACCGCTAGCGGGCAAGGCGCGGATAACAATGTCAACATTGGCGGGCACTACTGTCCCGTTGACGCCTTCGCGCATGAGGGACATGCACACATGACGAAGCCGCCGGGAGGTGCGGTGGCGTACCACGGCATTCCCGACGGCCTTCGACACGATGAGGCCGAACCGCGGCCCAGTGGCCGCGATGTCGTCTTCACCGTCGTTAAAGCGCAAGTGCACGACGACAGTGCGCGTGCCCGCCCGGCGCCCGCCCTTGATGGTCCTCCGAAATTGCCTCGGGGACGTGAGCTTGTGCTGGGCTGGAAGCATGAATTAAGCGGTGAGCTTAGCGCGACCCTTCTTGCGACGAGCGGCGACGATGGCGCGGCCGGCGCGGGTGCTCATGCGGGTACGGAAGCCGTGCTTACGAGCGCGACGACGGTTGTTCGGCTGGAAGGTACGCTTACCCTTTGCCACGATTAACTCCTTGAAGTTGTTGGTGGATGACACAGCCACACGCCGGTGAGGGCGGTGGGCATAAACATCCACTGATGAATGGTGTACGTGGGGATGTGGCTTCGCACGTGAAGCGCCGTGAGGCGTGGCGAGGCATTCCCACATGCAACATGTGCACCATGCACTGTTGCGATAGACCATCACAGGTTACGTGACAGATAGTGCGCGAAACAAATCGACACACTGGGTGTCCCCGAAATTACAAAGATGTTTTTATCCGCAGCTAGAACGCCACTTTTTGCCCACATGCTGCGCGGCAAGCGCCCCCTCTCGCCGTTCTTGCGCCGCGCTTGGCGCCACCGTGCCGAGCGCGCATAAAAGTGCGTTAGACAGCGCCCCCATAACGCGGTACAACTGAGGAATCGAATTCCACAGTCACCCACAGGGTGTGGATAACTCTCAATGAAGACTTGAGACTTTTGCTGTTTATGCAGGTTAACTGCATTGAGGAGCCGATGTACAGTTATCCACAGCTATGAGATAGGCTGTGGATAAACCACCTATCCACACTTGTGGATAACTTTGTGGATTCCGAGGTTACGCACCAAAACATCGTGTGGAATCTTCGGTGGAAATTACAACTTCATGTGATTTCTCATCCTGTATCTCTCCTCATCCATCCGTCCATCCCCGATCCCCAACCCACAGTCACGCAGTAAATACTCAGCTCCCTAGGCCTCTTCTTCAGGGAACCGAGTAGGTGTGGCCGGCCCCGGCCGATGACACCGCGTGAACTGTAACTACACAGAAGGTAGGCGTTTTGTCTGATCCGCAAGCAGCCCTCCGGGCCAGCTGGAAAGCTGTGGTCAGTGATTTACTGGCTCAGTCCGAACAACCAAGTTCGGACGTACCTAATTTCTCCCATAGCCAGCGCCTCAATCTTCAACTTGTAGAGCCCATCATGATCGGTGATGGCTATGCGCTGATCGCCGCTCCGCACGAGAACGCCAAGAATGTCATCGAGGCCGAGTTGGGGGAGTACATCACCCGCACCTTGTCGCAGCATATGGGGCGCCCTTGTTCTTTGGCCGTGACCATTGCGGCGCCGCCGCAGCCGGCTCACGAAGAAGCGCCAGAAGCGCCCGCACCCCAGCGCCCCATCCAAACAGAGGCCCCCGAGCACGGCATGGGGCACCAGGCACAGGCTTTCCAGCAGCCCATGCCGCCCACGCCACCTACTCAGCCAGAGACGCCAAGCCACCATCAACCGCGCTCCTGGGACACTGCGCATTCTCCGGCCAGCTTGGATGAGTTGGCGCAGCACTACAGCGATCAGCAAAGCAGCGTTCCGAGCGGCTACCCCGAGGCAACCGGGCCGCGCATCCCGCGCGAGGAACCGGCGCACAACCCAAACCGCGAAAAGTCCCTCAACCCGAAGCACACTTTTGAAAACTTCGTCATCGGGTCCTCCAACCGTTTTGCCAACGGCGCCGCCGTGGCCGTGGCCGAAAACCCCGCCCGCGCCTATAACCCTCTCTTCATTTGGGGCGGCTCCGGCTTGGGCAAAACCCACCTTCTGCACGCGGCCGGTAATTACGCCCAGGTCCTGCATCCGGGCCTGCGCGTGAAGTACGTTTCCTCGGAGGAATTTACCAACGACTACATCAATTCCCTGCGTGATGACCGCCAGGAATCCTTCAAGCGCCGCTACCGCAACCTGGACATCCTCATGGTCGATGACATCCAGTTTCTAGAGGGCAAGGAGTCCACGCAGGAGGAGTTCTTCCACACCTTCAATGCGCTGCACCAGGCCAATAAACAGATCATTTTGTCCTCCGATCGCCCTCCGAAACAGCTGACCACGCTGGAGGATCGCCTGCGCACACGCTTCGAGGGAGGACTGATTACGGATATTCAGCCGCCAGACCTGGAAACGCGCATCGCCATCCTCATGAAGAAGGCCTCCGCGGACGGCACCGACGTCGATCGCTCGGTCCTCGAGCTCATCGCCTCTCGCTTCGAATCCTCGATCCGCGAGCTGGAGGGCGCGCTCATCCGTGTTTCTGCGTATTCTTCCCTGGTCAATGAACCGATCAGTTTGGAGATGGCGGAGATTGCCCTGCATGATCTAGCCCCGGACTCTGCGGATCGCCAGATCACCGCGGCGGCCATCATCGAGGTCACAGCGGATTACTTCGACATCGACGTGGATACCCTGCGCGGTTCTGGTAAGAAGCGCGCCGTCGCCCACGCCCGCCAGCTGGCCATGTATCTGTGCCGCGAGCTCACAGAGCTTTCCCTGCCGAAGATTGGTGATCAATTCGGCGGCAAGGACCACACCACCGTCATCTATGCGGACCGCAAGATCCGTAAGGAGATGACTGAGAACCGCAACACGTACGACGAGATCCAGGCCCTAACCCAACGCGTGAAGAACCACAACCAGCGCTAGCACCACGCAGCGCTTGGCGACGCCCCTGCCCACCTCCCGCAATTTCCTCCCCGCGGGCGTGGGTAGGGGCGTCTTTGCTATCCACCCAAAAGTTATCCACACCGTTATTCACAGCTGTGTAATTTCATTGTTGTAATTTGTAGATCCTTATCACGTTTTCTTCTTCCACAGCAGATCAGAAGGGTCATCGCCCTTGTGATTAACTCTGTGATCAGCGCAGACAGATCTGGGGATGAATTGTGGATAACTTTGACCCCGACCCAGTTACTCACATTTCTTGTCATTTGATCACAGTGATCCCACACCCTGACTCACAGATCGTTTCACCGTGAAGAGCTTGGCTTTTAGCGGGTTGTCCACAGATCCCACAGCGCTTATTACTACTCCTATTTTGTTTTCTCCCTAACCAAGAAGAAAAAGGATGTGTGTGATTCGTCGGCGCCCTGCACGGTCGCGCGCTTGAATCGCAAAGCACGGAAGGTGAATGACAAAATCCTGTGCTTCGGCACCGATCCTGTAAGTTGGAGTGAGCTTGCAAGAATCTTCCATCCGCAACTAGAGGAGCGTCTCACCATCATGGAGCAGTCCGTGTCATTTCGCGTTGCCAAAGATGATCTCGCTAACGCCGTAGCGTGGGTCGCGCGCAGCCTTCCTTCGAAGGTCACCCAACCAGTACTGCGCGCCATGCTGATCACCGCGGATGACAATGGTTTGGAATTCACCGGCTTCGACTACGAGGTTTCCACCCGCGTGCGCATCGCCGGCATGGTGGATGAGCCGGGACGCATCGCAGTGGCCGGTAAGTTGCTCTCTGACATCGTTGCTTCCTTGCCCAACAAGGAAATCGAGATGACGCAGGAGGATAACAAGGTTCTGTTGACCTGTGGTTCTTCGCGCTTCGAGCTGCCGCTCATCCCGCTGGATGATTACCCCCAACTCCCTGTCCTGCCGGAGGTCACCGGCACCATTAACCCGCAGCTCTTCGTCGAAGCCATCAGCCAGGTCGTTGCCGCGGCCGGCAAGGATGACACGCTGCCGATGCTCACCGGCGTGCACATTGACATCAATGGTTCTCACGTGGAAATGACGGCAACGGACCGCTTCCGCCTGGCCATGCGCACCTTCGAGTGGGAGCCGGTATCTCCTGACGTCCAGGCCAAGCTCCTCGTCCCGGCCAAGACGTTGCAGGAGACCGGCCGTTCCTTGGACACGCACCTCAACATCCCGGTTGAAATCGCCGTGGGCACTGGTGAGAACATCGCTGCGGAAGGCCTGTTCGGCCTGCATGCGGATAACCGCGAGACCACCACCCGCATGCTGGACGCGGATTTCCCCAACGTTGCACCCTTGCTGCCCAAGACCCACAGCGCTATGGCCAGCATTGAGGTTGCTCCGCTCCAGGAAGCCATTCGCCGCGTCTCGTTGTTGACGGATCGCAATGCGCAGATCCGCATGGAATTCCGCGAGGGCGAGGTGACCTTGGCAGCAGGCGCCGATTCTGGCCGCGCCAGCGAATCTCTGCCCTGTGCTTTCAATGGCCGTGAGGACTTCGTCATCGCCTTCAACCCGTCCTACCTCAAGGATGGTTTGGCTGTGGTTCACACGGACCGCGTGGTCTTTGGCTTTACCGAGCCTTCGCGGCCTGCGATCATGATTCCGGAGCCGGAGGAGCTACCAGCGGCCAACGAGGACGGCTCGTTCCCGACTCCGGAGACTCATTTCACCTACCTGCTGATGCCAGTGCGCTTGCCAGGCTAGGCCGTATGTATATCCGCGATCTCGATGTCAGGGACTTCCGTTCCTGGCCCGAGCTCACCCTTCAGCTGAAGCCGGGGATTACCCTATTCGTCGGCCGCAATGGTTTTGGGAAAACCAATATCGTCGAGGCCATCGGGTATACCGCGCATCTTTCTTCGCACCGTGTGGCCCACGATGCCCCCCTCGTGCGCCACGGCGCGCACAATGCCCGCATCTCCGCCACCGCGGTGAACCAGGGCAGAGAGCTCACCGCGCACTTGCTCATCAAACCCCACGCGGCCAACCAGGCGCAGATCAACCGCACGCGCCTGAAGTCCCCGCGCGAGCTACTTGGAGTGGTGAAAACCGTGTTGTTTTCCCCGGAGGATTTGTCCCTCGTGCGCGGCGAACCTGCAGCGCGCCGCCAGTATTTGGATGACATCATTGCCTCCCGCACGCCACGCTTGGCGGGAGTGAAAGCTGATTATGACAAGGTCCTGAAGCAGCGCAATGCGTTGTTGAAGTCGGCGTCGCCAAGCTTGCGCCGGGGCTACAGCGACAGTGACGGTGCCTCGGCGCTGGCCACTCTCGACGTATGGGATACGCAGCTGTCTTCCCTCGGCGCGCAGGTGATTCAGGCACGCCTGGCGCTTGTCGACGAACTCTGCGAGCACATTCCCGCCGCTTATGCCGGGCTCGCCCCGGAGTCGCGACCGGCCGCCATTGACTACAAGTCCACCGTGGACATCTCAGACCGCGAGGTTATCGAGGCCATGATGCTCACCGAGCTTGCCACGAAGCGCGAACGAGAGATCGAACGCGGCATCTCGCTCGTTGGCCCGCACCGCGACGATCTGGTGCTTAACCTTGGCACGAGCCCCGCCAAGGGCTTTGCCAGCCACGGCGAGACCTGGTCCTATGCCATCTCCTTGCGGCTGGCGGAGTTCAACCTGCTGCGCCAAGACGGCACTGATCCGATTCTCATCCTCGATGATGTCTTCGCCGAGCTCGATGCGAAAAGGCGCGAAAAGCTCGTTCACCTCGCCGCGGGTGCGGAGCAGGTGCTCATTACTGCGGCGGTGGATGAGGATTTGCCCGGAAACTTGCAGCCCATTGAACGCTTTACGGTCACAGTGCGAGATACCGACGAGGGCCGAATCTCCGAGATCGCTCCGTATACGGCGGGCGGTGACGAGGATGACTGAGCAGGACTTCGATCCGGTCAAGGCGCTTTTCGAGCGCACGCGAAGTAATTCCAAGAACCCGCCGAAGCTCAACAAGCCGGCTCCCAAGATGAACCTGACGCCGACTCCTTCGGAGCAACAGCCAACGCCGTATCGGCGTGGCCGGCCGAGCGGACCCGATGGCCGCCGCCGGCGCCGCAGCCTCGAGATCCCTAGCCTCGGCGCACAGATTCAACGAGAGATTGGCAAACGCGGCTGGGAACACGAATTGGCTCATGGTTGGGTCATGGGTAATTGGGAAAACCTCGTCGGCGAGCGCATCGCCGCGCACACGCAACCGCTCACCATCAAGGACCAGGTTGTCTACGTGGCGTGCGATTCTTCCAGCTGGGCCACCGAGTTGCGCTACCTGCAGCGCCCCATTTTGCAGAAGATTGCAGATCGCCTCGGCCCGGACGTGGTGGTTAAGCTGCACATTCAGGGCCCCAAGCAGCACCGCAACTATGAGGGCCGTCAATGGGTCAAGCCGCAAGGTTCGCAAGATACGTACGGCTGATTTTGGGCGACCGCGAAATTCACGCAAATTTGGGGCTCTCACGGGCGTGCAGTGCCCTTGCGTGGGGGGACACAGTGTAGAATGGCTAGAGTCTTAGATTTAGCTCTAGCCAAAAGGAGAACACGAATCCGTGGCTGAACAACACGCATATGATGCGGGGTCAATCACAATTCTGGAGGGCCTCGAAGCCGTCCGTAAGCGCCCCGGCATGTACATCGGTTCCACCGGTGCCCGTGGCCTGCACCACCTGATCTGGGAGATCGTTGACAACTCCGTCGATGAGGCGATGGCGGGCTTTGCCGACAAGGTCATCGTCACCCTCCGCGAAGACGGCGGCATCGAAGTTATCGATAACGGCCGTGGTATCCCGGTGGAGATGCACGCCTCTGGCGTTCCCACCGTCCAGGTGGTCATGACCCAGCTGCATGCCGGCGGTAAGTTCGACTCCGAATCCTATGCCGTTTCCGGCGGCCTCCACGGCGTGGGTATCTCTGTGGTCAATGCTTTGTCCACCCGCGTCGAGGCAGATATCAAGCGCGACGGCAAGCACTGGTACCAGAACTTCAACAATGCCATCCCGGATGAACTCGTGGAAGGCGATAATGCTCGCGGTACCGGAACCACCATCCGCTTCTGGCCGGACCCGGAGATCTTTGAGACCGTCGAGTTTAATTACGACACGATCGCTCGCCGCCTGCAGGAGATGGCCTTCCTGAACAAGGGCCTGACCATCGTGCTGCGCGATGAGCGCGCCATCTCTAAGGAGCAGGCCGAACTAGAGGAGATCGCCGAGGCTGGCGATGCCCCAGTGAGCCTGAGCAGCCTGGATGAGAAGGGGGAGTCCACTGAGGCTGCCGACGGTGACGAAGACCAGGCGTCCAAGAAAAAGAAGAAGGAAGTCACCTACCACTACCCAAACGGTCTGCAGGACTATGTTGAGCACCTCAACAAGAACAAGACCGCCATCCACCCCACCATCGTTGCCTTCGACGTTAAGGGTGAGGACCATGAGGTGGAAATCGCGCTGCAGTGGAACCAGGGCTACAAGCAGTCCGTCCACACCTTCGCCAACACCATTAACACTCACGAGGGCGGCACGCACGAGGAAGGCTTCCGCGCGGCGCTGACCTCCCTGATGAACCGCTATGCCAAGGAGCACAAGCTCCTCAAGGAAAAGGATGGCAACCTTTCCGGCGAAGACTGCCGCGAAGGCCTTGCTGCCGTCATTTCCGTCAAGGTTGGTGATCCGCAGTTCGAAGGCCAGACCAAGACGAAGCTGGGTAACTCGGAGATTCGAGGATTTGTCCAGCGCTCCGTTAACGAGCACCTCAACGATTGGTTCGATGCCAACCCGGCTGAGGCCAAGGTCATCATCAACAAGGCCGTGTCCTCTGCGCACGCCCGCGTGGCGGCACGAAAGGCGCGCGAATTGGTACGCCGCAAGTCCGCCGGTGACCTCGGTGGCCTTCCGGGTAAGTTGGCGGATTGCCGTTCCAAGGACTCGAAGCTTTCTGAGCTCTACATCGTGGAGGGTGACTCCGCAGGTGGTTCCGCCAAGGGCGGCCGCGATTCCATGTTCCAGGCCATCCTGCCGCTGCGCGGCAAGATCCTCAACGTGGAAAAGGCCCGCATGGACAAGGTGCTCAAGAACGCTGAGGTTCAGGCCATCATCACGGCCCTGGGCACCGGCATCCACGAAGAATTCGACATTTCCAAGCTGCGCTATGACAAGATCGTGCTCATGGCCGATGCTGACGTGGACGGCCAACACATCGCTACGCTGCTGCTGACCCTGCTCTTCCGTTTCATGCCGCAGCTGGTTGAGGATGGCCACGTCTTCCTGGCTAACCCGCCGCTGTACAAGCTGAAGTGGGGCAAGGGCCAGCCGGGCTACGCCTTCTCCGACGCCGAGCGTGACAAGCTGCTTGCTGAGGGCCTGGAGCAGGGACGCAAGATCAACAAGGATGACGGCATCCAGCGCTACAAGGGTCTGGGTGAGATGAACGCCTCCGAGTTGTGGGAGACCACCCTGGATCCGACCACCCGCGTGCTTCGCCGTGTGGATTTGGAGGACGCCCAGCGCGCCGACGAGCTCTTCTCCATCCTCATGGGTGATGACGTGTCTGCTCGCCGCTCCTTCATTACCCGCCGCGCGAAGGACGTACGCTTCCTCGACGTCTAAACGCTAGGTCAAAACCCGCAAAGACCAGCACCTCATATGAGGTGCTGGTCTTATTTCGTCGTTAAGCAGGCGCTTAAACAGTAGTCATATGGCGCTGCAGAACGCTGCCGATGGTCGCGACGTTGGGCTCCAGAATCGAGGAGGCCTTGCCACGCAGGGACTTGTAGGTGCGGGCGATGCCAGGCGCGTTCACATTCTCCGCGGCCTTGTCCGCGGTTGCCATGATGGCGGCGGTAATCTCAGCGCTGCGCCCTTCCAGGTAGGTGCCGAAGTCGGACTGCTCAGAGCCTTCGAATTCCTTCCAGTAGGAATCCAGGCTATTGAGTAGTTCCGGAAGCATGTGGTTGATTCCCTTGGACAAGACCTTAGAATCTGCCTTCTTGGCAGCGCCTAAAGCGCCTTTGAAGGCCATTCCGGAAATGCCGGAGAGCGAAGAGACGGTGTCATCGGCGGCCGTGGCCAAGTCCGCCACTACGGCGTTGCGGGTAGGGGATTGGAGAAGCTGGGTGAGGTTTGTCATACAGGCGAGCTTACTGTGCCGGTGCGGTGGATCCCGCCTTGAGCGCGGCGAGCTGGTCAGCAATCTCCGGGAAGCCATTGGTGCGGGCCAGGCGCTCGAGGTCGAAGTCGAGGCCACCTTCGTAGAGGCGGCTGTTCTCAGAAGAACCGGAGGAGCCGGCCATCCCGATCTGGGCGGCAAACTCGTCTACCTGGGCGCGCAGTGCCGGGACGTTATCCACTACTAGCTTGAGCAGTGCCGCTGCGGCGGCGATGCTACCGCCGATGATGAGCGTCATGTCGATCGGCGTGGAGCCGGTGAGGGAAGAGCCGCCTTCGCCCTGCTCGAAGTCGGGGTTGAGGTTTTTCTGCCAGTCATTGTCGGCGGTCTTAGCGCTCGCAGCTGGCGTTGCGGCGGTGGCGAGGGTGGTGGCCACGACACCGGCGGCGAGGAACTTCTTCAAAGACTTCGAGGGCATAGGGGGATTCCTTCCTACAAGGGAATAGAGACTTCTTTATCATGTTTAACTTACATAACTTCTGCAACAGAAAGATAGACCTCGGCGCAAAATCGTGCGAAATCTTCATTCTTTCCGCTGAGCGCGGGGACAGAACGCAAGACCGTCTCCAGTGACTCCGCCGCCGCATCGCGGTTGCCATGAACGGCAATTCCCTCAATGGTGGCTGTACTCGCGGCGGCCGCGGCGGCTAGTGCGGCGAAATTACTAATCCGTACCCGATGGGCCCGGCAAAACTCACGGGCGACGAGGAGCAGTTGTTCTACGTTCACTGGCGTGCGCCTCGGGCCTGGCGGATCTCCGCTTCTAATTCTGAACGCCCAGGCAGCAGCCGGCGCGCGGTGTCCTGTACGGCGGCATCGGTGAGGGTTCGCGCGGCCGCCGCAACAACGGCGCGGACCACCGCCTCGTGCTTGGAGGTTCCTTGCGCGGAAGCCAACAAGGTCAGCGCATGGTCTTGGTCCGGGGTCAGGCGCAGCGTCATAGCCATAGAGGACATGGTATCACCGTGATACTACAGCTGTGCCACAAACGGCCTTAGACGGCCCTAGAAGGTAGGATAGGGCGTTATGAGCGACAATAACGGTGATCTTTTCGATCGCATCCAACCAATTGACATCAATGAGGAGATGGAGTCGAGCTACATCGACTACGCCATGTCCGTCATTGTCGGCCGCGCCCTGCCAGAGGTGCGTGACGGTCTTAAGCCTGTCCACCGCCGCATCCTCTACGCCATGTATGACTCCGGCTACCGACCGGATCGCGGCTACGTAAAGTCCGCCCGCCCGGTTTCGGACACGATGGGCCAGTTCCACCCGCACGGTGACGTCGCTATCTACGACACCCTCGTGCGCCTAGCCCAGCCGTGGAACATGCGCTACCCGCTGGTCGACGGCCAAGGTAACTTCGGCTCCCGCGGTAATGACGGCCCGGCAGCTATGCGTTATACCGAGTGCCGTATGACGCCGCTGGCGATGGAGATGGTACGCGATATTCGCGAGAATACCGTCGACTTCGCGCCGAACTATGACGGCAAGACGCAGGAACCGACTATCCTGCCCTCCCGCGTTCCGAACCTGTTGATGAACGGCTCCGGCGGTATCGCCGTCGGTATGGCCACCAATATCCCGCCGCACAACCTCAACGAGTTGGCGGAGGCCATCTACTGGCTGCTGGATAACCCGAATGCTTCTGAGGAAGAAGCCTTGGCTGCGTGCATGGAGCGCGTCAAGGGCCCAGATTTCCCGACTGCGGGCCTCATTGTGGGCGACCAAGGTATCAAGGATGCCTACACCACCGGCCGCGGCTCCATCCGTATGCGTGGTGTGACCTCCATTGAGGAGGTGGGCAACCGCCAGACCATCGTGATCACTGAGCTGCCCTACCAGGTCAACCCGGATAACATGATCTCCAACATCGCGGAGTCCGTGGTCAACGGCAAGATTGCCGGTATTGCCAAGATCGAGGACGAGTCCTCTGACCGCGTGGGTATGCGCATCGTGGTCACCCTGAAGCGTGACGCCGTGGCTCGCGTGGTGCTCAATAACCTGTACAAGCACTCTCAGCTGCAGACCTCCTTCGGCGCGAACATGCTCTCCATCGTCGATGGCGTGCCGCGCACCCTGCGCCTCGATCAGATGCTGGGCTACTACGTTGCTCACCAGATCGAGGTCATCGTCCGCCGTACCCAGTTCCGCCTGGATGAGGCGGAGAAGCGCGCCCACATCTTGCGCGGCTTGGTTAAGGCGCTCGACATGCTCGATGAGGTCATCGCGCTGATCCGCCGTTCCCCGACGGTGGAGGAGGCACGTGACGGCCTGATGCAGCTTCTCGGCGTCGACGAGATCCAGGCCGATGCCATCCTGGCCATGCGTTTGCGCCGCCTGGCTGCCCTGGAACGTCAAAAGATCATTGATGAGTTGGCGGAGATCGAGGAGATCATCGCGGACCTCAAGGACATCCTGGCCCGCGAGGAGCGCCAGCGTCAGATCGTCCACGATGAGCTGGAGGAGATCGTCGAAAAGTACGGCGATGAGCGCCGTACCCAGATCGTCGCCGCTTCCGGTGACGTGTCCGATGAAGACCTCATTGCCCGCGAGAATGTCGTTGTCACCATCACCGCTACCGGTTACGCCAAGCGCACCAAAGTGGATTCCTACAAGGCACAGAAGCGCGGTGGTAAGGGCGTGCGCGGCGCGGAGCTCAAGCAGGACGATATTGTCAAGAACTTCTTCGTCTGCTCCACGCACGACTGGATCCTGTTCTTCACCAACTTCGGCCGCGTCTACCGCCTCAAGGCCTACGAGCTTCCGGAGGCAGGCCGCACCGCCCGCGGCCAGCACGTGGCCAACCTGCTGGAGTTCCAGCCGGAGGAGAAGATCGCCCAGGTCATCCAGATTCAGTCCTATGAGGACGCTCCTTACCTCGTCCTTGCTACCCAGCAGGGCCGCGTGAAGAAGTCCCGCCTCACCGACTACGAATCCGCACGCTCCGCTGGGCTCATCGCCATCAACCTCAACGAGGGCGATGCGCTGATCGGTGCCCAGCTGGTCAACGAGGGCGATGACATCCTGCTCACCTCTGAGCAGGGCCAGGCCATCCGCTTTACTGCCGACGACGACCAGCTCCGCCCAATGGGCCGCGCTACCGCCGGCGTGAAGGGCATGCGCTTCCGCGGCGACGACCAGCTGTTGTCCATGTCTGTGGTCAACGACGGTCAGTTCCTCCTGGTTGCCACCTCCGGCGGCTACGGCAAGCGCACGGCCATCGAAGAGTACACCCCGCAGGGCCGCGGCGGCCTCGGCGTGATGACCTTCAAGTACACCCCGAAGCGCGGCAAGCTCATTGCGGCTATCGCTGTGGACGAGGACGACGAGATCTTCGCCATCACCTCCGCCGGCGGCGTGGTGCGCACTGAGGTCAACCAGATTCGCCCGAGCTCCCGCGCCACCATGGGCGTGCGTTTGGTTAACCTGGCTGACGACGTCGAACTGCTGGCCATCGACCGCAATGTGGAGGATGATGGCGAGGAGAATGCCCAGGCAGTGGCCAAGGGTGAGAAGTCCGTGGAGGACGTCAAGCCTGAGCACCTCAAGCTTGGGGAAGACTCCAAGCAGGACGAAGCTGACAGCAAGGATGCCGATAAGGACGAGGAGTAACCCATGATTGGACGAGAGCTTCACCTAGCCCGGATTTCGCCCATGTCGGCGTTCCGCGTTGGCTTGGCCATGTCCCTCGTCGGCCTCGTCGCCTGGATCATCGCCGTGTGCCTGTTGTATCTCGGCCTTGACCAGGCGGGCATCTGGGATTCCTTCAATAGCCTCGTCGGCGGTGTTGGCGGCGGCTTTGAGGTCTCTTTCGGGTTGGTCGTCTCCGCGGCCGCACTGTTTGGTGCCATCATCGCTGTGCTGATGACCATCCTGGCGCCGCTTCTGGCGGTGATCTACAACGCCATCGTGGACGTCTTCGGTGGATTCAAGATTCGCCTCCAAGACGAACCGCATAACTAGCGAATATCACCGAGAAAAACTACATATGACCAGGCGATTTGTAATAGATCGCCGGTCCTATGTAGAGTAACTACTCGTTCCGGTCAAGGGCCTATAGCTCAGTCGGTTAGAGCGCATCGCTGATAACGATGAGGTCGCTGGTTCGATTCCAGCTAGGCCCACCACGGAACAATGGGGCATTAGCTCAATTGGTAGAGCATCTGCTTTGCAAGCAGAAGGTCAGGAGTTCGATTCTCCTATGCTCCACAGCATAAGTGGAAGGCGCCCGGCGGAAACGCTGGGCGCTTTTCGCGTTCGGCCAAACTGGTCACACAGGGGCGGGTTAAAGGACCAAACTAAAGGCACCATATGGAGACCTCCGACCCGAAAACACCAGGTAGATGGATACGGAAATCTGCATAAGGTGCCTTTAGTTTGGTCCCAGAACAGGCTGCTGTGCGCTAGCGGGTGAGGTATTGCTTTCCCGCCTGCGGATTGGGGATGAGGCGGTCGAGGCTCACCGGTTCCAGGCCCTTCGCGCGCAGGCCGTCGATGACGCAGTCTGCGGCCCCTACGGTTGTGGCGTGAATGTCGTGCATGAGGACGATGGAGCCGGGCTGCGCCCCGCTGACTGCGGCCTCACAGACGTGCTCGGAATTGCGGTCCTTCCAATCCACGGTGTCGACGGACCACAGGGCCTGTGCCTGGCCATTAGCCTTCGCAGCGGCGTCCACGGTGCCGTTGGTGGCACCGTACGGGGGACGCATCCACCGCGGGTTCTCACCCGTTGCTGCCTTGATTGCCGCGGCCCCGGCCTTGATCTCGCCGTCCACGTCGCTGGGGGAGAGCTTGTTGAGCTCGCGGTGGGATGCGGTGTGGTTTCCCACGGTGTGGCCCTCAGCCTTCATACGGCGCAGCAGATCCGGGTGCGCGGTGGCACTGGGAGCCAAGACCATGAAGCTGGCGTGGGCGTCCTTGGCCTTCAGGGTGTCGAGGAGCTGAGCGGTCAACTCGCCGGGGCCATCGTCATAGGTGATGGCCACGCAGTTGGAGCAGGTGGCATCAGCAACCGACTGCGACTGCTGTTTGCCGGTCGGCGCGGGCTTCGCAGCCGGCCGCGAGGAGCCGGCAAAGACAGGACTATTTTGAAGCTCCTTGGGAAGAGCATCGTAGGCGTCGTGCTCTAGTTGTTGGATGTCCTTCTGGACGTCGGGGAGCTGTGGCAACGTCGGCTGTTGAATCACCGGCTGGGGAAGCTCCACGGCAGCAGCGGCGCCAGGCAGGGCCGTGGCTGCTGCAAGGGCGATGAGGGAGCGGACAAGAACACTTTTTCGGCGCATGACAACCTTCCACAGACTTTCTTAAGACGCTTTATTGTCTGTCCGGTGAAGGTGGATTATCCCTAGTGACACGCAACTAGAGTGAAAGAAGTTAACTCCTGAGGTTTCGCTAGGCCCGTAATAGGGGTGATTTCGTTGCTTTTACCGAGAGGAGTACGCTCTACAGGTATTGGGGCATTAGCTCAGTTGGTAGAGCGTTGCGTTCGCAATGCAAAGGTCAGGGGTTCGATTCCCCTATGCTCCACAGGGCGCTCACACAGTGAGCGCCCTTTAGCTTTTCGCTTAACTTAGTCGACATCCTTGAAGCGCTTGACCAGGACGATGTGCCCGCTTCTCTCGCTCACCGGCGCAAAGCCAAGGTGCAGGTAAAGGCGGTGGGCGCGGTCGTTGTCTTTAGCCACTGACAGCGAGATACCTGGGGCGCCCATCTCGCGGGCGAGTTCGGTGGCGGCGTCGATAAGCATGGTGCCCACTCCCTGGCTGCGGAAGCGAGGTTCCACAGCTAGAGCAAGCTCTGGGATGCCTTCAATAACGTGGCCGAAACCATGGCGCTCAGCTGTGCCCCAATTTAGCCACACGCCACCGGCAGGGACGTGGCCCTCCCAGGCGATGAAACCTCCGCGGGAAGGCTCCCAACCGCCGAGGTAATAATCAAAACCTTCCTCGAAGCCCGCGGGGAGTTCCTTGTGCTCATCGCCGAAGGTATCGGCAAGAAAGTTAATACGGGCGAGGTAGGTGCGGTCAGCTTCGGTGAGGGAAAGAAGATGCATAGCTTCCATGGTAGGACGCGGCGTGCACCACCTATGAGCCGTGCTCCCATTGGGAATAAGCCGAGGCATAGCGCCCGCCGAGGTCCATCAGCTCGGCGTGGGTGCCATCCTCAACGATCTGACCCTGTTCCATCACGATGATGCGGTCGGCCTCGCGGGCCTGGTCCAGGCGGTGGGCAACGACGAGCGCGGTGCGCCCCTTGGTGACTGCCTTGGCGGCGCTTTCGAGTACCTTGGCGTGCTCGGAGCCGGCTTCGGAGGTGGCCTCATCCATAATGAGCACCGGCGGCTGGCGCAGGATCATGCGAGCCAGGGAAAGCTGTTGCTCGGCCTCCGCACCGATCTCCTCGTTGCCGGCGCCGATCTTCGTATCCAGGCCTTGAGGCAGCCACCGCGATTGCTCATCCAAGCCCACCGTGTTGAGCGCATGCCACAGCTCCTCATCGCTGGCGTCGGGTTTGGCCAGGAGCAGGTCCTCGCGCAAGGTGCCGGAGAAGAGATGGACCTCTTGGGTAATGAGCGCGACGTGCTCGGTAATCCACGTGTTCGGCACGGTGGCGGTATCGATGCCATCGAGGCTAATGCTCCCCGCCGAAGGGTACTGCAGGCCCGCCACGAGGGCGGCGAGCGTGGACTTACCCGCACCGGAGGTACCCACCAGGGCGGTGGTGGTGCCGGCGGTGAGGGTCAGGGAGACGTCGTCAAGCACGCGTGCCCCGCCGGGGTAGGCGTAGGAAAGATGCTCGATGGTGATGGTGGGGGCGTCGTGTAGCCGGGGCGTGTCCTTGGGCTCCTTCGTACCAGCGTTGTTCTCCAGGGTCGCCAGCGCTACCGCGCGGCCGAGAGACGTCACGGAATGCTGGATCTCGCCGGCGAAGAAGAGGATGTTGAAGACGTGGATCTCCAACCGCATGACCAGCAGCACCGCGGCGGTGGCCTCACCGGGGGTCAACCATTCCCACATCACCATGGGCACGGACATAAGGACGGAGCCCAGCAGCAACACCGCGAAGGCCAGGGCGCCTTGGCCCAAGATGCGGTTGATGAGCGGAACCTTGTCACCCCAGGCCTGTACCGTGTCCCAGGAATAGCGCTCCATGCGTGCATGCGCCCAGTCTTTCAGGGAGAACTGGCGGAGGGTCTCCAGGGCGCGAATGGTGTCCAGCAGCACGTTGTTGCGGTAGGCCTCCACCGAGGACACCTCGTTGGCCACGGCGGGGATATCCCGCATGGTGCCGCGGATGAAGGGGTAGAGCAGACAACTCACCGCTATGAAGAGCAGCGCATAAGCGGGGTGGATGAAGATCATCATGAGCGCGGTCAGCGGCAGCATGAAGAGCGTGAGCACGAGGCGGTCACCCATCATGGAGATGGTCATGACGACGGTGTCGATGTCCTTGGACAGGCGCGTGATGATGTTGCCGGTGCCCAATTCCATGACGGCGGGCACGGGGGCGCCGAGGGTGGAATCCAGCGCTGAGGTGCGCAGATCTACCGAGAGACGGCAGGTAGTGGAGGTAACCAACAAGCGGCCCACTGTGCGGCCGGTGACCTCCACGAGGAAGCCCACCGCGATAACAACGAGCGCGCCCACCATGGCTGCGCGCCCCGTGCCAAGGATGGGGATCTCCACGCCCTGGATGATGTCCACGACGCGGCCAAGCACCTGGGAGACCAGGTTCATCATGATGACCGTAACGGTAAACAGTCCGAAGAAAAGGGCGATGCCAAGCCGACTGGGCGCACTGGGCAGGGTCTTCAGAAAACGGAGACACTCCCGCGGGGAGGCAGGTGCAAGGGCATCCGCGCGATCCTGCTGGCTCATAGCTCCACCACCTCATCGGCGTTGGCGGCCCACGTGGAGGCGGATGTAATGATCACGGTGGTCTTGCCGGCGCGCAGTTCACGCACGCGCTTGGCGACGTCCGCCAGGGTCAACGAATCCAGTCCCGTCGTGGGGTTGTCCAGCACGAGGACATCGGGGTCGAGGGCGAGCGCGCGGGCAAGCGCGACGCGCTGGCGCTGGCCGCCGGAGAGGTTGAGGCCGGCCTCACCGATGGGCGCGGTGGGTAGCTCGCCGTTGGGACCAAGCCCACCGAGGCGGATAACAATATCCTCGCAGGCGGAGGCGTGGAGGGCGTCGTGAAGCTGCGTAGCGCTAGCACTGCGGAGCGGATCGACGTTGTCCAGCAGGGTGCCCTCCAACACGGAGATGCGGTGTGGCGGGCACAAGGCGCCGTGCTCATGGAGGTAGCGCACCCAAGAGTCCACGGTGCTGCGCCCCTCTGTGCTGATAGGCATCCACACGTGCAAGCCGGGGGAGAGGTCAATCGGCGTGCCGGCGGCCTCGGTGGTGTTGGAAGAAAGCTGTCCGAGCAGCTCGCCGACGCGCTCCACGGAGGCACGCGCCCGCGCCCAGTTCTCCGTGAGCAGGCCGAGAGACACACCCAGCGCGGTGAGCGCGGGCGGGACGAGCATGGTGATCGCCATCATCCCGCCGGGGGCGATGCGGCCCTCGAAGGTTTCCCAGGAGGTCCAGGCAAGAATGCCCACGGCAAAGGACGCGGGAACCATCTGGCGCAGCCAGGCCATGAGGGAGGACAGCTTGGCCTCGCGGAGCATGGCACCCAAGGAGTTCTGGGCGGCGTCAGAAAAACGTTGGCGCGCGATGTCCTTGGCGCCGAGGCCTTTGATGACCCGGGAGCCTTGAGCAAAGTCCGTGGCGAGTGAAAGCGCGGTGTTCTCCAACTGGCGGCGGCGCGCGGCGATCCTCGTCAGCGGCTTCGTGGTGGCCCAGGAGGCCAGCGCGGTGGCGAGTGCGCCAACCAGCAGCACAGCTGAGACCTGCCAGGAAATCGGGGCCAGGCTGACCACCGCGCCCAAGAGGTAGCCCACCATGACCAGTGGGAAGTTGAGGATCTGCTTGAGTTGGCCGATGTAGTGCGAATCCTCATCCATCGTGTTGAGCAGCCGGCCGGGGCTAATGCCTGCAGTGGAAGCGCTCAGCAACTTATCCAGCAGGTTAAGGCGCAGCGTATGGGTGATGCGGGCTTGGGATAAGTCTGTGAAAGCATCCGCCGTGGCCTCGCAGATATAGGCGATGAAGAGGAGGATCGCCGTGGCCGCAAGCGGCAGCGCTACGGTGCGCCAGGAAGGCTCGGAGAAGGCATACTGCGTGGTCTGGCCGATGATGACGGAGACCAACGCACCCAGCGGAGCGTTGATGAGGGTGGCAACGAAGATGCCGATAACGCCGGTGCGCTGGGCGCCGAGCAGACGCCACGTGGCTTTAGCTGGGCGGGAGAAGTTGGTGGTCTCGGTGAGGGAAACCTCGCCGGAAGGTGGCTCATCGGGGAGATACCACGACCACGTCCGCATGCGTGGATAGTGAGTCATAAAGACTCATCCTATAGCGCAAAAAGGATGGATGAGTGATTCAGATTACGATCGGTGACTCACTGTGGGGAATTAAGCCAAGTGGTAATTTTCCACGTCATAGCCGTTGAACTCGCGGTCGACTCCATAATCATCGACGGAGCTAAACTGCGTGCCGTTTTCAATGGCAAAGCGCAGGTTATCCACGCGGGTGGACGGATCGCCGCTCACGGCACCTGCGGGGAAATAAAAGGTCTCCCCGCTCTTGAGCTTGACTACGAGCGACTCAAAGCTCATGCCTGATCTCCTTGCCTGCTGTTGATAGGGCTTCCCGCGCAAAACAGCGCGCGGGCACCGATCTTTGAGGATCGATGCCGATTAGCCTTCAATTCAAGCAGGTCGGGCGCGCGGGGGCAACGCAGTGAGATCAAGGCAACGAAATGCGCACCCCCAAGGTTGGGGGGGTTAGTTCTCGTCCTCGGTCTGGAGGCGGTGCTTGCCCTCGGACTCGTGATCATCGGTGATGCGGGAGGTGTCGGCATCCTTCTTGTCGGCGTTGCTGACCTCGATCTCGGTCTCGACGGCGTCCTGGATGGCGGTTTCTTCCTCGCGGTGCTTGGCCAGCTGCTCATCGAGGGAACCCAGCAGCTCTTCATCGCGCTCGACGACGCCTTCCTCGGCCAAGTCGGACTCCTTCTTGGCGTCATCCTCGGTGGTGGAGGTGTAGACCAAGGTGGAACCCTGCGGTGCGGACGGGGAAGAGAAGTCCTCAACGCGCGGCGGGACGGCGGATTCCTTCTCCTTCTTCTGGGTGAAGAAGTAGTAGATGCCACCGCCGATGGCAGCAATGGCGGCAACCAGCGCGGAGATCAGCCAGATCTTCGAGCCCTTCTTCTTATCCTTGCCGCTGATGGCGCGGGCCTTCTTCTGCAGCTGGGCGCTTTGCTTCTGTGCCTTCTTCTCAGCCTTGGAAGCCTTCTTCTTGGCCTGCTTGCGGGCCTTGGTGGCCTTCTTTTCAGCCTGCCTCTGGGTCTTCTCCCACTTCTTGGTGGCCTTGTCCTGGGCGTCTGCGGCGGCAGCGGAGAGCTTCTCGGTTGCTTCCTCGCTGCGCTCCTTGAGCTGTTCGAGGGTGCGCTCGAGGCGGGCATGCGCGGCCTTGGTCACGGCACCGGCTTCGCGGCGTGCCTCCGGGAACCACTCGTCATCGCGCTCTTCCATGCGGGCGGCGGCGGTCTCCAGGACGGAGTAGGCCTCGCGAGCCTTTTCATCGCGGCGTTCCTTGAGGCGCTCCACCAGGGCGGAGGTGGCGCTAATTGCTGTGGACAGTGCGGTGGGGTTCATCGGGAGAGATGCTCCTTTACGTCAATGCTTGAGGCGATTGCTCGGTGGGTAACTGTTTATGGAGTGGTTGTCTGCGCCGGACGGGACACTGCACATGTGTGTCCGCGTTAGCGCTGGATACTCCCTTTCAGCGTAGTGGCGGCAGCCACGTCCTGCCACCACGGGCCGCAAGGAGGGAGCGGTTCAAAGAAAATAGACAGCTTTGTACGGAACAGTGGCCTTTTTATTCAGTACAGGTTTGGGTAACGGTGCAGCTGGCCGGGTTGGAAAGGTATGACCATTGCCTAAATGCTTTCGCTCAAAATGGACAGCTTGGTACGTTTTCCACCAACAGCACAGATGACCGACCACGATAACCTGCAGAGGAGGTGAGCATGTCCCCGCGACTCTCCGCATCCGCGCCACTAGACCAAATCAGCGAAGATACGCCTAAGCGCCCACAGCGCACCGCTCTCTCCTTCGAGGTGATCCCACCGCGCCACGATGCGGACGCCAAAAAGATTGACCGCTTGCTCGACACGCTTGCCGCATATAACCCCGATTACATCGCCGTCACCAGCTCCCAGCGCTCCGGGTGGCTGGAGGGAACCGCGGCCTTCATTGAGAAGATTTCGCGAGATACCGCGATGCGTCCCCTGGCGCACCTGGCCTGCACTGCCGGCACGGAGGAAGAGCTCGTTGGCTGGATCGACACGCTCGTCGACGCCGGCGTGCGCGGCCTTCTCGCGCTCCGCGGCGACCTGCCAGAGGGCGGCATGCCCGAAGGCCACCTGCCGCACGCCGACTCCCTCGTCCGGCTCATTCGCCGCTGGGAATCTGCCCGCGTGGCGCGCTTGGCCGCTGGGCGCTTGGCCGTGGGCGTGGCTTGCTACCCCAACGGCCACGCCGAGTCCGCCACGGCGGACGAGGACATCGACGTTCTCCTGGCCAAGCAACGCCTCGGCGCTGACTTCGCCATCACCCAGCTCTTCTTTGACGCGGAGGATTACGTCCGCTTCGCCCAACGCGCCCGGCTGGCGGGCGTGCGCATTCCGCTCATCCCCGGGATCATGCCGATGACTAGCCGTGCTCGGGTGGAGCGAATGTGCCAGCTGTCCGGGCTGGACGGGCCACCGCAGGTGCTCGATCAGCTCGCGGCAGCGACCTCCCCTGAGGAAGAGAAAGAAATCGGGATGCAGCTTACGGCCTCCCTGGCGAAATCGGTGATGAACGCCGGCGCCGACGGGCTGCACATCTACACGCATAACAATCCAGACATTACGACTGACCTGCTACATCGAATTGGAGTTACCCCATGACCGCACCATTTCCCAAGGCAACGATTGAGGGCTATCCCCGCGTAGGTGCCCATCGTGAGCTTAAGCGCGCGCTGGAGTCCTACTGGTCCGGCAAGATCGACGCCGAGACCTTTGAATCGGCCGCGCACTCCCTGTGCCTCGATACCTACGCCCGTCTCAAGGAGCTGGGGCTCACTGAGGATTACGCCATCCCCGCGGACGTTGCCTACTACGACCATGTCCTCGAGACAGCGCTGACCGTGGGCGCTGCTCAGGGCGAGAGCCTCGATGATGAGTTCACCCTGGCCCGCGGTAACAAGGACACCGCGCCGCTGGAGATGACCAAGTGGTTCGACACCAACTACCACTACATTGTTCCTGAAATCAGCGATGACCAGACCTTTAGTGCCCGCCCCCAGCGCGTGTTGAAGATCGTCGAGGAGGCTCGCGCCGCCGGCCACACCGTGCGCCCGGTCCTCGTTGGCCCCGTGACCCTGCTGGCCCTGTCCAAGCAGGCCGAGGGCGCTACCAAACAGCCGCTCGACCGCCTCGATGAGCTCGTGGACTCCTACCTCACCGTGCTGGAGCAGCTTGCCGACGCCAACGTGGAGTGGCTCCAGCTCGTTGAGCCGGCCCTGGTCGCTGACCTCGCCGCGGCTGACGACGCCACCCTCGCCGCCGCGCTCAAGAGCGCTTATGGCCGCATCCTTAGCGCGGAGAAGCGCCCGCAGGTCTACCTGACCACGCCCTATGGTTCCCTCAATGCTGGCCTTGACGTCATCGCTGAGCTCAAGCCGGAAGCTGTCCAGGTGGATCTCTCAGTGGGCACCTTGGCGCTGGACAACTCCTACCTCGAGCGCGTCGCCAAGCTTGCCGAAGCCACCCACCTCTCCGCCGGCCTGGTCGACGGCCGCAATGTCTGGGCCGCCAACCTCCGCGACCTGCGCGAGAAGCTCGAGACCCTCGGCGAAGGCGTTTCTGTAACCACCTCCGTGTCCCTGCAGCACGTCCCGCACACCGTCGAGGCGGAGACCTCCCTGCCGGTCGACGTTGCCACCTGGTTCGCCTTCGCCGACGAGAAGATCCGCGAGGTCGTAGCACTCGCCGCCGGCCCGCTCGACGCCCCGGAGGCCTACGCGCAGGCCGACCGCGCCGTGCGCACCCGCGCCGAGTCCTCACGCATCCACAACCAGGCCGTGCAGGAGCGCACCGCGCAGCTGCCGGAGGGCCAGGTCCAGCGCCAGCCGGAGTTCGCTGAGCGCAACAAGGCACAGGAGGCCCTCGGCCTGCCGCAGCTGCCGACCACCACCATCGGTTCCTTCCCGCAGACCTCTGAGATCCGCGCCGCCCGCGCCGCGCACCGCAAGGGCGAGCTCTCCGACGCCGACTACACCGAGGCCTTGCGCAACGAGGTGAAGTCCGTCATTGAGCTGCAGGAGCGCCTGGGCCTCGACGTTCTGGTCCACGGCGAGCCGGAGCGCAACGACATGGTGCAGTACTTCGCCGAGCTTCTCGACGGCTTCGTCGTCACCGAGAACGGCTGGGTCCAGTCCTACGGCTCCCGCTGCACCCGTCCGCCGATCGTCGTCGGCGACATCTCCCGCCCGAAGGCCATGACCACCGAGTGGGCGAAGTTCGCGCAGTCCCTATCCGAGAAGCACGTCAAGGGTATGCTCACCGGCCCGGTGACCATCCTGGCCTGGTCCTTCGTGCGCGATGATGTCCACCAGTCCGTCTCCGCCGACCAGCTCGGCGTGGCGCTGGCCGACGAAGTCCGCGACCTCGAAGAGGCCGGCATCGACATCATCCAGATCGATGAGCCCGCCCTGCGTGAGCTGTTGCCGCTGCGCGAGAAGGACCGCAAGGCTTACCTCGACTGGGCCGTGCGCTCCTTCCGAGTGGTTTCCTTGCAGGCGAAGCCTGAAACCCAGATCCACACGCACCTCTGCTACTCGGAGTTTGGCCAGATCATCGACGCCGTCGCTGGCTTGGATGCCGATGTCACCTCCATCGAGGCCGCCCGCTCCCGCATGGAGCTGCTCGAGGATATCGATGAGAAGTTCCACTCCGAAATCGGCCCGGGCATCTACGACATCCACTCCCCGCGCATCCCGTCCGTGGCGGAGATGGCCGAGCTCATCCGCGCGGCGCTCAAGAACGTGCCGGTCGAGCGCCTGTGGGTCAACCCGGACTGCGGCCTGAAGACTCGCGGCTACGAGGAGACCGAGGCCTCCCTGCGCAACCTGGTCCTCGCCCGCGACGAGGTCCGCTCTAGCCTCTAGGTTTAAATCTCGTCTACAGAGATTTAAACGAAGTTCATCGCCGTCAGCTCACTGAGCGCGGCGATGTCTCCGTTTCCGGCCCTATCGAAGTGCAGCGCCTTGAGCCCTGCGGCCCGGGCGCCTTCGACATCATTGGCCACCGAATCACCAATCATGAGTGTGGAGCCAGGCTCTACCTCTAGGCGCCGACAAGCCTCGAGGTAGGCCTCTCGGTGAGGTTTTGGCTTAGCCATTTCCACGGTGGGAAAGAGCTCAACGCCTGGCAGGTCGAGCCCGCCCGCCTTTAGCTTGCCCTCTTGCATCTGGCGAGCTCCGTTCGTCAAAATGCCCACTTTGAGGCCGCGGGACAGGACGTGCTGGAGGGTGGGGCGGGCGTCGCCAAGCGCCTGCCAGTGCTTTTCGTACGCGGCCAAATACTTGGCATATTCCGCCAGTGCCTCCTGCTCCGTCATCTCTGGGCGGCCCAGGAATTCGCGGCAGCGCTCCACGCGCTGGCCCTGGTGGGTGACCTCGCCGCGCTCGTAGGCGGCGAACCACTTGCGCTCGATCTCCGCGAAGCGCTCGTAATGACCGCCCGGCAGCCACTCCTCAACGGCCGCATGCATCGCGGCGGTGTGGTCCATGAGGGTGTCATCGAGATCGAAGAGAACGGCGCGAATCATGCTTGCAACCCTACGCAGATCGCTGACAGCGTCGCGGCGGAACAACGAAATGGTGGAAATTTCCATACAATGGCTGGCATGACTCAGAAGACCGCAACTGCAACGATGCACACCAACTACGGTGACATTGTTATCGACCTGTTCGGTAACCACGCACCGGTAACCGTTGAGAACTTCATCGGCCTGGCTAAGGGCGAGAAGGACTACACCACCCAGAACGCCAAGGGCGAGCAGTCCGGCCCGTTCTACGATGGCGCTATTTTCCACCGCGTCATCGACCAGTTCATGATCCAGGGCGGCGACCCGACCGGCACCGGCCGTGGCGGCCCCGGCTACCAGTTCCAGGATGAGTTCCACCCGGAGCTGCAGTTTGACCGCCCGTTCCTGCTGGCCATGGCGAATGCCGGCCCGGGCACCAACGGCTCCCAGTTCTTCATCACCGTGGCGCCGACCCCGCACCTGAACAACCACCACACCATCTTCGGTGAGGTCACCGATGCGGCTTCCCAGGAAGTCGTGTCCAAGATTGCGAAGGTCTCCACCGACCGCATGGACCGTCCGGCTGAGGACGTTGTCATCGAGTCCATCGAGATCGCCTAAGCGTTCTTAGCTTTTCATCTGAGCCCGCTGCCACGTGATGTGGTGGCGGGCTCGTTGTTTTAGGAGTCTGCGTGAAAAATCATCTTCGTTCGGCGCCAGTCACCGTGGTGCTCATGGTGTTGTGCATTGGGGCATGGTTGGTCACGTCCATCCAGGCCAAGACCCTCTCTACGCCTTACTATCGCAGCATGCTGGCCCAAGACTGGACGTTGTGGGGCCCTGAAGTGTCTGAGCACCCCACAACTGTCATTACCGCGGGCTTTATGCACCTCGACGCCGGGCACCTCTTGGTCAACATGGTGATGCTGTTCTTTGTGGGTAGGGAAGTAGAACGCGCCCTGGGCAGCGCGCTGTACGCGGCGGCCTATCTCATCTCCATTGTGGGCTCTTCCGCCGCAGTGCTGTGGATGGATTTCGGCACACCCACGGTGGGCGCCTCCGGTGCCCTCTTTGCGCTCATGGGACTACTCATCGGCGTGTACCGCAGCCGCGGTCTTGATCTGCGCGCGCCCATCGTCTTGGTCGTAGCAAACGTTGCCTACAGCTTTGTGGCGGAGAACGTCTCCGTGTGGGGGCACTTGGGCGGTTTGCTCACAGGACTGCTGTTGGCGCCATTCCTCTTTCGCCAACGTGCGTGGCTGCGTTGGCTGGGGATATGGCTTATCGGGGTGATAGCTGCTGTTGCAGCGGCGCTGCGAGCTGGGCTTTGGGGATAACTCGGGCGTGTTATCCACCGAAACCTCTGTGCGAAAGAATTCCACATAAGTTATCCACATTGTGGATAACTACATTTTTGTAATTTACCGAACGTGTGGGCCAAGATAACCGCAGATCAGCAGCGTATTAGGTTGTGTTCGAAGTTTTTGTGCGGGCTGTGGGAAGCGTGAAAACACTTATCCACAGGGTGTGGAGAAAGGCTGTGGAATTCGTTCTCCACAGAGTTATCCCCACCCTGTGGATAACTTTGTACCCAAGGTGTTAACAGTGCTCCGGTTGCGAGGTGGTGTTGGGAACTGCGCCCCCTAGTTAGCTCACCACTCCTGCGCGAAAGGCCCAGATCACGAGCTGTACTCGCGAACGAGCTCCCACTTTGGCCATCGCAGATGACAAATGAGTCTTGACCGTAGAGGGCTCCAAATACAGCTCGCGCCCGATTTCGATGTTGGTTAATCCTTTGCCCAGGGCCCGTACACACTCGAGTTCGCGCGGCGTGAGTAGGGCTGAATCTACCGTGGCCCGCGCTTTCCGCCGACCAAATTCTGCAATCACCCTTTTAGTAACCGCAGCGTCGACCATGCCTTCACCTGAGGCCGCGTGTTTGACTCCTTGGATGAGGTCGGTCATTGGGGAGTCTTTCAGCATGACGCCACAGGCACCGGCTTCGAGGGCACCAAAGACGTATTCGTCTAGGTCAAAGGTGGTGATCACGATGACTGCTGGGGGATTGTCTTGTTTGTTAATCTCCGTGGTTGCGTAGATCCCGTCCCCGTCAGGCATGCGGATATCGAGGCACACCACGTCAATGTCGCGAGCCTTTGCAGCTGCTATCGCCTCATTCCCGGAAGCTGCCTCAGCCACAACTTTGATCTCACCGGTGGCCTCGAAGATTGCTTTTAATCCCTGTCTGATCAGAGGTTGGTCATCAACTAACAAGACTCGAATCATGGCTTCCTCCAGGTAATGAGCACCAGCCAACCATCTTCGGTAGGTTCATTGAAAGCGGTTGCACCGACAGCTCGGGCGCGCTCTTGGATGCTGATGGTGCCACGGCCCGCGGGGCTATGTGTGAAAGTGCCGCGGGTGATTATCCGCAGTTCATCATCGCTCAGCATGACATCAACAGGCGCGCCTGTTGCATGCTTGCGGGCATTTGTCAGAGCTTCTTGGGTGATTCGATAAGCCGCGATCAACTCGCCCTCCGACAAGTGGGAGGTGTCCGAAAACGTTACTGCCTGCCCTAGAGCGCGAACCTCCGAAATTAGCGCAGACATATTTGTCGGCTGAGGGATGCGGTGTATTTCGGCATCGGAAACCGAAAGCTTGCTAACGGTCGCGCGGACATCCTGGAGTGCTTTCGTCGTCGACGAGGTCACGTGTTGGAGATGCTCTTTGGCAGCGGTGGGGTTGACATCGATGCATGCCTGTGCGGCTTGAGCTTGGATGGCGATGGCTGAGAGGTGATGGGCGGTGGTGTCGTGAAGCTCTCGCGCAATGCGGGCGCGTTCCTCGACAATGGCGTTTTCCTCAGCGAGTTCTGCTTGGCGGGCGAGGGATGCGGTGAGCTCACGGCTATTGCGGACAGCGAGTCCAATAGCAAAGAACACTATGAGGGGGAGCAGCCAGCCCAAGGCTGTGAGCAGAGTAAAAAGTGGAGGCTCGATTCCTCCCAGCGGTGGCATGGCAATGGCGCGGAGGACGCCGACAATGAGACCCGAGATAATGAGGGAAATAGAGTCGCGAGTTTTTGACTTCGTGTGCAGCGCTAGCGAAAACGCGGCCACCGAGGCAGCGATACTGTTCAGAAGACTGAAATGGTAGCGGTGTGGTGAGTATCTGGTAGCGCCTGAGTGAGTATCCGGTAGCGGTGTCTTACTCAGGCGTTGTTGGTGGTTATGTGTTGGTGGTGAGGCGCATGTT